>DATHVS010000115.1:0-9932 GCA_035461195.1 Nocardioidaceae bacterium
GCACGCCGCGGGTGAGCTTGAAGTCGGTCCTGACCGTGCTCCCGGTGGCCGGGACCTTGAAGGTGACCTCGGCGGTGCTCACCGGGTCGAGCTGGATGGTGCCAGGGCGCAGGACCGGCACCGACGGCACGTTGCGGGCGCGGTAGAACGAGGTCTGCGCAGCGGCTCCGGCCCGGGACAGCGACACGTGCACGTGGTCGCGGTGCCGGGCGGTCTTGGAGCAGTCCCGGAGCCGTTCGCACGGCTGGTAGGGCCGCTGCTCGAAGCCGTTGTAGGCGCTGTAGATGTGGTCGTCCCAGATCACGTACATGATGCCCATGCGCCGGGCCAAGGCGTGGCGGTTGCCCTGCTTGTCGGTGGCGAAGATCTTCTGCAGCCACGCGTCGGCGATCGCCTTCTCGCGCGGGATATCGGCGTCGACTCCCCAGTCGAGCGCTCGGCCGTCCTGGTGCTCCGACGTCGAGCTGCTGCAGGCGCGCAGCGTCGAGGTGTAGCGCGTGCCCGGGTGCTCGCGCACCAGGAAGCGGAGCAGGAAGTCGGTGCCGGGGAGGACCTTGTCGACGCAGTGCGACTGGGGGTCGTACGCCGCGTAGTCCTCGACAGCTGCAGCCGAGGCCGTGAGAGCGGGGAGCCCGGCGATGAGGAGCGCCACGGCTCCGAGGAGGGCCGCGAGACGGGTGAGGGGGGGAGTCATGAGTCGCCCTGGGGGGTGTAGGCGGTGTCGGACATGGGCGGCGTGTCGCCCTTGACACCGTAAGCAAAGTGGCCCGTGTGGCGTGGGGTTTTCCTGTGATTGCCCCTGGGCCGACCTGCTCGGTCGCCCGACAGGCGGCGCTCAGCGGCGTACGACGGCCAGCGACTGCCGTGCGATCTCCCACTCCTCGTCGGTCGGCACGACCAGGACCGCGACCCGGCTCACGGGGGTCGAGACCACGGCCGGCACCCGGCCGGTGGCGGCGGTGTTGCGTTCGGCGTCGATCTCGACGCCCCACGTCTCCAGCCCGCTGAGTGAGGCCTCCCGCACCTCCGGGGAGTGCTGGCCGACCCCGGCGGTGAAGGCGATCGCGTCGACCCGGCCGAGCACGGCGGTGTAGGCGCCGACGTACTTGCGGATCCGGTAGCAGTACACGTCGAAGGCCAGCCGGGCCGCCGCGTCGCCGGCGGCCATCATCTGCTCGAGCTCGCGAAAGTCGTTCTCACCGGACATGCCCTTGAGGCCGGACTCCCGGTTGAGGGCTCGGTCGATCTCCTCGAGGCTCCAGCCGTGCCGACGGTTCAGATGGGCATGGAGCGCGGGGTCGACGTCGCCGGACCGAGTGCCCATCACGAGGCCCTCGAGCGGGGTCATGCCCATCGACGTGTCGACCGAGCGGCCACCGGCGACCGCTGTCGCGGAGCAGCCGTTGCCGAGATGGAGGACGATCAGATTGACCTCCTCGGGCTCCCGTCCCAGCATCCGCGCGGCCTCGCGAGACACGAACGCGTGGGAGGTGCCGTGGAAGCCGTAGCGACGCACCCGGTGCTCCTCGGTCCAGGCGCGCGGGACGGCGTAGGTGTAGGCCCGCGGCGGGAGGGTCTGGTGGAAGGCCGTGTCGAAGACGGCGACCTGGGGCAGGTCGGGAAAGAGCCGCCGGGCGACCTCCATGCCCTCGAGGTTCGCGGGGTTGTGCAGCGGCGCGAGCGGCACCAGGTCGCGCACCGCGGCCAGGAGGTCGTCGTCGACGAGGACGGGGTCGGCGAACCGGTCGCCGCCGTGGACCACCCGGTGGCCGATGGCCGCCACGTCCACCTCGTCGAGGCCGGGTCCCTGGGTCTCGAAGGTCTCGAGCACCGCGCTCAACGCGTCCTCGTGGGAGGCGAAGGGCTGCTCGAGGCGCTTCTCGCCCGAGGGTGTCCTGTGGGTCAACAAACCGGTTGTCTCGCCGATCCGCTCGACGAGGCCACCCGCGAGCGACTCGCCACTGTCGCCCTCGACCAGGCTGTACTTCAGCGACGACGAGCCCGCGTTGAGCACCAGGACCACGCTGTTCACCGGACCGCCTCCGTCGGGACGTGCTGGGCCTGGATGGCGGTGATCGCCACCGTGTTGACGATGTCGCGGACCGTGGCCCCTCGGGACAAGTCGTTGACCGGCCGGCGTAGGCCCTGGAGCACCGGCCCCACCGCCACGGCCCCGGCCGAGCGCTGCACGGCCTTGTAGGTGTTGTTGCCGGTGTTGAGGTCGGGGAAGATGAAGACCGTCGCGCGCCCCGCGACCTCCGAGTCGGGGAGCTTGGTGCGCGCCACGGCGACGTCGATCGCCGCGTCGTACTGGATCGGCCCCTCCACGGGCAGCTCGGGCGCGCGCTCGCGAACCAGAGCGGTCGCCTGCTTCACCTTCTCCACGTCGCTGCCGCTCCCCGACGCGCCGGTCGAGTAGGACAGCATCGCGACGCGCGGCTCGACCCCGAAGGCGCCGGCCGTCTTGGCCGAGGAGATCGCGATGTCGGCGAGCTGCTCCGCGGTCGGGTCGGGGTTGACCGCACAGTCGCCGTAGACGAGGACCTGGTTCTCCAGGCACATGAAGAACACCGAGGAGACGACCGAGACGTCCGGCAGCGTCTTCACGACCTCCAGCGCGGGGCGGATCGTGTGGGCCGTGGTGTGGGTCGTGCCCGAGACCATGCCGTCGGCCAGGCCGAGCAGCACCATCATCGTGCCGAAGTACGACACGTCGGTGACGGTGGTGCGGGCCTCCTCGAGCTCGACCCCGCGGTGCTTGCGGCGCTCGAAGTACTCCTGCGCGAACCGCTCGCCGAGCTCCTCGTCGAGCGGGCTGAGCAGCCTCGCGCGGGAGACGTCCACCCCGAGGGAGGCCGCGCGGGCGCTGATCTGGATCGGGTCGCCCAGGAGGGTCAGGTCCGCGACGCCGCGGCGGAGCAGGATGTCGGCAGCTCGCAGGATCCGCTCCTCCTCGCCCTCCGGCAGCACGATGTGCCGGCGGTCCTCGACGGCGTCGTCGATGAGCTGGTGCTCGAACATCAGCGGCGTCACCGCCTCGCTGCGGGCCACCTCGAGCCGGTCGAGCAAGGCGTCACCGTCGACGTTGCGGCCGAACAGCGCCAAGGCGGTGGCCACCTTGCGCGGCGCGTCCTTGGTGAGCCGGCCGCGGACCGCCGTGAGCGCCGTGGAGGCGGCATGGGTGCCGAGGTCGGTGGTGATGATCGGCATCGTCACCCCGAGGCCCTCGATGAGGCGCGCGACCTGCTCGGGCAGCGGCAGGCCGCCGTTGAGCACGATCCCCGAGATCTGCGGGAAGGTCGGCGAGGCGTGGGCCATCAGTACGCCGAGGACGACCTCGGGCCGGTCCCCGGGGGTGACCACGACCGCGCCCTCGACGAGCCGGTCGAGCACGTTGGGCATGGTCATCGCGGCGACCACCAGGCCCGTGACCTCGCGGTTGAGCAGCGACGCGTCGCCGCTGACGAGGGTGCCGTCGACTGCACCCAGCAGGTCGCCGACCGAGGGAGCGCTCAGCAGGGGCTCCTCGGGGATGGCGAACGCCGGCACGTCGTCGGTGCACAGCGCCTCGACGTCCTTGGCCACGTCGGTGGCGTCGACCCGGTTGGCGACGACCGCGAACAGCGTGCCGTGGTTCGCGTGGAGCTCGGTCACCGCCATCTCCGTGACCGTGCGCAGGTCCTCGGCGGTCCGTGCGGCCCCGTTGAGCACGAGCAGGACGGGGGCGCCGAGGTTCGCGGCGATGCGGGCGTTGTAGGCGAACTCCGTCGGTGTGCCCACGTCGGTGTAGTCGCTGCCGACGACGACCACGGCGTCGCACTTCTCTGCGACCTCGTGGTAGCGCTCGACGATCTCGTCGAGGGCAGCCGTCGGGTCGGCGTGCACCTCGTCGTAGGTCACGCCCGCGCACTCGTCGTAGGACAGGCTCACCGACTCGTGGGCGGTCAGGAGGTCCAGCACGTAGTCGCGGCCGCCGAACCGGGCGACGTCGGCCCGCACGATCGGCCGGAAGACGCCGACCCGCTCCACGCGGCGCGAGAGCTGCTCGAGGACGCCGAGCGCGACCGTGGACTTGCCGGTGAACCCCTCGACCGAGGCGATGTAGACGCTCCTACCCATGCGCCCGAGCCTAGGGCCGGGGCGGCTGCAGCACCCACTTCGCCGGGACCATCGCGGTCGATAGAGGCCGAAGGTCCCGCCGGCCGGAGGAGACGCCCGACACGTCTTCGCGCATCAGTATCGGTTTCGGCGGCGTTAGTTGGTAGTGTCGGCAACGCACCAGGTGCAAGTTCCAGCAGGTTACGCCCGCGGAGTTTGTGATCCGACGGCGTTTCTTCTCAGTAGCTCAATGCTTTTCGAGGGGGCACGGCGTTTCACCCGCATCTGGTGCGGGGCCGCCGAAGTGGCGGTCTCAAGCCCCGTTAGAGGAGTAAGTGAGCATGGCTCAGGGCACTGTCAAGTGGTTCAACGCCGAGAAGGGTTTCGGCTTCATTGCGCAGGAGGACGGCGGCGACGACGTCTTCGTGCACTACTCGGCCATCCAGAGCCAGGGCTACAAGTCCCTGGACGAGAACCAGAAGGTCGAGTTCGACGTCACGCAGGGCCCGAAGGGCCCGCAGGCGGAGAACGTCCGCCCTCTCTGATTCCTGAGAGGAACGTCTAGTCCATAGACGTGACAGGAGGCCCCGACGGAATCCGTCGGGGCCTCCTCGTTTTGTCCGGAATGACTATGGGTAGAAGCAAGTCCGTTCCGCGACAATGGTCAGCACGGGGGAGAGCGCAAGGATTCGGCTGACGGGACGAACTTGATGGGTAGAGTCATGGTCATGCAGGAAAGGAGCAGCGTCGTGGACGACAAGCTCAACGTCCCCCTCGAAGACGCCGAGCTCCTGGCAGAGGTCGAGCTGACCACCAACCTCATCATCGCCGCCAGCGAGTCGGAAGCCACGCTGAGCCAGGAGCAGGTCGACCAGCTCCTCGGGCTCAGTGGTGCGGACAGTCCGCAGATCCCCAACCAGCGGCGAGACTGAGCACAGTCGACCCGGCGCGTCTGCCGCGCTCAAACCCTCCGACCCGGCGCGTCTGCCGCGCGGGGTGACTAGCAGCAGTCGAGGGTGAGTACGTCGGCCACTGCCTTCACGGCGCCGGGGACGACTCGGTAGTAGACGTTCATGCCGCGCCGTTCCTTGGTGACCAGCCCGGCGTCGTAGAGCTGCTTCAGGTGATGGCTGACCGTCGGCTCCGACAGCTGCACGAACGGTGCGAGGTCGCAGGTGCACGCCTCGTGCTCGGGGCGGCGCAGCATCATCGACACGAGCCGCAGCCGGCTGGGGTCGGCGAGTGCCTTGAGCCTTCGGGCGAGCGCGACCGCGTCCTCCGCGGAGATCGTCCCGGCGGTGTCGTCGAGCGGGGCGCAGCACAGGGGTGCGGTGTCGTCGAGGAGCGGCAGCGGCTTGGGCATGTCCTCAGTCTGCCACCTCCTTGACAAATATCGAAGAGGTTCTACAGTTCAGGTATTCGACATCTGTCTAATCAGTTGCCTCGGGCCTCATCGAACACCAGGAGCAGCACATGAACCTCTCGCGGCCACCCGTCGTCGTCATCGGAGCCGGCCCCGTCGGCCTCGCGGCGGCCACCCACCTGCGCGCCCGCGGCCTGGACGCCCGGGTGCTCGAGGCGGGCCCCGACGTCGGCGCGGCCATGACCGACTGGGGCCACATCCGCACCTTCACCCCGTGGCGCTGGATCGTCGACCCCACCGCCCGCGACCTTCTCGTCGAGACGGGGTGGGCGCAGCCGGAGGAGGACCTCCCCCCGACCGGCGCCGAGATCGTCTCCGAGTACCTCCGCCCCCTCGCCGCCGCCCTCGGCCCCGAGGTGGTCCGCACCGGCTCCCGGGTGGTCGCGGTCAGCCGCCAAGGGCTCGACAAGACCCGCACCACCGGCCGCGAGGAGCGACCCTTCGTGGTCCGGGTGGAGACCGGCGACGGCGTCGAGGACCACCTGGCCGCCGCGGTGATCGACGCCTCCGGCACCTGGGGGCGCCCCAACCCGCTCGGCGGCTCGGGACTCCCGGCACACGGCGAGGAGGACGCCCGCGGCTTCATGGTCGGCCCCCTTCCCGACGTCCTGGGTCGCGACCGAGGACGGTTCGCCGGTCGACGTACGCTCGTCGTCGGCCTCGGTCACTCGGCCGCCAACACCCTGCTGAACCTCGCCGCGCTCGCCCAGGAGGAGCCGGGGACGCAGATCGTCTGGGCGATCCGCGCTCCGTCGCCCGACCGGCTGTTCGGCGGCGGCGATGCCGACCAGCTCGAGGCCCGCGGCAGGCTCGGGACCGACCTGCGCTCCCTGGTGGCGTCCGGGCGGATCGAGCTGGTCCGCGGGTTCGCCACCGAGTCACTGACGGTCGCACCTGATGGTGTCACGGTGTCGGTGACGGGTACGACGGCCGCGGGGCCCCGGACCCTCGACGGCCTCCACGCCGTGGCGGCGGCGACCGGATTCCGGCCCGACCTGTCGGTCCTCTCCGAGCTGCGCCTGGACCTCGATCCGGGCCTGGAGGCTCCCTCGAGGCTGGCGCCGCTGATCGACCCGGAGCTCCACTCCTGCGGCACGGTGCCCCCGCACGGCCACCGTGACCTCGAGCAGCCCGAGCCCGGCTTCTACGTGGTGGGCATGAAGTCCTACGGACGCGCCCCGACGTTCCTCATCACGACCGGCAACGAGCAGGTGCGCTCCATCGCGGCGGCCCTGGCCGGGGACCTCGAGGCGGCGGACGCGGTCGAGCTGGTCCTCCCCGAGACGGGCGTGTGCTCGGCGAGCCTCCCGCTGACCGACGACGCGGTGGACGGTGGGTGCTGCGGTGCCCCCGCCCCCGCCGCTCGGGAGACGGAGGACGAGCACCACCGCCCGCTGTCCGAGGGGCTCGTGCCCCAGGGCTTCGCCACCGGCGTGGGCGGGCGCCGCCTCGACCTGCTGCAGCCGGCCGGTGGCGGCGGCTGCTGCTCGTGACGACCCGGCAGGTGCTTCCCGGCCCGACCGGCCTGGCGATCGGGTCGGGAGACGTCCGGACCTTCTACGGCTGGCGGATCGTCGGTGTCCTCGCCGTCACCGAGACCGTCAGCTGGGGGATCCTCTACTACGCGTTCTCGGTGTTCATGGTGCCGATGCAGCGCGACCTCGGGGTCTCGACGGTGACCGTCTCGGGAGCGTTCTCCCTGGCCCTGGTCGTCATGGGGGTCAGCGCGCTCGCCGTGGGCCGGCGGCTGGACCGGCACGGCGGTCGCGGCCTGATGTCCTGGGGCTCCGTGCTCGCGGTCGCGGTGGTCGTCTCCTGGTCGCAGGTGCAGGAGGCCTGGCAGCTCTACGCCGTCTTCGCGGGCCTCGGTGTCGCCGGGTCGATGGTGCTCTACGAGCCGGCGTTCGCGGTGGTCGTGCGGTGGTTCGACCGGCGCCGTGCACGTGCCCTGCTGGTGATCACGGTCGTCGCCGGGTTCGCCTCGACGATCTTCGTGCCCACCGCCGCGGCGCTCGAGCACGCCGTGGGGTGGCGCGACGCCCTGCTCGTGCTCGCCGGCGTGCTGGCCGTGACCACGGTCCTGCCCCACGCCCTCGTGCTCCGCCGCGACCCCGCCGACCTGGGCCTCGCCCCGGACGGTGACGGGCCTCCGCGCGCGGAGGCGGCCCCCGCGACGGGCGGCATCGGAGCGACCGCCCGCGACATGTGGGCCGACCTGCGCTTCCGGTGGCTGACCCTGGCATTCGCGCTCCACACCCTGGCGGTCATCGGTGTCTCGGTCCACCTCTTCCCGTTCCTGCGCGAGCAGGGGCACGGGCTGGGTCTCGCCGCCGCCGCGACAGGGGCCCTGGGCGCCCTGAGCGTGACGGGTCGCCTCGTCGTGACGGGCTTGTTCGCCCGGATCAGCACCGCCCGGGTCACCTCCGGCGTCTTCGCGGTCCAGGCGGCAGCGGCCGTCGTACTCCTGGCGGCGCCGTCCAGCGCGACCGCCGCGGTGGTGTTCGTGGTGCTGTTCGGCCTCGGCTTCGGGGTGGGCACGATCGCCCGGCCGGCGCTGGTGGTGGAGGCGTACGGTGTCGGGCGCTTCGCGACCGTCTCGGCGCTGATGGGCCTCGCGCTCGCGGCGGCCAAGGTCGCCGGCCCGGTCTCCGTGGGAGCGTCGCGGACCGCCACCGGCTCCTACGACGGAGCGCTCGTCGCCCTCGTCGTGGTGACCCTGGCCTCAGCCCTGGCTCTCAGTCGCGCAGCAGCGCGCTGATCGCTGCCACCGCGTCGCGCGCGGGTCGCCCGACGCCGATGAGGGTCGCCGACGCGGGTCCGGTCCAGTCGCCGTAGCCGAGCAGGTGCAGCCGCGGCTCGCCGACCGCCTGCGTCCCCCGGGTCGCGATCCGCCCCGCGGCGTCCCGCAGCCCGAGCGGCGCCAGGTGGGACAGGGCAGGCCGGAACCCGGTGCACCAGATGACCGTGTCCACCTCGAGCATGCGGTCACCCCAGACCACGCCGTGCGGCACCAGCCGGTCGAACATCGGCTCTGCGCGCAGCACGCCCCGCTCCCGCGCCTCGCGCACCGACGGCACCATGACGATGTCGCCGAAGCCCATCACTCCCGCGCCGTCGCCGCGCCCCGCGTCGAGCTCACGACGCCGCTGCGTGGCGATGGCGAACAGGTCGTGCCCGTCGATGTCGTCGGGGAGGAAGCGGGGAGTCCGCAGCGTCACCCAGGTCGTGTCGGCGACCTCGGAGACCTCGGCCAGGATCTGCGCGGCCGAGTTGCCCCCGCCCACCACGACGACCCGCCGGCCGGCGTACTCCTGCTTGTCCCGGTAGCCGGACGTGTGCAGCTGCCGACCGGCGAAGTCCGCCATCCCCGGGTACGCCGGGAGGAACGGCGTCGACCAGGTCCCGGTCGCGCTGAGCACCGCCCGGGCGGACCAGGCGCCGACGTCGGTCCGCACCACCAGGCCGTCGGGGTCCCGCTCGACCCGGCTCACCCGCACCTGCCGCACCACAGGGACGTCGTAGCGCTGCTCGTAGCGGGTCAGGTAGTCGACGACGTGTCCTGCGAGCGGGTAGCCGTCGTCGGCGGTCCACGCGGGCATCATCCAGCCAGGGAGGGAGGAGTACGCCGTCGGCGAGAACGTCCGCAGCGACGGCCACATCTCCCGCCACGCCCCACCGTGCGCGGGCGCGGCGTCGAGGACCGCGAAGTCCACGCCGGCCCGCCGCAGGTAGAACCCGGCTGCGAGGCCCGCCTGGCCGCCGCCGATGACGACGACGTCGCGGCGATGATCGGTCGAGGTGCTCAGGCCCGCACCGGCACGTCGAGCGACTCGAGCAGGGCGACCACGCGCCCCCGGATCTCGTCGCGGATCGGGCGGACGGAGTCCACGCCCTTGCCGGCCGGGTCGTCGAGCACCCAGTCCTCGTAGCGCTTGCCGGGGAAGATCGGGCAGGTGTCGCCGCAGCCCATGGTGATGACGACGTCGGATTCCTTGACGGCCTCGGTGGTCAGGACCTTGGGGATCTCGGCTGACATGTCGATGCCGAGTTCGGCCATGGCCTCGACGGCAGCCGGGTTGACCTTGTCGGCGGGCTGGGAGCCGGCGGAACGGACCTCGATGGCGCCCTCGGACAGGCTAGTGAGGAACGCGGCGGCCATCTGGGAGCGGCCCGCGTTGTGGACGCAGACGAACAGGACGGAAGGCTTCTTGGCGGTTTCGGCGGTCATTCGGGTCTCCTGTGGTTTGACGGGGTGAAAGTTCAGCGCACGACGGCGGCGGGGGCGAAGTAGCGTTTGCGGGCCCAGAGGGCCACATAGACCAGTGCAACAAGAACCGGGACTTCGATCAAGGGCCCGACGACGCCGGCCAGCGCCTGGCCGGAGGTGACGCCGAAGGTTCCGATTGCCACG
>DATHVS010000116.1:0-13715 GCA_035461195.1 Nocardioidaceae bacterium
CCTCGCCGTCCAGGGTCCGAGGTCCGACGAGGTCCTCGAGGCGATCGGCTTCCCCGTCGGCCACGACTACATGTCCTTCGTCGAGGCCGACCTCGACGGCACGCCGGTCGTGGTGTGCCGCACCGGCTACACCGGCGAGCGTGGCTACGAGCTCGTCGTGCCCGACGAGGTGGTCGGCGCGGTGTGGGACAGGCTCTTCGAGGCGGGGGAGGAGCACGGTCTCACCCCGTGCGGCCTCGGCTCCCGAGACACCCTGCGCACCGAGATGGGCTACCCCCTGCACGGTCAGGACATCACCCGCGACGTCTCGCCGAACGAGGCGCGCCTGGGCTGGGCGGTCGGCTGGAAGAAGGACGCGTTCTGGGGCCGGTCGGTCCTCGTCGCGGAGAGGGAGACCGGCCCGAAGCGTCGGCTGCGTGGCATCGTCGCCAACGGCAGGGCGATCCCGCGTCCGGGCATGCGGGTCCTCCTCGCCGCGGACGTGCCGGTCGGCGAGGTCACCTCCGGAACCTTCTCCCCGACCCTGAAGCAGGGCGTCGGCCTCGCCCTCGTCGCCTCCCAGGTCACCGACGGGGCCGAGGTGTCGGTCGACGTACGCGGCCGACGGGAGGTCTTCACCGTCACCAAGCCGCCGTTCGTCACTCCCGGCGTCCGGGAGAGCTGAGTCGCGGGGCGCCCGCGCGGAGTAGTCCGTGAGCAGAACGTCGTCCCGGCCCCTCGGTGACAGCACTTTGCTCACGGACTACCCCGGCCCGGGTGGACCCGCCCGCAGGAGTACGCCGGGCGCGCGGCCGTCTCAGGTGAGCAGCGTGAGGGTCACCAGGGCCACGGTGAACGCGACCTCCACGCCGGCACCGAGCACGTCGCCGGTGACCCCGCCGAGACGGCGGACCGCTCGACGCCCGAGGAGCCAGGCCGCGAGGAGGGCGAGACCGGCCACCACTCCGGCCCGAACCACCACTCCCGACCCCAGGGCGTCCCACCCGGGAGAGACCAACGACAGAGGCATGAGCGCCCCCGCCGACACGAGGACGGCGATCGCCAGCCGGCCGCGGCTCACCGACCCGGCCACGACCTGTCCGAGCCCGTCGGGACGGGCAGCCGGCACGCCGCGGGAGCACAGCAGCGGGAGCGCGAGCCTGCTGACCACCAGAGCGAGGAGCAGGGCGGGGAACCCGAGCCCGGCGGCGACGAGCTCCGCGAGAGCGAACACCTGGACGAGCAGGACGAGGACGAGGGTGACCACGCCGAAGGGCCCGACGTCGCCGCGGCGCATGATCTCGAGCGCCTGGTCGGCGGGCTTGCCGGACCCCAGGCCGTCGGCGGTGTCGGCGAGGCCGTCGAGGTGCATCGCCCGGGTCAGCACCGCCAGCAGGCCGATGGCGAGCACAGCGGCCGTCGCGGGGCCGACCCCGGCGCCGGCGCGGCCCACAAGCCCGAGGAAGAGCCCGACGAGGACGGCCAGCGCCGCGCCCACGAGCGGCGCGAGCGTCATCGCCCAGGAGCCGGTCCGCCGGTCCACCTGGCTCGGAGGCGGCGTCGGGATGACGGTGAGCGTGCCGAGCGCCAGGCGCAACGCGTTCGTCACGGCGCCCGACGAGGGGCTCACAGCGTGGTCACCCGCCCCGCCACGCACCAGCGGACATCCTCGCTCTCCGCGGCGATGCGGGTGTTGAGGCGGCCCATCAGGTCGCGGAAGCGCCTGCCCGAAGCAGTGTCGGGCACCACGCCCTGGCCGACCTCGTTGCTCACCGCGACCACCCGGCGCGAGGTGGTCCGCCAGGCGGCGACGAGCTCGTCGATCTCGGTCGCGACGGCCTTCTCGGCCCGCGTCGCCCACACGTCGTCGTCCCAGGCGCCGTGCCGGTCCATGACTCGGGTGAGCCACAGCGTGAGGCAGTCCACGAGGAGCGGGCCGCCCTCCACAGCGAGCAGCCCGACGAGGTCGAGGGTCTCCTCGGTGCGCCATGACGCGGGACGGCGGGCGCGGTGCCGGCGTATCCGCTCGTCCCACTCGTCATCGGTCCCGACCGGGTAGGACGTGGCGACGTAGGTGACCTCCGGCTGAGCTGCGAGGATCCGCTCGGCCTCCCGCGACTTGCCGGAGCGGGCGCCGCCGAGGACGAGGGTCCGCAGGTGCTGGCCGACGACGGTTGGCCCCCGACGCGCGGAGGGGTCTGCCTCGGCCACCTCGTGCCTCAGGGCGAGCAGCGCGCCGTCGTCGACCACGCGGGCGCCCCAGTCGGCGAGCCTTCTGCCCAGCTCGGGGGTGGGCGGGTTGTGGTGCGAGAGGTGCACGGCGACCAGGTCGGTGGCGGCCGTGACGGCGCCGTTCGCGCGCAGTCGGGCGACCTGCTCGGCGAAGGTGTCGAGGTGGAGGTGGTCGGTGTCGTGCTCGGCGAGGTCCCCGAAGGTCTCCTCCATCAGCATGAGGTCGAACGCTGCGCCGGCCACCGCATCGAGCGTTGCGTCGGGGAGCGGCCCGGTGTCGGTGGCGTAGAGCAGTCGGCGCCCCTCGGCGGCCACGTCGTACAGCACCGCTGCCCCCTCGGCGCCGTGGCGGGCGGCGAGCACGCGCACGTCGTAGTCGCCGAGGCGGAGCCGGTCGCCCGGAGAGACCGCGACGAAGCGCACCGGGGAGTCGGGGGCGACCCACATCCGGCACGCCTCCACGACGTCGGGTGGCCCGATCACGTCGAGCGGTCCGTCGCCGACCCAGGAGCGGAACAGCAGGAACGCCGGGGAGCAGTGGTCGGGGTGCTGGTGGGTGATCAGGACGTGCCGGAGCCTGCTGAGGTCGACGCCGAAGCGCTCGGCGGCACGAGGAGTCTCGGGGCCGCAGTCGAGGAGCAGCCGGTCGTCGACCAGCGCAGAGGTCTGCCCGCGCATTCGGCCCGCGGAGCGCTCGGCGGAGCACGACGCACACGAGCAGAACGGGTTGGGCCACCCGTCGGCGGACCCGGTGCCGAGCAGCAGGACGTCCATCAGCGCTCGAAGACGACGGGGGCGTCGAATGCGGCGCGACGCCCGGCCCGGCGCAGCGCCCGCAGCAGGGAGGAGCCGGCGAGGAGCACGACGAGCAGTGTCATCAGGCTGCGACCGAGGTCCCACAGCAGCGACGTCGTGAGGTAGAAGACGGCGTAGCGCCCGAGGTTCGCGGCCAGGGCGTCACCGGCGACGTAGGAGACCTCCGGACCGTAGGACACGAACGGCCAGAACCAGATGTTCATGATCAGGCCGAAGCCGAGGCCCGCGAGTGCGGCGTAGGCCCCGACGACGAGCAGCTCGACCCGACCGCGGCTGCGGGGGAGGCAGCCTGCCAGGAACCCGACCCATCCGGCGGCCATCATCTGGAACGGCAGCCACGGGCCCACTCCGCCGGTGATGAGCGCACCGGTGAGCAGTGTCGTCGCACCCAGCACGAACCCGAAACCGCGGCCGAAGACGCGGCCGCCCAGGATGATGACCGCGAAGCTCGGCTCGAGACCGGCCACCCCGGGCCCCAGCGCACGCAGAGCACCGCCCACCGCGGCGAGCATGCCGAGCATGGCGACCGCCTTGGCGTCCATGCCCCCCGAGGTCAGCTCGGCCAGCACGATCGCGGCGAGCAGCGGCAGGACCGCGACGAAGAGGAACGGTGCGTCGCCGGCGTGTGACGAGCCCTCCAGCGGAGTTCCCGCCTCGACGAAGAACGGCCAGAGGAACGCTGCGAGCCCCACCGCCGAGGCGAGCGCGAGGGCGAGCCCCGACCGCAGCCTGAGTGGGACCAGGTCGGTGGCTCTCATGGCCTCGACACCGTGGTGACACCGGCCAGGGCGACGGCGACGTCGGTGGGTGTCAGCCAGGCCTGCGGGCTGAGGATCTTCGCCACCTGCGGAGCGAAGGCGGGGGAGGAGACGACCACGTCGGGCACGGTGCCGTCGGCGACGACCTCCCCGTCGGCGAGTACGACGACGCGGGTGGCGACCTCGGCGACGAGCTCCACGTCGTGGGTCGCGAGCATCACGGCGTGACCCGCGGACGCGAGGTCGCGGAGGATCTCGACGAGCCGGTGCTTGGCGGTGTAGTCAAGGCCGCGGGTCGGCTCGTCGAGCAGCAGCAGCGGCGGCTCGGCCGCGAGCACGATCGCCAGCGCCAGCGTCAGCCGCTGCCCCTCGGACAGGTCACGCGGGTGCTGGTCGCCCCGGACGCCGGGCGAGAGACGCTCGAACAGGGCGGCGGTGGTGCCGGCGGTGACGCCTGCGTCCTTGTCGGCCTGGCTGCACTCGCGGGCGACGGTCGACTCGTAGAGCAGGTCGCCCGGGACCTGCGGCACGAGGCCCACGTGGCGCAGGAGCCGGGCCGGCTTCAGGTCCGCGGGGGCGTGACCGCCGACCTCGACGGTGCCGCTGTCCGGCGTACGCATCCCGACGAGGGTCTTCATGAACGTGGACTTGCCGGCGCCGTTGCGGCCCATGAGCGCCACGATCTCGCCCCTCGCGAGGGTCATCGAGACGCCCTTGAGGACGGGCAGGCGGGTGTAGCCGGCGACGAGGTCGGCCACCCGCCCCGCGGTCTCCCCGGTCTCGCGGCGGGCGTGGTCGGGCGCGGGCAGGTCGACGAGCTGCCGCCGCAGGGGAGCGGCGCGCCGACGCGCGTCTCGGACCGACAGGGGCAGCGGCCGCCACCCGGCGACCCGTCCGAGCTCGACGACAGGTGGTGCGATCGAGGACCCGGCGAGGATGTCGGCCGGGGGACCGTCGACGACTGCTTGGCCGTCGCCGGGGACGAGGACGACCCGGTCGGCGTACTGCACGACGCGCTCGAGCCGGTGCTCGGCGAGGACGACGGTGAGCCCGAGGTCGTGGACGAGCCGCTGCAGGGTCGCGAGGACCTCCTCGGCTGCCAGCGGGTCCAGCGCCGAGGTGGGCTCGTCGAGCACGAGGACCTGCGGGTGGGTGGCGAGGACCGAGCCGATCGCGACACGCTGCTGCTGTCCACCGGACAGGTCCGTCAGCGGCCGGTGGCGCAGGTCGGCGAGGCCGAGCAGGTCGAGGGTCTCCTCCACGCGCTTGCGCATGACCTCGCCCGGCAGCCCCAGCGACTCCATGCCGTAGGCGAGCTCGTCCTCGACGGTGTCGGTGACGAAGCCCGACAGCGGGTCCTGGCCGACGAAGCCGACGACCTCGGCGAGGTCACGGGGTCGGTGGTCGCGGGTGTCGCGCCCGTCGACCACGACCCGACCCGACAGGGTGCCGCCGGAGAAGTGGGGGACCAGGCCGTTGATCGCACGCAGGAGGGTGGTCTTGCCGGAGCCGGTGCGGCCGATGACCAGGCACAGCTCGCCCTCGGGGATGGTCAGGTCCACCCCTGCGAGCACGGGAGAGGTCTCCCCGGCGAAGGTGACCGTCACGTCGTGGAACTCGATCACGCTGCCACCTCCATCTCGTTCTTGCGGGTCGACGTCTCCGGTTCCTGTGTCGGCAGGGGTGGGGCCAGGATCGCAGGGAGCATCGCGACGAGGATGCCGACCGTCGCGAGGACCGGCACCGGGGGCACCGCCGTGATGCTCGCCAGCACCAGGGAGGACGGGTCGGTCCCGAGCGTGACGAACATGGCGACTGCCGCGACCAGACCCGAGCCGGCGACGAGCCACTCGGGAAGCGCCCACGGGTCGGGTCGATAGGTCGTCCGCCCGGTCCGTCTGCCGCCGAGGTGGATGCCGCCGGCCGCGAGGAGCGAGCCCGCGAGGAGCGTCGGGAGGCCCATCCACGACGAGCCCGTCCCCGAGAGCAGGCCGAACATCCCCACGCACAGGCCGATCAGCCCGCCCAGGACGAGCACGCCGGTGAGCCGTCGCGCGGCAGGGGTCGCGTCCGTCGTACGGCCGTAGCCGCGGGAGTCCATCGCGGCGGCCAGCTCGACGGAGCGGTCGAGCGCGCCCTCGAGGACGGGCATCGCGAGCCGCTTCATGGAGCGCAGCCCCCCGCTCTGCCCGCGCAGCCGGTGTGCGGCACGCACCCGGGCGGCATCAGTAACGAGCTGCGGCGCGAAGGTCAGCGCGATGACGACCGCCACGCCGACCTCGTACAGCGCGCCCGGCACCGACCTCAGCAGCCGTCGCGCGCTGCCGAGCGCGTTCGCAGCGCCCACGCAGACCAGGATGGTGGCGAGCTGGAGCCCTTCGTAGAACGCCCGGAGCACCGCCTCGAGGCTGACCTCGCCGCCCAGCTTGATGCCGGTGCTTCCCGGCACGGGCAGCTCCGGCAGCGTGAACAGCACCGTCGGCCCCTGGGAGCCGCTCGAGAGCAGCGCCTGGAAGACGACCCGGACCGCGATGATCAGCAGGGCGAGCTTGAGGAAGGCGGCGTAGGACCGGGCCCACGGCGCGTCGCTCTTGCGTGCCGAGACCACGAGGCCGGTGACCGCGAGGATCAGAAGCAGAGGGACTGGGTTGAGTGTCCGGCTCGCCGCCGCGGCCAGGCCGAGCGCCCACAGCCACCAGGCCCCCGGATGCAGCATCCGGGGATAGGTGAGGCGGTTCTGGGGGCGCATCGGCTCGACTGCGGGTTCGTCGGCGAGACGCGCTCAGGCTGCCTTGCGGCGGCGGGCGGTCACGACCGCGGCGATGACGAGAAGGAGAACGAGCGCAGCGACGGCGACCAGCCACGGGCTGAGGGCCCCCGAGTCGTCCGCCGCGCCCGACGTACCGTCGGCGTCCGAGTCCGCTTCGGAGTCCGCGGCGAGCGCGAACGCGACCGGCTCCTCGTCCGTCGGCACGTCGGCGTCCGCCACCGGGTCGCCGCAGCCGCTCGCGGGGTAGCCGTCGAGCGCGCAGGTCATCCCGCCCTCAACGCGCACGTCGGCGACCTGCCCGAGGATCTGCTGGGTGCTCGCGTCCTCCGCCGCGGCCGCGCACTCCGCTCGCGGGTCGGGCGGGGTGCCCTGGCCCTCGTCGACGCCGTAGTCGATGAGGACCGCGACGCGCTTCTCGCCCTCGGTTGCCTCGGTGTCGGCGCAGACGGTGTCGAAGTCGATCTCGTCGAGGTCGGCGCGCGGCTCGAGGGGCTGCGACATGGTGCTGGTGCCGAAGCGGAAGCCTTCGACGTCGCCGTCCTCGGGCTGGTGCTCGGCTGCGCCCACCTCGGAGAAGGCCCAGGTGCTGCCGTCGAGGTGGAAGTAGTGCCAGTAACGGTAGCCGTCCTCGGCGTGCGCGGGTCCGGCCAGGGCTGCCACGGCGAACGCGGCGAGAAGGAGGGAGGAGATGGTGCCCGCGACGCGGCGGGGGAGTGTGCTGGCCAACGAAGGCCCTTTCTTTGCGGCGGTTCACATGACGTCACCGGACCGCTGGAACCCCGGACGACGGGTGTCCCGATCCGGCTCCGCCCCGTAGACCTCGACGGATGGATGGGAGCCGCTGTCTCGCGTCGGCGTTCCGGCTCGCCGTGTCCGGGGGGTCCCGGTCACGGCCCACGGTTGCGGGTCAGCGCCGGCTTCGGACCGGCTTCCCCGACGTGAGGCAGTTGTTCAGGACGAACATTCCCACGCGCCCGGGACGGCGTCAAAGGCGTCTCGGGATATCCCGGCGTTAGGCTCGCCACATGACCAACTCACTCGAGCCTTCCGGGCACTTCAGCAGCGAGCCCTCGACCAACCGGCCGGCGTGGCGCTGGCGCCTCGAGGACGGTGCGGGTGCCGAGGTGGCGCCGCCGGAGCTCGGGTCACCTGAGTTCCCGTCACAGAGCGACGCCGAGTCCTGGGTCGGGGAGGTCTGGCGGGAGCTGCTCGACGCGGGCGTCGATGCGGTGACCCTGCTCGAGGGCGACCGTGAGGTGTACGGTCCGATGAGTCTGCATGCGACTTGACCTACGAAACTGTATGGCTCTTGCAATACGATAACGTATGGTTATTGAAATACGACTCCGCTAGACTCGGTCCATGACATCGGTCCTGCGCCCGTTCCCGTTCGAGACCCCGATCGCGCCCGAGGCGCTCATCGACCGGCGCGAGGAGCTCAGGCGGCTCAGCCAGGCCGCGGCCGAGCGCGTCCACGTCCGTCTCGCCGGTCCCCGCCGCTTCGGCAAGACCTCACTGCTCATGGCGCACGCCGCCGGGCTCTCCGGGGCGGGGTGGCGGACCGTCCACGTCGACATGTACGGCGTCACCTCGCTCGGCGAGGTCTGCGTGCGGATCGCCTCGTCCTACTCCCGCCTCGGCGACGGCAGGCTCCGGGCCCACCTCGACTCCCTCGGCGGCAGGCTCGGTCTCTCGCTGACGGCGGCGGGCCCCGGGATCACGCTCGGCCCCCGGCACCGCACCACCGCCGCGCCGGAGGCGACCCAGACCGCCGCCGCCGAGCTGCTCGACCTCCCGCTCACCCTCTTCGAGCGCGACCAGCGGCCCACCCTGGTCGTGTTCGACGAGTTCCAGGACCTGCTCAGCGCCGGAGCCTCCCTCGACGGCCTGCTGCGCTCCCACGTGCAGTACCACGGCGACGCGGCGGTCTACGTCTACGCCGGCTCGCAGCCGTCGATGATGCGCAAGCTCTTCAGTGACCGCGAGCGACCCCTCTACGGCCAGGCCGAGCCGCTCGACCTCGGTCCGCTGCCCCTCGACGAGGTGATGGTCGAGCTCGCCGAACGGTTCGACGAGCTCGGGGAGGACCCGGACGGGGCGCTCTCGCCGCTCATGTCGACCGCCGCGGGCCACCCGCAACGCACGATGCTGCTCGCCCACCTGCTGCACCGAGAGCTCGCGGCCCGCGCCCTCGGCTCCACGACCCTGCCCGAGGGGGGCGAGGTGGCCGGCATCGCGCTTGCGGACGCGGTGGTACGTCGAGCGCTGACCATGACCCACGAGGCGCACCAGGCCGTGTGGGACGGCCTCTCCGGAGGGAAGAAGGCCGTTCTCGCCGCCCTCGCCGACGGGGACTCGCCGACCGGCACCACGACGGCCCGCCGCTTCGAGACCTCGCGCGCCACCCTCCAGAGCGCCCTCAAGGACCTTGCCCGCGAGGGCCAGCACGTGACCCGCGACAGCATCGGGTCCGGCGGCCACGGCCCCTGGCGGTACGTCGACCCACTGCTCGAGCTGTGGGTACGCGCGCGGGGCCGGCCCTACTGAGGAGGACGGGCCCGGCCGTCGTACTGCTGCTGTCCGGCGTCAGCCGAAGTCGCGCTTCGGCGGCGACACGGTCTTGCTCGGGTCGCGCTCGATGATGCCGTCGAGGATGTCGTCGATGCGCTTCATCGCCTCGGGCTCGAGCTTCACGCCACTGGCCTTGACGTTCTCGGTGACCTGCTCGGGACGGGAGGCGCCGATGATCGCCGCGGAGACGTTGGAGTTCTGCAGCACCCAGGCGATCGAGAGCTGGGCCAGGGACAGGCCGGCCTCGTCGGCGATCGGCTTCAGCTGCTGCACGCGCTCGAGCACGTCGTCGACGAGGTATCGCTTGATGAACTCAGACCCGCCCTTGTCGTCGGTGGCCCGCGACCCCTCGGGGTGGGGCCGGCCCGGCTGGTACTTCCCGGTCAGCACTCCCTGTCCGATCGGGGACCAGACGACCTGGCCGATGCCGAGCTCCTCCGACGTCGGGACGACCTCGGTCTCGATGACACGCCAGATCATGTTGTACTGCGGCTGGTTCGACACGAACGGGATGCGCAGCTCGCGGGCGAGCTCGTAGCCACGGCGGATCTCGTCGGCGGTCCACTCCGAGACGCCGATGTAGTGCGCCTTGCCCTGGCGGACGACGTCGGCGAAGGCCTCCATGGTCTCCTCGAGCGGCGTCTCGTAGTCGAAGCGGTGCGCCTGGTACAGGTCGACGTAGTCGGTGCCGAGCCGCTTCAGGGAGCCGTCGATGGACTCCATGATGTGCTTGCGCGAGAGGCCGTGGTCGTTGTGCCTGCCCGGGCCCGTGGGCCAGTAGACCTTCGTGAAGATCTCGAGCCCCTCACGGCGCTCGCCCTTCAGGGCCTTCCCGAGAACGGTCTCCGCGGCGGTGTTGGCGTAGACGTCGGCGGTGTCGAAGGTGGTGATCCCCTCCTCGAGGGCCTGCCGCACGCACGCGAGGGCGGCGTCCTCCTCGACCTGGGAGCCGTGGGTGAGCCAGTTGCCGTAGGCGATCTCGGAGATCTTCAGACCGCTCGAGCCAAGGTTGCGTATGTCCATGCCCTCAACGTATCCACGGCGCCCAGCCTTCATGCCTCGCGGGTGACCGTCCTAGCGCCCCGTGACGGTAGCGTGCGGGCATGATCGTGGCCTTCAGCATCAGTCCGACCGCCGGCGACGAGACCGGTGGCGTCAGCGAGGCGGTCGCCGAGGCGGTGCGCGTGGTCCGCGCTTCCGGCCTGCCCTGCGAGACCAACGCGATGTTCACCAACGTCGAGGGGGAGTGGGACGAGGTGATGGCGGTGGTCAAGCAGGCCGTCGACGTCGTCGCAGCGAGGTCTCCGCGCGTGGGGCTCGTGCTCAAGGCCGACATCCGGCCGGGCCACACGGGGCAGCTGGCCGCCAAGGTGGAGCGGGTCGAGGAGCACCTACGCGAGTAGCGGAAGTGTCCACAACTATTGTGCAAACGATCTATGCACAATTACTGTGGATGCATGACCGACGCAGCCGACCCGACCAGCACAGGACCTGCGGGCACCCGTCTCGACGAGCGGGCCGTGCGGGTGCTCGCCCACCCGTTGCGGACCCGCCTGCTCACCGAGCTCCGGCGAGGCGGCCCGGGCACTGCCACCGAGCTCGCCTCGACCCTCGGAACGAACACGGGGGCCACCAGCTACCACCTCCGCAAGCTCGCCGAGGTGGGCCTGGTGAAGGAGACCGGTGACGGCGTGGGGCGACGGAGGTACTGGCGCGCGGCCCACGACATGCACTCCTGGTCGGTCGCCGACGTGGCCGACGACCCGGACGCCCTGGCCGCGGCGCACTGGCTCGAGGGGGAGCAGCAGCGCTTCTACGCCGAACTTGCGGACCGGTGGGCGGCCCAGCGGCAGGAGTGGCCGCTCGCCTGGCAGGACGCGGCCGGTGCCTCGGACTACGCGCTGCGGCTGACCCCCGGCCAGGTCCGGCAGCTTCGCGAGGAGCTCGTCGCCGTGGTGGAGAGGTACCGCCAGGTCGACGAGCAGCCCGGCAGCGAACGCGTGCTCTTCTTCATGAACGCCTTCCCCGAGCCTCGGGGGGACCAGGGAAGAGTCCGGTGACCGCGGCCGAGGCGGACGTAGTCTCGCGGAGGTTCCTCGTCCTGACCGCGCTGCGGTGGGCACCGGTCGGGCTGTTGATGCCGGTGCTCGTCCTGCTGCCGCTCGACCGCGGTCTCACCCTGAGCCAGCTCGGTCTCGTCGCGGCGGCTCAGGGGCTCGTCGTACTGCTCCTCGAGCTGCCCACCGGTGGGATGGCGGACTCACTCGGCCGTCGGCCGGTGCTGCTTGCCGCCGGGGTCATCGGGATCCTCTCGACGATCCTCATGCTGCTCGCCCAGGGCATGGTCGGCTTCGCTCTCGCTTTCACCCTCCAAGGCGTCTACCGCGCGCTGGACTCCGGCCCCCTGGAGGCCTGGTACGTCGACGCCACCCACGCCGCACAGCCCGACCGGGCCCGGGCAGACGACGAGGTCGCGCGCGGGCTGAGCCGGGCAGGAGCAGCGCTCGGGATCGCGATCGCCGCCGGTTCTCTCGGCGGCGCCGGGCTCGTCGCCCTGGGGGACCTGGGACCCCTCGACGCCCTCGCCGTCCCCCTCGTCGCCTCGCTCGTCCTCCAGGTCGCCGGCCTCGGTGGTGTCCTCCTGCTGATGAGCGAGATCCACCGGCGGGAGCGAGGGGCCGCGTGGGACGCCGTGAGAGCGGCCCCACGGACGATCGGGGCGGGCCTGCGCCTGCTTCGTACCTCGCCGGTGCTGCTCGCGATCGTCGCCGTCGAGCTGTCGTGGGGCTTCGGCTCCGCCGGCTTCGAGGGGCTGGTGCCGGTCCGGCTCACCGAGGTCCTGGCCGAACCCGAGGCGGCGGCCGTGGCCATGGGTCCTGCGGGCGCCGGGGCGTGGCTGCTCTCGGCCGTGGGTGCGGCGAGCCTCCCGCTGCTCAGCCGACGCATCGGCACCGCGCCTTCGGCGGCGCTCCTGCGCGTGATCCAGGGTGCTGCGGTGGCGGCGATGGGTCTCGTCGCCGGCGTCGTCGGCGTGGTGGCCGCCTACCTCGTCTGCTACGTCGCGCACGGGGCGGCGAACCCGGCTCACATGGCGCTGCTTCACCGCGAGGTCGACGGGTCGGTGCGTGCCACCGCGGTCTCGATCAACTCGATGGTGGCGCAGGCCGCCGGTGCCGTCGGGGCGATCACGCTGACGGCAGTGGCGGACCGCTCGTCGGCCGGGGTGGCGATGTACGTCGCGGCGGGCGTCCTCGCCGCCGGCGCACCGCTCTACCTGCCCGCCTGGCGCCGGGAGCGCCGACTGCGGCGGGTGGTCCAGGTGCCGGCCGACGCCGTCGCCGTCAGTAACGCTCCGAAAGCTTCGTCCCGATCTTGACCTGGGGCTTGGGCAGGCGCAAGAAGCGCAGCTGCATCGCGCGGAGGATGCCGTAGAAGGTCGCGCCCTTGTGCGACTCGTCGGGGAAGCGCCGGCGCACCTCCCGCTTGATCTTGAACACGAGGAGCATGGTGTCGAGGGTCACGAGCAGGATCGTCACCAGCCACAGCGACTGGCCGTAGCGGTTCAGCGTGGGGTTCCCGGAGTAGGTCAGCAGCATGATGGCGACCAGCAGGGGGAGGAGGAACTCGGCGGCCGAGAGGCGTGAGTCGACGAGGTCGCGGACGAACCGGCGTACCGGGCCGCGGTCGCGAGCGGGCATGAAGCGCTCGTCGCCGGTCTTCATGGCCTCCCGCATGCGCGCGTTCTGCTCGTTGCGCTGCTGGCGCTGCTGCTTGGCGGCGGTCTTGCGGTCCGCGGCGCCCTTGGCACGGGCCTTGGCCGCGGCCTCGGCCTCACGGCGGGTCGGGGTCGGACGGTTCTTGCCTCCAGGCTTCGGGGGCCTGGGCACGGGGTTGGACTCTTCGGACTTCGTACGTCGGAACACGTCGGCCTTCTGCGGATCGGCGGGGCCTCTCTCGCCCCTGGTCGGGCCCAGGGTACCCGTGGGAACCCGCTACCTCCGCTGCCCGTTGCACCGTAGGGTGGACAGACAGATTCGAAGACGACAAAGAAGGGGGCCACGCACACCATGAGCCTCATGAAGCGCATCAGCCTGATCTTCCGATCCAAGGCGAACAAGGCGCTCGACCGTGCCGAGGACCCGCGGGAGACGTTGGACTACAGCTACCAGCGTCAGATCGAGATGCTGTCGAAGGTGCGCCGAGGCGTCGCGGACGTGGCGACCAGCCGCAAGCGCGTCGAGCTCCAGGTCAACCAGCTCGAGCAGCAGTCCCAGAAGCTCCACGACCAGGCGCAGAAGGCGCTGTCGATGGGCCGCGAGGACCTCGCGCGAGAGGCGCTCACCCGCAAGTCCGGTCTCACCGGCCAGATCAGCGACCTCAAGGCTCAGCAGGCCCAGCTCCAGGGCGAGGAGGAGAAGCTCACCCTCGCCGCCCAGCGCCTGCAGGCGAAGGTGGAGGCCTTCCGCACGAAGAAGGAGACCATCAAGGCCACCTACACCGCCGCCGAGGCGCAGACCAGGATCAACGAGGCGTTCTCCGGCATCTCCGAGGAGATGGGCGACGTCGGTCTCGCGGTCCAGCGGGCCGAG
>DATHVS010000117.1:0-9515 GCA_035461195.1 Nocardioidaceae bacterium
AGGCCGACGACGAGGTCGATCGGCTTGACCTCGTGGAGCGAGCCGTTCTTCTTGCCCTTGCCCCGCGGCGTGCGGAGGGCGTCGTACACGAATGCTTGTGGCACGTCGGCCTGGCTCATCTGGGAGTCCCAACTTCTCGGCGACCGGGAGACCGGCCCTGGATGCGACCGGACCGGTGGAGATACCTGATTGTGACACTCATACTGTTAACGTCCAACCGGGCCCGGCATGTGATCTGCGTCGCTCGGCCCGCCCGCCCGCGCACGAACCGACCCCCCGAGGACCGCTACCGATGACGAACACGACCGAGGTCGTCACCGATTTGATGACCCTGGACGAGCTCACCAAGCGTGTGGGGATGAGCGTCCGCAACGTCCGCTTCTACACCACGAAGGGACTCGTGCCGCCGCCCATCCGCCGCGGTCGCTCCGGCTACTACTCGGGCGACCACCTGGCCCGGCTCGAGCTCGTCCGCGAGCTCCAGGCGCACGGCTTCACGCTGTCGGCCATCGAGGGGTACATGGCCAAGATCCCGGCCGCCGCCACCCCAGAGACCATCGCCCTGCACCGGACCCTGCTCGCGCCCTGGATGGCCGAGATGCCCGAGACGATCACCCGGAAAGAGCTCGTACGCCGGGCGGGCCGGCCCCTGAGCGACGACGAGCTCGCCACCCTCAACGCCCTCGGCATCGTCTACCCGACCAAGCAGGGGAAGTTCCAGGTCGCCGTGGCCCACCTGTCGGTCGGGGTCGCCCTCCTCGACCTCGGCATGCCCCCGGAGGCGGCGATCGCTGCCCAAGACATCTTCACCGCGCACGGCCGGGCGATCGCCGACGAGCTCACCGAGCTGTTCAAGAAGCAGGTGTGGCCGGCCTACAAGGAGCAGGGCGTCTCCCCCGAGCAGGTGCGCGAGATGGTCGAGAAGTTCAAGCCCGTGTCGATCGCCGCGCTCGTCACGGCGTACGAGAGCGCCGTCGACGAGACCAAGCGCGAGACCGTTGCCCGGCGTACCCGCTGACCGGGACGCGGGGCGCATGCCCTGACAGGGCTGACGCCACGCCTCGTCCTGCGTAGGGTGCCCCGGGTGAGGAAGTTTCCCGAGGTCCGCACCGAACGCCTGCTCATGCGGCGGTGGCGGGAGTCCGACCTCGCCCCCTTCGCGGAGCTCAACGCCGACCCCGAGGTCATGCGTTACTTCCCCTCCCCCCTGGACCGCGCAACGAGTGACCGGGCCGTCGACCGTTTCGAGCAGCGCTTCGAGGAGCAGGGTTTCGGCCTCTGGGCGCTCGAGGTGGTCGAGACGGGCGAGTTCATCGGCTTCACCGGGCTCAACCCCATGCCCGAAGGAGTGCCCGGCGCAGGAGAGCAGGAGGTGGGCTGGAGACTCGCCCGGCACGCCTGGGGCAAGGGGTACGCCACCGAGGCGGCGCGCGCCGCGCTCGGAGTCGGGCTCGTCGACCTCGGTCTTCCGGTGATCTGGTCGATGACGGCCGTCCTCAACCAGTCGTCCGAGGCCGTCATGCGCAGGCTCGGGATGGTGCGCCACGGCGCCTTCGACCACCCTGCGGTCGAGGTGGGGCATCCCCTCAGGCCGCACGTCGCCTACCGCACCGACGCCCACCTCGACCCGTGGGTGAGCCTCCCGTGAGCGCGGCAGACGGGCCGGGTCGACGGGAATCAGCGCGGCAGACGCGCCGGGTCGACGGTCAGGCCTGGACGACCGCGCCTGACTCGATGAGGGCGTCGACGTCCTCGATCCCCCACGCCTCGAGCGCCGCGCGGCTCTGCCCGCCGGGGACGCTGGGGCCGGTGGTGAGCGAGGGCCCGGTGCGGGAGAAGCGCGGAGCCGGCGCGGGCTGGAGGAGCCCGTCACGGGTCATGTAGGTCTCGCGCGCCTTCAGGTGCGGGTGCTCCGCGGCCTCGGTGAGCGGCAGGATCGGGGTGCAGCAGGCGTCGCCACCGTCGAAGATCGCCGCCCACTCCGCCTGGGTGCGCTCACGGAACCGGGCCGCGATCTGCTCGCGCAGCTCGTCGTGGCGGTCGAAGTCGAAGCGGTCGGGGAGCTCGCCGACGAGCCCGAGACCCTTGACGAGCTCGTCGTAGAACTTCGGCTCCAGCGAGCCGACCGCCATGTGCCGGCCGTCGGCGGTCTCGTACACGTCGTAGAACGGCATCCCCCCGTCGAGGAGGTTGACCGCCCGCTCCTCGCGCCAGCCACCGCCGGCGATCATGCTGGCCAGCATCGCATTGAGGTGGGCCGAGCCGTCGACGATCGCGGCGTCCACGACCTGGCCCTCGCCGCTGGTCCGGGCCTCCAGCAGGGCGGCGAGGACGCCGATGACGAGGTACGTCGACCCGCCGCCGAAGTCGCCGAGGAGGTTGGCGGGGAACTGCGGCTTCGACGGCGTCTGCCCGAGGCCGTGGAGCGAGCCGGAGATCCCGATGTAGTTCATGTCGTGGCCGGCGGTGTGGGCGAGCGGGCCGTGCTGGCCCCACCCGGTCATCCGGCCGTAGACCAGGCGCGGGTTGCGGGCGTGGCACTCGGCCGGGCCGAGGCCGAGTCGCTCGGCGGCGCCGGGGCGCATGCCCTCGATGAACACGTCGGCGCGCTCGACGAGGTCGAGGACGGTGGCGACGGCCGTGGGGTCCTTGAGGTCCATCGCGACGCTGGGCCGGCCCCGCGTGAGCAGGTCGGTCTCGCGGGCCCCGGCACTGGGAGCGCCACCGGGCTTCTCGATGCGCACCACGTCGGCACCGAGGTCGGCGAGCATCATCGCCGCGTGGGGCCCCGGGCCGATGCCGGCGAGCTCTACCACCTTGATGCCCTTGAGCGGGCCGGTCCCCTGTCCGAGTGCGTACGCGTCAGTCATGCGCCCGATTCTGACAGCGGCACTGTCACCGTGGCGAGCGGCTGTCCGTCACGAGGGACACCAGGTGGGTGATGATCGCGATCACGCTGCCGACGATCCCGACCCCCAGGACGATGCGCACGACCAGCTCCCAGTCGAAGCCGGCCCCGCCGAAGTCGAACGGGAAGACCTGCCAGATCACGATCATCGCCGCGAGCCCGATCGACGTGGTGACCAGGTCGCCGAGGGCCCTGAGCCGACCGACGTCATGGGCGATGTAGACCGCGTTCGCGACCATCCCGACGACGATGGAGGCGTTGACCAGGCCCAGGACCTGGGTGGTGTCCTCGGTGAGGAACCACAGCGAGTCCCAGCCGGGCCAGACGTTGACGACGTACAGCATGGCCACGTTGACCACGACGGCCACGGCGTGGCCGAACCGTCGCCCGGCGGTGCTCGGGCGCCTGACCGGGCGCCTCGTGGTTGTGGACGTTGACATCACGACCTCCCTCCGGGCAGAGCGCCCCCATGAGCCACGCTAGGTGGACATCCGGAAGGCCGGCAGAGGCGAAGGTCACCCCTCACCCGCAGGTGCTCTCCCTTGTGCCGCGGAAGCCGAGGGACTCACCGGCGCTGCGCTCGCCGGGGCGGCCCAGGGCCCGCACGGTGACCTTCGGCATGTCGCCGACCCACATCACGCCCCGGTCGGTGCAGCCCTCCGGTGGCGCCCGGAACTCGAGCTCGACGACGAAGTCGTAGGTGTCCCCGGGCTCGACCCACTCCTGGAGCCGGAAGACGGCGTCGGTGGAGTCCGGGCGGTACCACGACCGGCCCTCGAGCGTCCTGACCTGCACGGCCGCCCCACCTTCGGGCCCCATGAACGGCAGCCGCACCCGGGTCACCTTCACGCCGAGACTGCTTTCGTTGGTCACCCGGACGGGGAGGGAGCAGCGCATGCCCTCTCGCAGCCGGAGCACGGGGGCCTCGCCACGACCCTCTCCGCGACTGGTCGGCTCGACGGTCGTGCCCTCGCAGGTCACCGCGCCGTTCCAGGCGACGGTCACGTTCTTGCGCGCCTCGGAGGCGGCGACCCTCCAGCCGAGGATGGCGAGCAGACCGAGGACGGCGAGGACGACCACCGCGACGACCGCTGCGCGTCGCAGCCCGCCGAGGGCCAGACCCTTCTCCGCTGCCTCGCTCATCCCTGCGAGTCTAGACAGGTAGTGGTCAGCGACTCACGGCTTCGAGCGCAGCCGCCTGCGCCGCCTGGGTCTCGGCCAGCCGGCGGGCCAGCTCCCGGGCTGCGACGTTGAGCCCCCGGTCGACCTCGGCCCGTGACATCGCAACGGCTCCCCGGTGGTTGGCGACCATCTTGGCGACCCACTGCTGCTCGAACTCCGGACCCTCGAGGGCGTAGAGGTCCGCCATCTCGCGCATCGTCAGCTCGCCGGGGTTGCCGTGGAAGTCAGCGCCGTGGGGCGGCACGCGCCAGGCGCGCAACAGCCTGCCGAGAGCGACGAGGTCGTCGCTGCGGTCACGCGCGATCTCGGCGGCGAGCTCACGCACCTGCGGGGAGACCTCGCGGTTGCCGAGCATCGTGACCATCTCGACCGCCTGGCGGTGCATCGCGCTGACCTCGTGGGCGTAGGCGACGTCGGTCTCGTTGTGCTCCACACCGACCTTCTGCTCCGCCGTCCGCGAGGCCCCACCGACCGGGGTGGTGTCCCGGGCGACGACCTCCGAGCGTGTCGTGCAGGCCGCGGTGAGACCGAGGATGATCACGACGAGAACGGTGGCCGGGCGATGCACGCCCCGAGACTAGATCGCACGGCTCCAGCGGGGTGACCCGGCTCACCTCTGCAACTAGTTGCATAGCGGCGGCGATGCGGGGCATCCTCGTCGCCATGGCCCTCGAGCACGCGATCCTCGTCTCCTTGAGGGAGCGCCCTGCCTCTGGCCTGGAGCTCGCGCGCCGCTTCGACCGGTCGATCGGGTTCTTCTGGAGCGCCACCCACCAGCAGATCTACCGCGTCCTGGGACGGATGGAGGCCGACGGCTGGGTGACCTCCGCCGCCGTGGAGCAGCAGGGCAGACCCGACAAGAAGGTCTACGAGGTCACGCCCGAGGGGAGCCAGGAGCTCGCCGCCTGGCTGGCCTCGCCGATGCCGGACGAGAAGTTCCGCAGCGAGCTCGCGGTGCGCCTGCGCGGCGCGTCGTACGGCGACCGTGCGGCCGTCCTGGACCGGGTCCGCGAGCAGCGCGCCGACCACGCCACGCGTCTGGCCCACTACGAGACGCTCGCCGCCCGCGACTTCCCGGAACCGGTCACCCTCTCCGGGCGGGCCCTCGACGTCTACCTCGTGCTGCGCGGAGGCATCCGCCTCGAGCAGTTCTGGGTGGACTGGCTCACCGAGTACCTCCAGGCACACGAACGCCATGCCCCCCGCGAGACCGAAGGACAGCCTCGATGACCCACTACCCCCACCTCCTCAAACCCATCACGCTGGGCGGCACGACCCTGCGCAACCGTGTGGTGATGGGCTCGATGCATACCGGCCTCGAGGACCGTGCGAAGCACCTCCCCGAGCTCGCGGCGTACCTTGCCGAGCGGGCGCGCGGCGGGGTCGGCCTCATCGTCACCGGCGGGTTCGCGCCCGACGTGCGCGGGTGGCTGCTGCCGTTCGGCTCGCTGATGGCAAGCTCCCGGCAGGCCGACCGGCACAAGCAGGTCACCGACGCGGTGCACGCCGAGGGCGGCGCGATCGCGCTGCAGATCCTGCACGCCGGCCGCTACGGCTACTCCCCCCTGAACGTCTCCGCCTCGGCCCGGAAGTCGCCGATCACGCCGTTCAAGCCCAGCGCCCTGAGCAGCCGCGGCGTGGAGCGCACCGTCGACCACTTCGTCCGCGCCGCGAAGCTGGCCCGCCGCGCCGGCTACGACGGCATCGAGGTGATGGGCTCGGAGGGCTACCTGATCAACCAGTTCCTCGCCGAGCGCACCAACCGGCGCACCGACGCCTGGGGAGGTACGCCGGAGAAGCGGATGCGCTTCCCCGTGGAGGTCGTGCGTCGGATCCGCGAGACGCTCGGCGAGGACTTCCTGGTGATGTACCGGATCTCCCTGCTCGACCTCGTGGAGGACGGGCAGACCTGGGACGAGGTCGTCACGCTCGCCAAGGCGCTCGAGGAGGCGGGCGCCTCGGTGCTCAACACCGGCATCGGCTGGCACGAGGCGCGGGTGCCGACCATCCTCACGCAGGTCCCCCGCGCCGCCTGGTCCGCGGCGACTGCGCGCCTCAAGCCCGAGGTGAGGATCCCGGTGTGCGCCTCGAACCGCATCAACACCCCCGAGGTCGCCGAGCAGATCCTCGCCGACGGCCAGGCCGACCTGGTCTCGATGGCCCGGCCGCTCCTCGCCGATCCCGACTTCGTGAGCAAGGCAGCGGCCGGGCGGGCCGACGAGATCAACACGTGCATCGCCTGCAACCAGGCCTGCCTCGACCACGCCTTCGAGAACAAGCCGGCCACGTGCCTGGTGAACCCCCGGGCCGCCCGGGAGACGAAGCTCGTCCTCCTGCCCGTCCCCGAGCCGCGCCGCAAGAAGGTGGCTGTCGTCGGGGCCGGGCCGGCGGGTCTGGCCACGGCGGTCTCGGCAGCCGAGCGGGGTCACGAGGTCACGGTCTTCGAGGCAGGACCCCACGTCGGGGGCCAGTTCCGGCTCGCCATGGCGATCCCGGGCAAGGAGGAGTTCGCCGAGACGCTGCGCTACTACACCCGGCGGATGGAGGTGCTCGACGTCGACGTACGCCTCTCCACCCGGGCCGGGGTCGAAGAGCTGCGCGGCTTCGACGACGTCGTGGTGGCCACCGGTGTGGTGCCGCGCATCCCGGAGCTGGACGGCATCGCGCCCGAGCGCCACCCCAAGGTGGCCTCCTACGCCGAGGTGCTCGACGGCTCGGTGGCTCTCGGCCGGAAGGTGGCGGTCATGGGGGCCGGCGGCATCGGCGTCGACGTCAGCCACTACCTCACCCACGACCTCGACGAGTCGCTGGACGAGTGGATGGCGCACTGGGGCGTCGGCGACCCGGCCCTCCACCCCGGCGGCCTCACCGAGAAGAAGCCGCGTACCCCCGCACGCGAGGTCTGGCTGCTCCAGCGCAAGACCTCCTCTATCGGCAAGGGCCTCGGCAAGACGTCAGGCTGGGCGCACCGGGCGGTCCTGAAGGACTCCGGCGTGCACATGCTGCCCGGGGTCGTCTACGAGCGCGTCGACGACGAGGGACTGCACATCCGGGTCGGCGCGACCGACGACGAGCCCGGCGAGCCCCGAGTCCTCGACGTCGACCACGTCGTGGTCTGCACCGGCCAGGAGTCCGAGCGCGGGCTGTACGACGAGCTGCTCGCCGCCGGGGTCCGGGCCCACCTGGTCGGCGGGGCCGACGTGGCCGCCGAGCTGGACGCCAAGCGTGCGATCCGGCAGGGCACCGAGGTCGCCGCGGCCCTGTGACATAGGTCCCGGTGGGCGCCGACCGGCCGCGTCCACCGGGAGGCCGACCTAGGATCGAGGGGTCGCCGCAACCGCGCGAGCCGCACCCGAGAAGGTCCCGTGTCGAACGCCACCCCCCGCCCCCGAAAGCACCTGATGGTCCCCGGACAGCCTGCGCCGCGAGCGGACGCGATGAGCCTCACCGGGGTGCAGCGCTGGGTGATGTCGACCCTGGCGGTGACCACGATCCTGCACCTCGCCGCCGGTCTCGTGGTCGCGGCGTTGTACGTCGACACCCTCGACGCGCAAATCGGCCTGCTCGTCATCGCCGCCGCCTTCGGCGTGATCGCCCTCGCCGTGGGGCTGATGATCCACCAACGGAAGCCGCTGTCCCCCTGGCTGGTGCTCGGCGTCCTGCCCGCCGTGGTCGGCGCCTTCCTCGTCTTCTGACGCCGACCCGTCCCATCTGCCGCCCGAACCCCCGCCGACCCGTCCCATCTGCCGCCTCGGGAACCTCCAGCGGGTCCCACGCGTCACACCCCACATGTTGACCAGACGAGACGCACTTCGAGCCTTCGGCCTGGCCGGCCTCGCCGTCGCCGGGATCGGCACGTTCACCGCATGCGGCGAGAGCTCCCCCGACACAGCCGGAGCCGGGTCGGTCGGGCTCGCCACGTCCGACGTACGCCGGAGGGCAGGGGACGCGCGCACCATGCCGGAGGCGGTCGCTGCGGTGCAGGCCTTCACCGCCGACCTCTATCGCGCAGCGGCAGCGGGCACACCGGAGAACCTGGTGCTCTCGCCGTACTCCGTGGCGATAGCCCTGGCGATGGTCCGCAACGGGGCGGTGGGCCCAACCGCGTCCGAGATCGACGACGTCCTGCACGCACCGGGGCGACCGGCGCTCGACAGCGGCATGAACGCCCTGACCCGGCACGTGGAGTCACGCGCGGGCGAGCACGAGCTCCCCGAAGGAGAGACCGCCGAGGTGGCCGTCTCGGTCGCGAGCTCGTTGTGGGGCCAGCGGGACCTGACCTGGGAGCAGGAGTTCCTCGACGTCCTGGCTCGCGAGTACGGCGCGGGCGTGAGGCTGGTCGACTACCGCGCCGACGCCGAGGGGGCACGCGGGCTGATCAACGAGTGGACCGCGGAGCACACGGCGGGGAAGATCCCCCAGCTCGTCCCCGAGGGCGTCCTCGACGAGCTGACCCGCCTCGTCCTGGTCAACGCGATCCACTTCAAGGCGCCCTGGAAGGAGCCCTTCGAGGGCGAGGAGAGCGACGTGCCGTTCACCCTGACGACCGGCGAGCGGGTCGAGGTGGACATGGTCAGCCAGCAGGTGGGGGCGGCGTCGTACGCCGAGGGGGACGGCTGGGTCGCCGCCGGGCTGCCCTACGTGGGCGACGAGCTGGCGATGGCGCTGGTCGTGCCGGAGGACCTCGCGGACTTCGAGGCCGAGCTCGACCGCGAGGTCCTGGCCGGCCTGCTCGAGGGCCTGTCGCCCCAGGGGCCCGTGCGTGTGGTCATGCCGCGCTGGGACTTCAGGGGCCGGGTCGCCCTCAACCAGGTCTTGTCGCAGCTGGGCATGCCGAGGGCCTTCGACCCGGACCGGGCAGACTTCACGGCGATGACCCGGGAGGAGCGCCTCCACCTGACCCATGTCCTGCACGAGGCGACCGTGACGGTGGACGAGAAGGGCACGGAGGCGGCGGCCGCGACGGCGGCGGTCATGGGCATCACCTCGGCACCGGTCGGACCACCGCTCGAGGTGGTCGCGGATCGGCCGTTCCTGTTCGTGATCCACGACGTGGCCACCGCGACGCCGCTGTTCGTCGGCCGGGTGGCCGACCCGCGCTGACCTCGTCCGGACACGTAGACGGACGGGCACAAGTCCTCTCCCCGCCCGATGTCCCGGCGTGGACACCGGCCGAGGTCAGGCCAGACTGCCCGTCCGACTACGAATCAGAGTCGGCTCATGCCCGAGGCGGCGATCGCTGCCTGCCCCGGGGGCGCGGCGACCACTGCGACCGGCCTCCGCCGACGCGGCGCGGCGCCCTGCGGCGGGGCGTTCCGAACCGGCGTGGGCGGGCGGCCTGCCGGGCCGGTCCGCCGCGTGGGGGATCGGACCAGCTGGCCGCCACGATGTCGCGGAACGTCGCATCGAGCCAGTCCTGGTCCTC
>DATHVS010000118.1:0-7232 GCA_035461195.1 Nocardioidaceae bacterium
CGGATCGCCTCGTCGCCGAGGAAGCGCTCCACGGAGTTGATGCCGACCGACTCGTCGAGCTGGGCGCGGTTGCAGGCGGTCTCGCACGGGTGGTAGCAGACCCGGCCCATGATCGCGGGGAACGGGTTGTCCTCCATGATCTTTCGCCACGCCCGCTCGTAGCCGGCTCCACCCTCCTCGCCCTCGTAGAGCCAGGTCTGGATGTCCTCGCCGGCGGGGCAGGCGTCGTTGCACGGCGGCATCCGGTTGGTGTAGACCGCGCGCTCGGTCCGCCAGGAGCCGGTCTTGTTGGCGCGGCTCGAGCCGATGTCGAGGGTGATCGCGAACGGCTTCTCCATCACACATCTCCTTCGTCGGCTCGGCTCTGCGCCATGCCCGGTCCCGCAGGCTCCTCGTCGGAGAGCAGTCCGAACCTCTCGATGTTGCGGTCGGCACCGGCCTGGATGCGCGCGACGACGTCGGGCCGGCCGTTCTCACCGAAGAGGTGCGCGTAACGCCGCTGGAGCTTGAGGTACTCCTCCACGGGCACGCGCCGGCGAATCTTCGACACCTCGGTGACCTCGCCGTGCTCGGCTTCGAAGACGGGGAAGATCCCGGTCTCCTTGGCCAGGCGGGAGAGCCGGATCGTGTCCGCCGAGCTCGCTCCCCAGCCGAGCGGGCAGGGCACGAACACGTGCAGGTAGCGGGCACCACGGAAGCTCATCGCCTTCTCGACCTTGTATTCCAGGTCGCGCAGCTCGGCGACGGTCGCGGTGGCGACGTAGGGGATCTCGTGGGCCATGGCGATCAGCGGGACGTTCTTGCCCTGCCCGAACACGTTGCCCGGCTCGGGTCCGACCGGTTTTGTGTTCGCGGTCCGCGCGCCCGGCGGGGTCGCCCCGGAACGCTGCACGCCGGTGTTCATGTAGCCCTCGTTGTCGTAGCAGACGAAGAGCACGTCGTCGTTGCGCTCGAACATGCCCGACAGGGTCCCGAACCCGATGTCGACGGTGCCCCCGTCGCCGGCTTGTCCGACGACCCGGATGTCCTCGCGACCTTTGGCCTTCAACGCCGCCGCCACCCCGGCGGCGACGGCCGGTCCGTTGCCGAACAGGGAGTGCAGCCACGGCAGCTGCCACGACGACTCCGGGTAGGGCGTCGAGAACACCTCGAGGCAGCCGGTGGAGTTGGCGGCGACGACCTTGCCGTCGGTTGCCCGCATCGCGGCATCGAGCACGTAGCGGGCGCCGAGGGCCTCACCGCATCCCTGGCAGGCCCGATGGCCCGAGGTCAGCGAGTTGGAGCGCCCCATCCGTGCCTGTACCGAACGCTGCTCCGGGTCGAGCAGCCGGTTACCGGCCACGAACGTGCCGGTCTGGTAGAGCTTGATCTCCTGGTAGGCCACGTCACCCTCCTACTCGTAGGCGCCGGACGCGACGGTCCCGATGTCGCGAAGCATGTGTTCGGCGTGCGGTCCCGGGCGCTTGCCCTCCCGCGACCTCGCGAGCTCGCGCTGGACCAGGTCGAGGTCGAGGTCGAGGAAGTGCAGCCGCGCCGGGTCGACGCGGTCGGCGAGCACGTCGTCGAGCAGGCCGCGGAGGGAGGCCCTGGTGATGGGCCGGCCCCCGAGACCGGCCACGACGTCGTACACCTCGACCGGCAGGTGCCGCAGGGCGTCGCGGGTGTTCTGGCCCACGATGCCGCCGGCGCCGACAGCGAAGGCCCGCTCGACGACCACGACCCGCTTAGCGCCCGCCAGCGCCTCACGCACCTCGGCGATCGGCCAGGGCCGGAAGCAGGAGATGCCGAGCACGCCGACCGGCACGCCCTCCTCGCGCAGGTTGTCGACGACCTCGCCGATGGTCCCGAGCACCGAGCCCAGAGCGACCACGACGGTCTCGGCGTCCTCCAGACAATAGGGCTGGACCAGTCCACCCGAGCTCCTGCCGAAGGCCTGCCGGAAGTCGTCGGCGATCACGGGAATCTCGTCGAGGGCCTCCATCTGCTTGGCGTGCATCAGGTACTTCACCTCAGCGAACGCCTCGGGCCCGACCATGGCACCGATGGTGACCGGGTCGTCGGGGTCGAGCATCTGCCGGGCCTCGAACGGTGGCAGGAACGCGTCGACCTGTTCCTGGGTGGGCAGGTCCACCTGCTCGAAGGCGTGGGTCAGGACGAAGCCGTCCATGCAGACCATGACCGGGACCGAGAGGGACTCCGCCAGCCGGTAGGCCTGCACATGCAGGTCGACCGCCTCCTGGTTGGACTCCGCGTAGAGCTGGATCCAGCCGGAGTCGCGCATCGACATCGCGTCGGAGTGGTCGTTCCAGATGTTGATCGGCGCTCCGATCGCGCGGTTCGCCACGGTCATGACGATCGGCAGCCCGAGCCCGGAGGCATTGAAGAGGGCCTCGGCCATGAACAGCAGCCCCTGGGACGAGGTGGCGGTGTACGTGCGTGCACCCGCCGCGGAGGCGCCGATGCAGGCGGACATCGCACCGAACTCCGACTCGACCATGAGGTACTCACAACCGTCGAGCTCGCCGGAACGCACCCGGTCCGACAGCGACTCCACGATGTGGGTCTGCGGCGAGATGGGGTACGCCGCGATCACCTCGGGGCGGCACAGGGTGACGGCGCGGGCCACCGCCTGGGACCCCTCGATCTGGCTAAGCATCGGTCAGCTCCTTGATCACCGCGTGCACGTGGTCGTGGGCCGCCTCGGCGGCCTCGGCGTTGCCCTCCCCGACCGCACCCGCGAAACGGGCACGGATCGCGCCGGTGACCGCCGCCAGCGACACCTGCCCGGTAAGCGCCGCGAATCCGCCGAGCAGCGCGGCGTTGGGCAGCGGCCGGCCGAGGTGCCGGCGAGCGAGGTCAGTGGCCGGCACGGACACGACGTGGCCACGCGGAAGTGAGGCGACGAGGTCCTCGAGGCCGAGCGCGCCGAGCGCGTGGGAGGTGTTGACGAGGAGGTACCCCTCGGGTCTGAGCCCGGCGAAGAGGTTCACCTGGTGCAGCAACGTCGGGTCCTGCACGATCACGGCGTCCGGCTCGGTGATCGGTTCTCTCAGCCGGATCGGCCGGTCGTCGATGCGGCAGAACGACACCACCGGGGCCCCGGTCCGCTCGGACCCGAAGGTCGGGAAGGCCTGCGCGTGGCGTCCCTCGTCGAAGGCCGCGACCGAGAGCATCTCGGCCGCGGTGACGGCCCCTTGGCCGCCTCTGCCGTGAATCCTGACCGCGAACATGCCGCCTCCTTCTACGGAGGCTAGGTCGGAGAGTGGGCACCAATAAGGGCCCTAGGGCCCAACCTGCCGGGACCTATCGATACCGGTCGTTCGCCGCGGCCCCACGGCCACCGCCGATACAGTCGTCCCCGTGCCCGGACCGACACGCGTGGCCCTTGCCCTGGGGAGCGGAGGAGCGCGGGGGTACGCCCACATCGGCGTGGTGCAGGTACTCGTGGAGCGCGGCTACGAGGTGGTCAGCGTGGCCGGGACGTCGATGGGCGCCCTGGTCGGCGGCCTCCACGCGGCGAACCGGCTGGAGGCGTACACCGAATGGGTGACCGACCTGTCCCAGCGCGACGTCCTGCGCCTGCTGGACCCCTCGATCAAGGCGCCCGGCGCGATCCGTGCCGACAAGATTCTCAGCCGCGTGAGCGAGCTGCTCGGCGGCGTGCGCATCGAGCACCTCCCGATCCCCTACACAGCGGTCGCCACGGACCTCCTCGCCCGCAAGGAGGTGTGGTTCCAGGAGGGGCCCCTCGACGCCGCGATCCGAGCGTCCATCGCGCTGCCGAGCATCATCACCCCGGTCATGCTCAACGGCCGCCTCCTCGCCGACGGCGGCCTGATGAACCCGCTCCCGATCGCACCGACGGCTGCCTCCAACGCCGACCTGACCCTGGGCGTGACCCTTTCCGGGGACGCCGACGGGACCGGACGGGCACCGGCGCACGAGTCCGCTGAGGCGCGACCCATCGAGGAGTGGGTGGAACGCTTCCGCCGCACGGCCGCACAGGTGCTCGACCGGGACCTGGTGCGGCTCGTCGCGGGCCGCCTCGCCGGGGGACGCAGCACCACCCCGGGCAGCGCTTCGGAGGAGGCCGAGGACGAGGTCTTCGGGTCCCTCCCGCCGGGTCTGCGCACGCTCGACGTGATGGAGCTCTCCCTCGACGCGATGCAGAGTTTGGTCGCGCGCTACCGGCTCGCCGGGTACCCCCCTGACCTTCTGGTCACGATCCCGAAGAACGCCTGCCGGACGCTCGACTTCCACAAGGCCGGCGAGATGATCGCGCTCGGTCGCGAGCTGACCGAGGCGGCGCTGGACCGGGCCCCGCCCAGGAGCGTCTAGATGGACCTGTCCACCGGGGACACCCTCATCTTCGTCTCGGTGGTGCTCGCCCGCTTCGTCGCGCCACTGCTGATCCCGCTCTTCCCGCTCCCGGCGATCCTCACGTGCCTGGTGCTCGACGCGGTCGACCGTGACATCTTCATCTCCCTCGGCGGCTTCGACCCGGAGAGCTACCAGGGCATCGACAAGGCGCTCGACATCTTCTACCTGACGATCGCCATGCTCTCGGTCCTGCGCAACTGGACCCAGCAGACCGCCGCCCGCGTCGCCCGCTTCCTCTTCTACTACCGCCTCGTGGGCGTGACGGCCTTCGAGCTGTCCGAGTGGCGGCCGCTGCTGCTGATCTTTCCGAACACGTTCGAGTACTTCTTCATCCTCTACGAGCTCCTCCGTGGCCGCCGATCACCCAGCCTCATGACCGGACGGTTCTACGTCGTCTCGGCCGCCCTCATCTGGGTCTTCGTCAAGCTCCCCCAGGAGTACTGGATCCACGTCGCACAGCTCGACTTCACCGACACCGTCCGCCAGGCGAGCCCTGCGGTGCTCGGTGTCCTCCTGGGGGCAGCCCTCGTCCTGGCGGTCGGCCTGCGCGCAGCGGCCCACAGGTTCGTGCCGCCGCCGGAACGTGGCATGGTGCTGGCGGCGGACCCGCTCCCGGAGAACATCGACACCGCCCGCGAGCGGGCGTGGCTGCTCAATGTGCGCTGGCGGCTGCTCGACGTCCACCTCGCCGAGAAGATCCTGCTGGTCGGGCTCGTGACCGTGATCTTCGGCCAGGTGATCCCCGAAGTGCGGGCGAGCCCTCTTCAGCTGACCCTCGGCGTCGCGGTGGTCGCAACCTTCAGCGCGGCGCTGACCCTGCGCGCGGCCCGGACCGGCCGGAACGTCGAGTCGGTCTTCTGGGAGTTCGCGCTGCTCAGCATGGCCAACGTCGTGTTCGTCGTGGTGGCGAGCGTGCTGCTGCGTCGCTCCGCCGGCGACATCGACGTCGGCACCACCCTCTTCTTCCTCCTGCAGCTTTCGCTCATGGTGGCCCTCTACGACCGCTTCAAGCCGGTGTACGACGTCAGGTTCATGGTGCAGCGGACAGCTGCCTAGCAGGGGACAGCTGCCTAGCAGGGGATCGTGCTCGCCTCCGCCGGCCGGAGCACCAGAGGTCGACACTGCGGTGCCACCCGAGCCAGCTCCTCGGCGAACGCCGCTCCGGGTCGCTCCAGCCAGCCCCGGGCGAAGCGGGCCACGAGCGGTGGGTGCAGGGTCCCCCAGTGCACCGGCACCGCCCAACGGGCACCCGTCAGAGCGCAGGCCAGAGCCGCCTGCTCGGGATTCATGTGTCCCTCCGAGAGCCGGGGTCCCCATCCCCACACCGGGACGACGGCCACGTCGAGCGGCCCACCGGCCAGGTCGGGCAACGACGCCATCTCCGGGTACAGGCTGGTGTCACCGGCGACCCACATCCTCCCCGACGGTCCCCGGAGCAGGTGTCCGTGGGCGTCGTTGGGCCGGTGTGGCATCGGACGGTGCCGGTGGTCGGCGCGCACCTGGCGAACCTCGACCGGCCCGGCGCCGATCCGCGTCCACGTCTCGGTGAGCCCGGCGGCGGTCGGCACGCCGCGTCTGCGCAGCCAGGAGGCGTTCGACGGCGAGCTCATGACCGGGACGTCGGGAAGCATCCTCAGCGACCGGAGCTCGGCGTGGTCGTGGTGCAGGTGGGAGACGACCACCCCGTCGGCGCCGCGCCAGGTTTCCTCCTCCGGGTGCGGCGTCAACCTGCGCAGGAGGCCGGCGTGCGGCCGCAGCAGCGGGTCGAAGAGGACCCGCACCCCGTCGAGGTCGAGCACCACCGTGGAGTGCCCGAGCCAGGCGACGCGGATCTCGCTCACGTCAGTGCTCGACAGGCACCAGGTCGGGTCGCTTGCACACCACGGGCTCGACGGGAACCCTGCCCCGCAGCCGCCCCCACAGCCAGGGTGCCAGGTGGGTCGCGACCCAGGCCAGCTCACGCAGCACCACGGCAGCCAGAGCGTGCCGCTCGACCTCGGGGAGCGGGGCGCGCCAGTCCCCCGCGTCGACCCCGAGGCTCTCGGCCAGCGCCAGTGCGATCCGCCGGTGGCCCTCGCTGTTCGCGTGCAGCCGGTCGTCGTGCCACAGCGCGGGGTCCGAGGAGAGCGGCTCGGCCGCCAGGTCCGCGACGGCGGTGCCGTAGATGTCGGCCGCCTCGAGCACGATCTCGTTCAGCGCGTCCAGACGTCCCCGGAGTACGACGGCCAGCGGCGCCACCCGGGCCATGTCCGGCATCGTGAACGTCGCCACGCTGGCGCCGGCGTCATTCAGGGCCGCGTGCATAGCGAAGAGGTCGTCACGCAGCGCCTGCTTGTCGAACCGGGGCCGCAGGACGTCGTTGACCCCGGCGACCACGACCGCGATGTCGGGCCGGAGCGCCAGCGCCCGGTCGAGCTGGGTGCTGCGCACCTCGCGGGCAGTCATGCCGCGCACCGCGAGGTTGGCGTAGGTCAGTCCCGGGTGGACCCGGCTGAGGTGGTGGGCGAGGCGGTCGGCCCACCCGACATACACCCCGTCCGGCCCCGGGTCCTCGAGCCCTTCGACCGTGCTGTCCCCGAGTGCGACGTACCTCATCGCGACCCCACCTGCACGTGGCGGCCGAGGAAGCCGATCTGGTCGGTGACCACCTGCTCGAACTCCTCGAAGTAGACCGCGAAGTGGCCGACGGGGTGGTGCACGACCTCGGCCCGCGGTGCCCGGTTGACATGTCGGCTGGTCGCCCGGGCTGGGGCGACGCTGTCCTGGTCGCAGACCGTGACGTGCAGGGGGCAGGTGACCTTGGCGGCCTTGCTGCCCGGGCGGTAGCGCAGGATGTCGAACGCCACACGCGC
>DATHVS010000119.1:0-2480 GCA_035461195.1 Nocardioidaceae bacterium
CCACCGAAGGCGGCGGTGAAGCCCTCCTCCTCGATGACGTGGAGCAGGGTCCCGATCTGGAGGCGGTTGCGGCTGGTCTTGCCGTCGTCGACGACCACACCGTTCTTGATCGCCTCCTCGACCGACGCCACGACCAGGCGAACGCCCAGGCGGTTGACCCAGTTGTCACGGGTCTGGAGCACCTCGGGGAAGTCATAGCCGGTGTCGACCTGGAGCACGGGGAAGGGGATCTTCGCCGGGTAGAACGCCTTCTCCGCCAGACGGAGCATCACGATGGAGTCCTTGCCGCCGGAGAACATCAGCACCGGCTTCTCGAACTCCGCGGCGACCTCACGGAAGATGTGGATCGACTCCGCCTCCAGCTCGTCGAGCTGGCTCAGGCGGTAGTCCGCATGGGTTTCGGTCATCAGTCAGCGGGACCTCTCGTCGGGATCAGCCAGCATCGTATCTACATACCCCGATAGCGGATAATCGACGCCCGGGTGGTCTGTAACCGGGGTCACGAGCGTCGGTGGCGTACCCGACCCTGCGGCGTCGGGGGCTTTGGTCCTCATCGATATGCCTAAGAGGCGCTATATCCCCCGATAAGGGGGCGGGTCCATCATCGAGTAAAGGGTGGTGAGCCTCTACCGACGGCGAGGACCCTGCCCGCTGCGTACGGCGTGGCCCACTCCCGAGTCCGCGTGCACTGGCGCAACGGGAGGACCGGACATGAAGATTCAGCTGTCATCAGCAGCGCCCTCGGAGCTCATCGAGTCGGCAGCGGCCTGCCTGCGGGCCGCGGGGCACGACGTACGCCTGGACAAGGCAGACGTCGAGGACCGGCCCGACGTGGTTATCGCGCTCGTCGCCGCCGAGGCGGAAGCGGCCGCCTTGTTCAGCCTCTGGGAGGCCGCGAAGAGCGCGCACGACTCCGGCGTCCCCGTCATGGGCGCGAGTACGGCGTCGGTGGCGGCCTTGCCGGCTGCCGTCGCGTCGATGCCGCATGACGGGGAGTGGGAGGAGGTGACCGTCGGAAACGGTGGCGTCGGTCAGGAGCTTCCCGCTGCCCTGGAGCATTTCCGGACGGCAATGTCACCAGTGGCTCGTGACATCCCCGGTCACGACGGTCGCTTGGCGCGGCTCCACGCGGGTCGCACGTCCGCGGCGAAGAAGCTCGTCACGATCAAACGCGAGGCCCAGGCGAGGAGACGCCGCACAGGGGAGGAGCGGGAGAAGTCTTTGCGCCCGCCCGCGCAGAAGGTCTTCCTGTCCTACTCCACCCGGGACAAGCTCGCCGAGAACGTTCGCAACGAGCTCGAGCGGGCCGGCTACGACGTGTTCTTCGGCCAGGACTCGATCCCCGGCTCCGCCGACTGGCGCGCCATCATCTCCTCGGAGATCCGTCAGTCCGACAAGTTCGTGTCGCTGCTGTCTCCCAACGTCCTGAAGCACCCGAAGTACCCGAAGGAGGAGCTGTGGCTCGCGCAGCATGCCGGCGTCGAGCTGATCCCCGTGCGCCTGCGCAGGACGGGGGAGCTCGGCGAGGGTTTCGACCTGGTCTTCAGCGGGATCCAGATCATCGACCTCTTCCCGGACTTCAACGCCGGCATGCAGCGCCTGTTCTCCGCCCTGGGCGGGGCCTACCCCGAGAACGAGCAGCACGGGATCCGCGACCGCGCCGGTCGAGCCGGTGAGGTGGCCGTGCGCTTCGCGCGTCAGCATGAGATCGGCGCCAAGGTCAAGAAGTACGGCGGAGCGGCGGCCGCCGGTGCCGGCGTTGTCGCGCTCGCGGCCGCGAAGGCATGGGCGGCCCAGGAGCAGGCCCACGCAGCGGAGAAGAACGAGCTCCTCGGCAAGCAGGCCGAGGTCGACCAGGAGCGGTTCGACGCCGCGGTGCGTGATTACGTCGAGCGGACGCTGCGGCTGCTCAACTCCGGCCTCTCGGCGGCCCAGTACGCAAGGGACATGGGGCCGACGGAGTACCGCGAGGAGTTCCGGCCCCGGTTCATGAAGGTTCTGGGTGGACTGAGCGAGATCCGCCCGGTCACCGCCGACCTCGTGGACCGGCACCAGCGGCTCATCGACGACTTGGAGAACCTGCTCGAACAGTTCGACACGGCCGTGGCGAAAGCCGACCGCGGCGAGGCCGAGGCGTACCGTCGCTCGATCGCCCAGCTGAACGACGCTTGGGCGACCACCATGTCGTCGAGTGTGGAGTGGCTCCGGATGTTCGTGGGTGAGTCCCAGTGACCGCCGTCCTGCCGCCGGTCACGGTCCAGCCTCGCGACCGCCTCTGGAACCCCTCCGTCGGGCCGACCGAGTACGGCGACAACGCGCAGGCCTACCAGGCGGCGATCCTCGAGCAGTACAAGATCTACGTCGAGATGGCCGACCGGATCAGCCAGCGGCGCGGGTTGACCAACACCTTCTTCCTGACCCTCAACACCCTGATCTTCACCGGCATAGGCGTCGTGTGGAGCAATCGCCCCGACGTGGCG
>DATHVS010000120.1:0-9926 GCA_035461195.1 Nocardioidaceae bacterium
CGTCATGCCGGAGAAGAACGGCAGGTCCACCGCGCCGGTGACGAACATGTGGTGCGCCCACACCGCGACCGAGAGCGCCGCGATGGCGATCGTCGCGGCGACCAGGCCGACGTAGCCGAAGATCGGCTTGCGGCTGAACACCGGCAGGATCTCGGTGATGATGCCGAAGAACGGCAGGGCGATGATGTAGACCTCTGGATGCCCGAAGAACCAGAACAGGTGCTGCCACAGGATCGGGCCACCGCTGCTCGGGTCGTAGACGTGGGCGCCCAGGAGGCGGTCCGCCTCGAGCATCAGCAGCGCGCCGGCCAGGATCGGGAAGGCGATCAGCACCAGGAGGCTGGTGACGAGGGTGTTCCAGGTGAAGATGGACATCCGGAACATCGTCAGGCCGGGCGCCCGCATGGTGATGATCGTGGTGATGAAGTTGACCGCACCGAGGATGGTGCCCAGACCAGCGAGCCAGAGGCCCAGGATCCACAGGTCGCCGCCGACGCCGGGCGAGTGCACCGCGTTCGAGAGCGGCGTGTAGGCGAACCAGCCGAAGGACGCCGCACCCGAGGGGGTCAGGAAGCCGGAGGCCGCGATGAGCCCGCCGAAGAGGAACAGCCAGTAGCTGAACATGTTCAGGCGCGGGAACGCGACGTCCGGCGAGCCGATCTGAAGCGGCATGATCACATTGGCGAAGCCGAAGAACAGGGGCGTCGCGAAGAGCAGCAGCATGATCGTGCCGTGCATCGTGAACATCTGGTTGTAGGTCTCGTCGTTCACGACCTGCTGGCCCGGGAAGGCCAGCTCGGACCGGATGACCAGGGCCATCAGGCCGCCGAGGAGGAACCACGCGAACGACGTGCCGAGGTACAGCTTGCCGATCAGCTTGTGGTCCGTGGTCGTCATGGCCCGGACGATCTGCTGCCCCAGGGGCTTACGCCCGGCGTAGGCGCCGCGCGCCTCGAATGCTGCGCCGGTCACTCGGAATCTCCTAGCTCAGAGGTCTCGTCGTCGTGCACCTGGTCCTCCAGGCCGGCCTGCGTGTCGGCGTCCGATCCACCGAGGAGAACACCGACGTTGCCCTCCTCCTCGAGCCCGCGCAGGTAGTCGTCGTACGTCGCGCGGTCGACGACCTCGACGTTGAACAGCATCCGCGAGTGGTAGGTGCCGCAGAGCTCGGCGCACTTGCCGGCGAACTCTCCCTCACGCGTGGGCGTGAAGGAGAAGCTGTTGTCGCGGCCGGGCACGACGTCCATCTTGAACAGGAACGCAGGCACCCAGAAGGAGTGGATGACGTCCGGGGAGGAGAGCTCGACCGTGACGGACTCGTCCACCGGGAGGACGAGCGTGGGGAGCTCGGCGGGCGTGCCTGCCACGAAGACGTTCTGGCCGTCGACCGCGTCCTCCTCCATGTAGTTGAAGGTCCACGACCACTTCTGGCCCACGACCTTGATCGTGTGGTCGGACTCATCGTTCTCGGACGCCTGTGCGAGCACGTTGTTCTGCGTCTGGATGGTGAAGAAGAAGAAGACGAGAACGATGATCACGGGTGCGACCGTGTAGAGAACCTCGATCGGGAGGTTGTAGCGCGTCTGCACCGGGATCTCGTCATCACTGCGCCGACGGAACTTGATGACGGCGTAGATGATCAGGCCCCAGACCAGGATGCCGACGATGATGGCGGCGAGCCAGCCCCAGCGCCACAGGTCGTCGATGTAGGGAGCCCGGTCCGTGGCGGGCTCGGGCATCGCCAGACGCCGGATCTGCGCCTGGTCCTCACTGGAGCAGGCACCCAGCAAGAGCAAACCTGCGGACACCATGGCCACGGTGCCCACGCGCGTGCGCACACTCTGGCCACGCTTGGGGAGTTGCAGACCCACGAACGAGCCTCTCTCTCAATGACGACGGTCAGGACGGAACCCTACTACTGAGGCAACCTGAGGTGGACCCGAGGTCCGGGGGTAGGTTCAGGTTGTGACAAAGACAACCGGGGAAGACCGGGCCGGGAGCGGGGGATATCTCGACGCCGCCTCGTCCGAACCGCTCCACCCGGCCGCACGTGAGGTGCTCCTCAGCGCCCTCGACGCCGGCTTCGCCGACCCCCTACGCCTCCACCACCGGGGCCGCGACGCCCGGCTGCTGCTCGACAACGCCCGTGCGGTGGTGGCCTCGTGCCTCGGCGTGCGCGATGACGAGGTCACGTTCACCTCCTCGGGCACCCAGGCGGTGCACCTCGGCCTCCTCGGCCTGCTCCGAGGCCGCAGCCGGGTCAGCAGGCGGCTGGTGCACTCGGCGGTGGAACACTCCGCGGTGGTCCAGGCCGGTGCGTGGTGGGTCCGGCACGAGGGCGGTACGACGACGGAGGTCGGCGTCGACCATCAGGGACGGGTGTCCCCCACCGAGGTGGCCGAGACGTTGTCCGAGGGGGCAGGCGTCCTGGCCGTGCAGTCGGCCAACCACGAGGTCGCGACCGTCCAGCCGCTCGACGAGGTCCACGAGGTCGCCGCCCGGGCAGATGTCCCCGTCTTCGTCGACTTCGCCGCCTCCGCCGGGCGGGCCGACCTGCCGCCGGGGTGGGCAGCCGCTGCCGCTTCGGCGCACAAGTGGGGCGGGCCTGCCGGGGTCGGCGTTCTCCTCGTGCGCAAGGGCACGCGCTGGCGGGCTCCGTTCCCGGTCGACGACCGCGCCGACTCCCGGGTCAGCGGATTCGAGAACGTCCCCGCTGCGCTGGCCGCCGCCGCCGCGCTCCAGGCCCGCCTTGCGGAGCGTGAGGAGGTCAACGCCCGCCAGTTTGCCCTCGTCGACCGGATCCGCGAGCGGGTCGCCGCCACCGTCCCCGACGTCGAGGTCGTGGGCGACCCGCTCGACCGGGTGCCCCACCTGGTGACGTTCTCGTGCCTCTACGTCGACGGGGAGGCGATCGTGACCGAGCTGGACCGGGCGGGCTTCGGTGTCGCGTCGGGCTCGGCCTGCACCGCCTCGACGCTCACCCCGTCCCACGTGCTCGCGGCCATGGGCGCCCTCACCCATGGCAACGTACGTGTCTCCCTCGCTCGCGACACCACCGAGCAGGAGGTGGACCGCTTCCTCGAGATCCTCCCCGACGTCGTCGCGAAGATCCGGTCCCGAGCGGGCGTGCCCTGACCTGCGCCCTGGGCGAGACGCCGTGGGAGAGTCAGAGCATGGACACCGATCTCGAGATCGACTGCCGCGGGCTGCGGTGCCCCCTGCCGGTGATCCGGCTGGCCCAGCGGATCGGTGAGGTCGCAGTCGGGCAGACCGTGGCCGTCGCCGCCGAGGACCCGGCCGCCCGCTCCGACGTACCGGCGTGGTGCCGGATGCGGAAGCAGGAGTACCTGGGCGAGGAGACCGCGGCGGACGGTACGCCGCGCCACCTGGTGCGCCGACTGCGCTGAGGGAGGCCTCAGGGACGCGGGGTGCGCACGTGGGCGGCGATGTCGGCGGCCGCCTCCTCGCCGTAGGCGTCGGCGCAGCGCCGCAGGAAGGCCTCCTTGTGGAGAACGTACTCCTGGGTGCCGACCCGCTCCACCACGTGGACCGCGAGCAGGCAGCCGAGCTGAGCGGCGCGCTCGGTCGACAGGTCCCAGGCGAGCGCCGCCAGGAAGCCTGCGCGGAACGCGTCACCCACACCGGTCGGCTCGACCTTCTCGACCTCGGGCACGGCCTCGACGTAGATCGGCTTGTCGCCGTCGCGCTCCACGCGCACCCCCTTGGCGCCGAGGGTGATCACCCAGGTGCCCACCCGGGAGCGGATCTCGTCGGTCGACCAGCCGGTCTTCTTCTCGATGAGAGCCGACTCGTACTCGTTCGAGAAGAGGATCGCGGCGCCGTCGACCAGGTTGCGGATGAGCTCACCGTCACCGAAGGCGAGCTGCTGTGAGGGGTCGGCCAGGAAGGGGTACCCGCGCTCACGGCACTCCTCGGTGTGACGGAGCATCGCGTCGGGGTCGTTCGGCGCCACCAGCACGTAGTCGACAGGGCCGACCCGGTCAGCCACCGGCTTCAGCTCGATGTCGCGGGCCTCGCTCATCGCGCCCGGGTAGAACGAGGCGAACTGGGCCATCGTGGCGTCGTTGGTGCATACGAACCGTGCGGTGTGCTTGGTCTCCGAGACGTGCACCGAGTCGCAGTCCACGTTGTGGCGCTCCAGCCACGAGCGGTAGTCGGCGAAGTCCTCGCCCACAGCCCCCACGAGGATCGGCCGCAGCCCCAGCGAGCCCAGGCCGAAGCAGATGTTGGCGGCGCAGCCGCCCCGGCGTACCTCGAGGTCGTCGACCAGGAAGGACACCGACAGCTTGTCGAGCTGGTCCACGACCAGGGAGTCGGAGAACTTGCCCCCGAACGACATCAGGTGGTCGGTGGCTATGGAGCCGGTGACGAGCAACGACACGAGGGACCTCGGGGTGGTTTGGACGGGTTCAGGGCGTCTTGAACACTACCCGTCGGTACGGCTGGGGCGACTCGGCAGTAACACCTAGCGTTGATCCTATGACCTACCAGCGTTTGGCGTACGACGACGCCGCTACCCCCAGTGACATGACCTCCGACTGCCGCGCGGTCGAGGCGGCGCTGCACCTTCCCGAGCGTCGGAGCAGGGCCGAGAGGGCTGCACGCGCCGCGACCAGGCCCGCCCCGAGCATCCTGTTCGAGGACTACCCACGCGAGGTGAGGAAGCCGACGATCGACGTGAGCGACGCCGCCGCCCGCCTCGGGGCAGCGCTCCACCTCCACCTGGACTGATCGCTCGCTCGCGAGTCCGAAGAGGCCCCCGCCGCATCGCCGACGGGGGCCTCTCGGTGTCTCACCGCTGTCAGCGGATCAGCTTGATCGTCCCTGGCCCGAAGATCGGGGTCGTGACGTAGACCTTGCCCTTGTGACCCTTGTGACCCTTGTGACCGCGCCCCCTGTAGCCGCGGTCAGCCACGGCGACGTCACCGGGGAGGATGACCTCACCGGCACCGAGCTCGCGCTTGTGGCCGTTCCGCCACAGCTTGTACACGCTTCCGACCGCCGCCTCGGGGTCGTCCTCCGCGAACTCCATGGCCAGCCAGCCCTTCTTCGACAGCTCCGCGACATAGAGCGCGCCGCGCTTGTCGCTGTCGAGCGCCACGATCGAGGTGAACCCGTCGGCGTAGAGCTTGCAGCTCCACTTCCGGGGTCGCTTCGGGTCGCAGACCGCGTTCTTGGCCTTGGGGTGGACCCGCCAGATCTGGGAGGTGCCCACGTTGCCCGGGAAGCCCCGCAGCTCGCCGATGTACCAGAACCCGTCGTGGCCCACGGTCACGGAGGTGATGACCGCCTCGGACGGAATCAGGGTGCCGGCAGGCGGTAGCGGAGGTGCGTCGGGGAAAGAGGGGAGACCCTCCGGCACCGGGACCATGCGCGGCTTGACCCGGGCCACCGTGTAGATCTTGCCGTTCGGCTTGACCCGGAGCAGGTCGTTGCCGGCCGCGTCGGCGACCAGGGCTGAGCCGTCGTCGAGCGCCGCGACACCGTAGGGGTTCGAGTCCTCGGGGTGGTCCTCGAGGTCGTAGGGGTCGGTGTCTCTGGCCTGGTAGGCGGCGATGTCGGCCACGACCTTCTGACCGGTCCGCTTGGTCCACCGGTAGAGCGTGGCCCCCCCGGTGCCGGGCTCCCCAGCGGTGGTGAGGACGAAGAGCTGCCCGCGGCGGTTCATGTCGAGCGCCGGCGCGAAGCCGGGGGCGACCTCACCCAGCTTGACGAACCGCTTCTTCCCACGGTGGCGCGAGGACTTGATCACGCCGTACTCCCCCGTCGACTGCGCCACGACGAGCTCGCCCTTGGGACCGACGTCGAGGCCACGTGGCCCCTGGAGCTCGGGGAAGCCGTGGTTCGAGCCGGTCCCGGACGCCGCGGGTGCGGCGGCGGCCAGTGCGCCGGCGAGGGCGACGGCCAGTCCTACCCTCCATCCCCGATGAGCTGTGATTTTCTGCATGGTGGAACCCCCTCCGTTGCGGCCGCACGCGGCCAAGGTTGTGTCGGTTGGTCCCCCCACCTCCGCTCACGTTCGCGCCGTCCGCAAACCCAGCACAATGGCGCGATGAGGTCAGATAGCCGGCCAGGAGTGCTAGCCCGCGCTGCCGATCGGCGGGATCGCCGACGAGCCGGCCCGGCCGCGTAGCCCGGACAGGGGACAGCGGCCCCCGATCCGGCCCCCAGGACGCGACAAGCCCCCGCGGGCCGGGCCGGCGGGGGCTTGTCCTGAGGTGCTGAGGGCGCCTGGGCTCAGTGGAAGGAGTCTCCACAGGCGCAGGAGCCGGTCGCGTTGGGGTTGTCGATGGTGAAGCCCTGCTTCTCGATGGTGTCGACGAAGTCGATCACGGCCCCGTTGAGGTAGGGCGAGCTCATCCGGTCCACGACGACGGCCACACCGTCGAAGTCGGTGACGATGTCACCGTCGAGGTTCCGCTCGTCGAAGAACAGCTGGTAGCGCAGACCCGAGCAGCCGCCCGGCTGGACCGCGATGCGCAGCTGGAGGTCGTCGCGGCCCTCCTGCTCGAGGAGGCTCCTGACCTTCGCGGCCGCAGCGTCGCTGAGGTTGATGCCGTCGGTGCGGACCTTCGACTCGGTGGTTTCGACCTGCTCGGTCATCGTTGTGACTCCCATGGGCTCAGACGCGGTTCTGTGCAGGTTCAATGGTCGCACATCCCGCGACAATCCCAACCCCGCCGTCGCCGGTCGGGACCTTGGTCCCGACCCGAGGGGTTCTCGGAGCCGGCCACTGCGCGCTCCACCGGCGGCCTGTCGTTCAGTGGGACCAGGTCCGCGCGGTGCGCTCGGCCAGCCGGGCCAGGCTCCCCGCGGGGTCGGCGAACGACTGCTCCTCCCCCACGAGGTCGACCGTGGAGTACGCCGACTCCACCCCCAGAGCCCGCATCTCGCGGGAACCGACGAGCACCTTCCCCGCGAGCGCGATGCACGGCACCAGGGCACGGTTGGCGACTGCCGCGACACCGTAGGGAACCTTCCCCGACCTCGACTGGAAGTCGAAGGCACCCTCCCCGGTGACCACGAGGTCCGCCGCTGCCGCCTTGGGCTCGAGCCCGACTGCCTCGGCGACCACCTCGATACCCGGCCGTCGCGTCGCGCCGAGCAGCAGGAGCGCGAACCCGAGACCACCGGCGGCACCGGCGCCCTTGGCCAGGGCCGCCTTCTTGTCGGTGGTCTCCGCCAGCCTCTCCAGCATGGCGTCCACCGCCTGCAGGCGGTCCTCGGCAACGCCCTTCTGAGGGCCGTACACGTTCGTGGCGCCGATCAGTCCGAGCAGAGGGTTGTCGACGTCGCTCGCGGCGACGACGTCGACACCCTCGACCCTGGCCAGTGCCGGACCCAGGTCCACGCCCGTGAGGCTGCCCAGGGCGCTCGGTCCGTGGTCGAGCGCGGTCTCGGGGTCCGAGACCGCCCCCAACGCCGCGAGGAGACCGGCCCCGCCGTCGTTGGTGCCCGAGCCGCCGAGCCCCACGACGACACGCTTCGCCCCCGCGTCGACCGCGGCCGCCAGGAGCTCACCGACCCCCCGGGTCGTCGCATGCTCGGGGTCGTGGCTCTCCTGGGCGGTCAGGTGCAGCCCGCATGCCTGGGCGCTCTCGACGTACGCGGTGTCCCCGACCACGAGAACGCTCGCCGGCACGCTCCCCCCGTGCGGGCCGGTGACCGTCAACGCGAGCAGGTCTCCTCCGAGAGAGGCGTGGAGCACGTCGACGAAGCCCGGCCCGCCGTCTGCCATCGGCACCAGCTCCAGCTCGTCCTGGGGGGCCCGCCTCCGCCACCCCTCGGCGATGGCCTCGGCGGCCTCGACCGCAGTGAGGGTGCCGGCGAACTTGTCGGGGGCGATGAGGACGCGCATGGTCCTATCGTGCCCTGCGTCGGCTCGGGGCACGTTCTCGGTAGGTTGACGCTGTGGCGACCTCGACGGGGGCGGAGCTGACCATCCGCCCGATGCGCACGGCCGACCTCGCGGCCGCCGAGCGGGTGACCGCAGAAGGTTTCTACGAGCTCGAGATGCGCACCCGCCCCGCGGACCTCCCGCCGCCCAGCATGCGCTCGGGTGAGGGCGCGCAGAGCTGGGTCCGCCGGGTCCAGCACATCCTCGAGCACGACCCGGAGGGATGCTGGGTCGCCGAGAGCGGGTCCGGGCTCGTCGGAGTCGCGGTCTCGATGCGGCGTGACCTGACCTGGATCCTCGCGACGTACGCGGTCCGACCCGGATTCCAGGGACACGGGCTGGGGCGTCAGCTGCTCGAGGCCGCGCTGTCACACGGTCGGGGGTGCCTGCGAGGGATGCTCGCCGCCTCCGCCGACCCACGGGCAGCACGCCGCTATCGGCAGGCGGGCTTCCGGCTGCACCCGACGATGAGCCTGACCGGGGTCGTGGACCGGACGGCGATCCCGCTCGTGGAGCGCGTCCGCGAGGGCAGCGTGGGCGACGTCGACCTGATGAACTCGGTCGACCGCCAGGTCCGAGACGCTGCCCACGGCGTCGACCACGAGCTTCTCGCCTCGACGTACCGGCTGCTCGTCGTGGACCGCTCCACGGGGTCGGGGTACGCCTACTCACCGCCCGGCGGAGGTGGGCCCTACCTCCTGGCCGCCACCAACCGGCGCACCGCCACCGCGCTGCTGTGGGAGGTCCTCGCCGGGTCCGCGGAGGGCGAGGAAGTCCACGTCGACCAAGTCACGGACGTCAACGAGTGGGCCCTCGACGTCGGCATGACCGCCGGGCTGTCCTTGCACTGCTCGGGCTACCTCGCCCTGCGGCACATGAAGCCCCCGAGGCCCTATCTGCCGAGCGCGCACTTCCTGTGACCTGGTGCCTGGGCACTGGTCCACTGGTCCAGTGTTTGACGTCTCGGAAGCCGGTCCCGCGGGGGTTCGTCAGGGGACTCTGAAATACTGTAAGAGTGACGACAACACATCTCCCGCTGCTGTTCCTCGGCCACGGTGCCGATCCGAGCTCCGAGAAGGGCGTCGACTGCCCCGGCTCGCTCCCTCCCGCCTCCTCCCCCGACCTCGTCGAGCGGGCACGCGCGGCGAAGGCGGCTCTCGGTGAGCGGGTCTTCGTGCTCGGGCACCACTACCAGCGCGACGAGGTCATCGAGTTCGCCGACGTCACAGGCGACTCGTTCAAGCTGGCCCGTGAGGCCGCGGCGCGCCCGGAGGCGGAGTACATCGTCTTCTGCGGCGTGCACTTCATGGCCGAGTCGGCCGACATCCTGACCGCCGACCACCAGAAGGTGGTGCTCCCCGACCTCGCCGCGGGCTGCTCGATGGCCGATATGGCCGCGCTCGCGCAGGTCGAGGACGCCTGGGACGCCCTCGACGACGCCGGCGTCGTCGACTCCGTCGTCCCGGTGACCTACATGAACTCCTCGGCCGACATCAAGGCGTTCGTCGGCCGCCACGGCGGCACCGTGTGCACCTCCAGCAACGCCGACGTGGCCATGCGCTGGGCGTTCGACCAGCACGGCCCCGACACCAAGGTCCTCTTCCTCCCCGACCAGCACCTCGGTCGCAACACCGCGGTGCTCAAGCTCGGACTCTCCCTCGACGAGTGTGTCGTGTGGAACCCGCACCGCCCCAACGGCGGTCTCACCCCCGAGGAGATCCGCGCGGCCAAGGTGATCCTGTGGCGGGGACACTGCTCGGTCCACGGGAGGTTCTCCGCCGCGGTCGTCGACGAGCTGCGGGCCGAGGTCCCCGACATCAACATCCTCGTCCACCCCGAGTGCACGCACGACGTGGTGACCCGGGCGGACCTGGTCGGGTCGACGGAGTTCATCATCAAGACGATCGAGGCGGCACCGGCCGGCTCGTCCTGGGCGATCGGCACCGAGCTGAACCTCGTCCAGCGCCTGGCCGACGCCCACCCGGACAAGAGCATCGTCTTCCTCGAC
>DATHVS010000121.1:0-26044 GCA_035461195.1 Nocardioidaceae bacterium
CACCCTTGTCCGAGGAGTACGACGTGGCCTCGCCGGCCTCCGCCGCAGCAACCTTGGCCTCGGCCTGCTGCTTGACGTGGGCCTCCCAGCGCTCGTGGGCGCGGGCGTACTGCGCCTCCCACTCGGCACGCTGCTGGTCGAAGCCCTCGAGCCACTCGCCCGTGTCGGGGTCGAAGCCCTCCGGGTAGATGTAGTTGCCCTGGTCGTCGTAGGTCGCCGTCATGCCGTAGAGCGTGGGGTCGAACTCCTCCACGTCAGCGGCAGCGGCGGTCTCGTTGGCCTGCTTGAGCGACAGCGAGATCCGGCGACGCTCGAGGTCGATGTCGATGATCTTGACCATGACGTCGTCGTTGACCTGGACGACCTGCTCCGGGATCTCCACGTGACGCTCGGCGAGCTCGGAGATGTGCACCAGGCCCTCGATGCCCTCCTCGACGCGGACGAACGAACCGAAGGGCACCAGCTTGGTGACCTTGCCCGGGACGATCTGGCCGATCTGGTGGGTGCGGGCGAAGTGCTGCCACGGGTCCTCCTGCGTCGCCTTCAGCGACAGGGAGACACGCTCGCGGTCCATGTCGACGTCGAGCACCTCGACGGTGACCTCGTCACCGACGGCGACGACCTCGGACGGGTGGTCGATGTGCTTCCACGACAGCTCGGACACGTGGACGAGACCGTCGACGCCGCCGAGGTCCACGAACGCACCGAAGTTGACGATCGAGGAGACGACACCCTTGCGGATCTGACCCTTCTGCAGCTGGGTCAGGAAGCCCTGGCGCACCTCGGACTGGGTCTGCTCGAGCCACGCACGGCGCGAGAGCACGACGTTGTTGCGGTTCTTGTCGAGCTCGATGATCTTGGCCTCGAGCTCCTGGCCGACGTACGGCTGCAGGTCACGGACACGGCGCATCTCGACCAGCGAGGCGGGCAGGAAGCCGCGCAGCCCGATGTCCAGGATGAGACCACCCTTGACGACCTCGATGACGGTTCCGGTGACGACCCCGTCCTCTTCCTTGACCTGCTCGATGGTGCCCCAGGCGCGCTCGTACTGGGCGCGCTTCTTGGACAGGATCAGTCGGCCTTCCTTGTCCTCCTTCTGGAGGACGAGGGCCTCGACCTTGTCACCGACGGAGACGACCTCGGAGGGGTCCACGTCGTGCTTGATCGAGAGCTCGCGCGAGGGGATGACGCCCTCGGTCTTGTAGCCGATGTCGAGCAGGACCTCGTCCCGATCAACCTTGACGATGGTGCCATCGACGATGTCACCGTCGTTGAAGTACTTGATGGTCGCGTCGATCGCCGCGAGGAAGTCCTCTTCGGACCCGATGTCGTTGACCGCAACCTGCGGGGTGTCCGAAAGAGTGGGAGTGCTCGTCATAAGGGAATGGATTCCTTGGATGGATGTCGTCGTGCGGGCGCGCAGCAGGAGCCCGTTTTCACTACTTCGTATGGTGACTGCCGGGACCGCCGGCGGTGCGAACGAACAGCGAGCGAGAGTCTGCTCCGTCCGAGACTCAGGCAGACTCCTAAGCGCACCCGCCAGGATACGCGGGTCACACCGCCTGAGTCCAACCGCAGCACTCGTTGTGCGTCGACGCCCGGCAGCGTCAGCACCCGGTGGCCCCCGATGCTCGTCGGCGGACGTTGCTCCCCTACGACTGGGAGAGCATGGTGTACCCCGTAGACGCGTTCCCGACCTGCTACTCGCGGAGACCCTTCTTCCGCTGCCACGCGTCGTAGGCGTACAGGAAGGAGACGGGCGCGACGGCGCACATCGCGGTCACGATCCAGAGGAGCTCGCGCCAGAACGCGATGCCCTCGACCGTGAGCAGAACCGCGAGGCCGCCCGTGAAGAGCGCAGAGGCCAGGCCGGCCACGAACAGTGCGGTGGCGAACGCACCGCACGCCACGTCCAGCGTCTTCGTCCCGATGCTCACCGCCATGCCGGCAGTATCCACGGCTGGAGGCCGGGACGGTAGGTGTCGACCAGCTTCCGGTCAGAGTCCGGGTGACGCGACAACAGGGCGGCACACTCACCACCCTCCGCCTACTGGGACGGCCTGTGACCAGAGCACCCCGGTGCCTGGCGACGATGTCAGGGCACGGCGTGCAGGTCTCCTGACCGAGCGATGGCCAGCAGGAGGTCGTGGGCGCGGTCGGCGACTGGGCTCCGTCCCCGCCTCGAGGCGAGCTCGACCAGCGCGAACAGGTCTGCGGCCCGTGCCCGGTCGAGGAGGTCGCCGGGTGCGTCCACGACGAGCTCGGCGTACGTCGACAGCACCGCGTCCATGAACGCCGGCCGCCTGTCGAGGCGGAGCAGGTTGCCGAGGTCGGTGAACGGGCTCCCCGCGTGGGCGAACTCCCAGTCGACGAGGCCGGTCACCTCACCGGTCGAACGGTCGACCAGGATGTTCTTGGGGTTGAAGTCGCTGTGCACCAGGCACGCCCGCCCGGTCAGATCGAGGAGGTCCTGGGCTCGATCGGCCGCGGCCCAAAGACCGTCCCGGTCGGCCTCGGGCCACTCCCCCAGCGCCGTCCCGGCCGTGCACGCCTCGACCCAGGTGCCGAGGTCCTCCACACCGGCGGGCGGCGGGCCGATCCGGAGCTCCCCGTCGAGGAACGTTCCCTCGCGCAGCATCGGCATCTGCGCGAGCCGGGCGAGGATCCGACCGAGGTTGCGCCCGACGGCCGTGGCCAGGTCGTCCTCGGCGTCGGGCAGGATCCCGTCGAGCCGCGTACCGGAGAGCCAGCTCGTCACCAGCAGCGCGGGTGTCCCGGCTGAGTCGTCCGCCCGGCGTACCTCCAGCACCTCGGGCACCGGCAGCAGGCCACGCACGAGCCGAAGCACCGCAGCGTCGATCTCGGCGGCGTTGGGACCTCGCGTGAGTCCGCGATCCGCATAGATGCGTACGACGGCCCGTTCACCCGCGCACTGCGCGAGGAACGTCTCCCCGCTGTGGCCCCCGGACATCGGGACCATCTCGGGTACGACGCCGGTGTCGAGGCCGAGAGGGTCCATGCCGCCGATGCTGTCACAGCCGTGCTGTCGCTAAAGTCCCTCCATGGCGCTGATCGAGCTCGTGACCCTGCCGGTTCGGGTGGGCGTGGCAGCCACCCAGGTCACCCTCGCCCTCGGTGAGCTGGTCGCTCCCGACGGCCCGGTACGGCGTGAGGGCGGCTACGCCGAGCGACTGATGACGGTGATCGGCGAGGGCGGCTACATCGAACGCGTGGCACGCACGCTCGCCGACCCGTCGGGCCCGATGACCCTGCTCAACGCACTCGCTGCGGCGATGTCGACGGACCGTCCGCTCGGCCGGGCCCTGGCTCGGGACGGTGCGCTGGACCGGCTGCTGGCCGTCGACGGGCCGTTGTACCGCATCCTCGAGGAGGAGGGCGCCCTCGACCGGCTGCTCGCCGAGGGCGGTCCCCTCGACCAGCTCGTCGCGTCCGACGGCCCTCTCGAGCGGCTCCTCGCCACCGGCGGCGCGCTCGACCGGATCACCCGTGAGGACGGTGTCCTCGACCGCCTGCTCCGCGACGCGGGGCTCCTCGACAAGCTCCTGGCCGAGGACGGCACTCTCGAGAAGCTCACCGCGGACGGCGGGACCCTCGACCAGCTCGTCGCCCTCGGCGAGACGCTGGAGGCCATCGCGCCGCGCCTCGCGGAGCTCGGCGTCGTCATCCCCGAGCTGCACCAGTCGGTCGACACCCTGAGCGAGACCGTCGGCCCGTTGAGCGACCTCGCCGGCCGTCTTCCCCGAGGGCGTCGCCGCAACGGCGTTGAAGCCTGAGACGTGACCGATCCCCGAGGCGTCGAACCCGTCCGGCGTACGCTCTCCGAGGCCGAGACACTGCGCGCCAACCGGCGCGACTGGGACGCCTACGCCGACGAGTACCAGGCCACGCACGGCGAGTTCCTCGGGGACGTCCGGTTCGTCTGGTCACCCGAGGAGGTCGACGAGGCGGACGCACGGGTCCTCGGCGACGTCGCGGGACGCGACGTGCTCGAGATCGGCTGCGGCGCTGCTCAATGCGCACGCTGGCTGACCACGCAAGGCGCGCGAGCTGTCGGGCTCGACGTCTCCCACCGTCAGCTCCAGCACGGGCGGCGCCTCGACCTCGACACGGGACTGGCGGTGCCGAGCGTCTGCGGGACCGCCACCGCGCTGCCGTTCGCCGACGGCTCGTTCGACGTGGCGTTCTCAGCGTTCGGCGCGCTTCAGTTCGTGTACGACGCCGGAGCGGCTGTCGCGGAGGTGGCCCGTGTCCTCCGGCCGGGCGGCCGCTTCGCGTTCTCGGTGACCCACCCGATCCGGTGGAGCATGCCCGACGACCCCACTGCCGCAGGGTTGGTGGTGACCAGCTCCTACTGGGACCGGACGCCGTACGTCGAGCAGGATGCATCGGGCGCGGTGACCTACGCGGAGCACCACCGCACCATCGGTGACTGGGTCCGGATCCTGGCCGGGCACGGGTTCCGGCTCGAGGACCTGGTCGAGCCGGAATGGCCCGCAGGGCACGACCGAGTGTGGGGCGGATGGGGACCCGTGCGTGGGGCCCTCGTCCCGGGCACCGCGATCTTCAGCGCGACCCTCAGCTGAGTGACCAGGTCAGGCCGAGCGCACTCCACGCCGGCGAGACGAGTCGCGTCCTGCCAGAAACAGCCCGATGAGGATCAGGATGACACCGAGGGCTCCGCCGAGCATCGGGAGCCAGACCCGGACGATCTTCAGCTGGCTGGAGAGGTCCGAGTAGGTCTCCACGTTGTCCTGGATCGTCGCCTCGTTGTAGCCGATGACGACGTTGGTCAGCGTCGCGACCTCTTGGCCTTGGTACTCGGCGACGACGTCCTGCGCCTCCTGGCCGCGGATGATGACGCCGGTCTCGGGCTCCACCCACAGGGTCCTGGTGTTGGCGTAGATGCGGTCGAGCTGGATGTCGCCTTCCTCGTCGATGCCGAAGATCGAGGCCGGCGCGTTGATGTCGGCGACATCGGTCGGCTCGATGACCTGCTCGAAGCGGTAGACAGTCAGACCGTCGATGTCCTCGGTCGCCCTGTACTGGAGGTCCGTCGAGTCCTTCAGGGCACCGTCCCAGAACTGGTACGTCTGCTTCTGGGTGTTGAACGGGAGCTTGAAGTACTGTCCGGTGATCGGGGTCTCGGTGTCGCGGTCCTCCTGGCCTGTCTCCAGGTCCGCCGTGGATGCCAGGTAGTTGTCGCAGCAGTCGATGGCCTCGCCCGTGTGACGGTCGAACGCCACCCGGTCGTGCGTGCCGGACCGAGGCGGGTTGTCCTCGTCGACCACGGCCCCGGGCTCGTCGGTGATCACCGAGGTCTCCCAGATCGCAATGTCGCGGTCGAGCTCCTCGCTCGCCTGCTCGGATGCCTCGACGTCACCGACCACCTTGCGCACCGACTCGAGGTCGAGAGTGATCTCCTCCTGGGTCGCGATGTCGAAGATCGTCGCGCCCGGACCCTCGGACACCGAGACGGTGTCCTGGTCGAGAGGCACGACCGCGAGCCGGTCGTAGACGTAGAAGCGAGACAACAGTGCCAACGCCAGCACGAAGACGCCGAGACCGATCAGGACGACGCCGAACTTCTTACCCACCGCGGGCTCCCTCTCCCATACGAGTTCCTGTCGGAACGCTACCAGTCGGTAAGTCCACGGCGCGTACAATCCCCATCTTCAGAGCGTCCCGATCCGACTCTGCGAGTGTCACGGGCGGGCGCTTCCGACTTGTCGTACAGCGGCGGGTCTCGACACTCTCGACACCAAAGGATTGCCATGACCGTGACACCGCCTGAGACACAGGTAGATGTCTTCCCGGTCTTGGACACGATGCGCGCTCTCGCGGCCACGGCTGTCCTTGTCACCCACGTCGCATTCCAGACCGGTCAGTACTCCGAGGGTCTTTGGGGCACAGCACTTGCCAGGCTCGACATCGGCGTCGCGGTGTTCTTCGTGCTCTCGGGCTTCCTGCTCACCCGGCCCTATCTTCTGGCCGCACGGAAGTCTCGTCCCGCCCCTTCTTTGCGCAGGTACCTCCGGCGGCGCTCTCTGCGGATCATGCCGGTGTACGTCGTCACCGTCTGCGCCGCACTACTTCTGCTCCCGGACAACCGAGGTGCCTCGGCAGGCGAGTGGATCCGTAACCTCACTCTGACCGACATCTATGCCGAGGGCTCGCTGCCGGCGGGGCTGAGCCAGATGTGGAGTCTCAGCGCGGAGGTGGCGTTCTACGTCCTGCTCCCCGTGGTGATGCTGAGCGTGCGGGTCGAGCGCTTCCGGTCGAGTGAAGTCAGGTGGGCCGCCACTGCAGGGCTCGTCGCGCTCATGCTGAGCATCGCCTGGATCATCTTCGCCCTTGGCGACACGGCGCTTCCGCCTTCCGCACTTCAGTGGTTGCCGTCCTACGCGATCTGGTTTGCAGCCGGCATGGTCCTGGCTGCGGTCCAGGTCCACGTGAGCTCGAGCGGCAGGCCGCACCCAGCTGCGCTGACGGTAGCCCGGCTCGGCCGTCTGCCGGGCTCGTGCCTGATGGTGTCGCTGGGTCTCTTCCTCATCGCCTGTACGCCACTCGCCGGCCCGGTCCTGCTCTACCTCCCCACTGCACAGCAGGCCGTGGTCAAGACCTTGCTGTACGCCGCCATCGCCGGGACGCTCATTCTGCCGGGGGTCTTCGCACTCAGTAGCGGCACCTTCAACCGGGTCATGTCCTGGCCGCCACTGAGGCACCTCGGCCACATCTCGTACAGCGTGTTCTGCATCCACCTGATCGTGCTTGCGCTCGTGGTCGAGGCGTTGGACATGGAGCTCTTTACGGGACAAGGACTCCTGGTCTTCGGGCTCACACTCACGTTCACGGTCATCGCGTCCGAGCTTCTCTACTGGGGAGTCGAGCGCCCCTTCATGCGCTTGGGGAGAGGTCCGCGGTCGCGCAGGGCAACGCCTAGGAGCAGCGCGAGCGTCAAGACCACCAGCAGCTGAGGAGCAGCATCCGACCCTGCCCACCCCTGCGGGTCACCCCACGGGTTCAGCACGTAGAGGGCCGCCGCTGCGGCGAACGGCGCGACGAGCAAGAGGGAGATCCACGACTGCCACGTTCGGGCGGGCCCCAACCAGGCGAGCAGCAGGGCGCCGACTACGGCCACCGCGCCCCAGGTCCCGGCGACCAGACCCATGGCCATGACCGCCAGACCGACGCCCAGCCACAACGGCAGCCGGCTCTGCCCCGTGGCGGGCAGGGAGGCCCCCGAGCGGACCGTGGCGGCGATCACGATCAAGGCGAGTCCCGTGAGAAGGCCGACGAGGAGTGCCGCTCGATACACCGCGGAAGGAGCGAACCTCAGGTCGATGGTCCCTTCTCGCGTCTGCCCCAGCTCCCACGCCTGCTGCCATCCGTCGACGACCATCGGCGCAAGGCGATCCCCGTCCACCGAGGCTTGCCAGCCCGAGTTCTGGTTCTGTCGCACCACGACGCTGCTCGTCGACGCGTCCAGGGGCGTCGGAAGTTCTGCGCGCGAGGGATCCAGCACCCTGAGTGGAAGCGTGCGGACCAATGCGGTGGAGCTACCGGCCCCGTCATCGAGAATCACGGCCTCGGGCCGGATCCCCGGTGACGAGCCGACGACGAGCCGGTTCTCCCCTCGGTTCAGCGGCGTCGTGCTCGAGATGCACAAGTCTGCCTCGACGGTCTCCCCCTTGTACAGCTGCGCGGTCGACGCGACGAGGGCGCTTCGTTGCGCAGCACCGTTGACGGTGATCGACGGACCGGAGCCGCATCCCCAGCGTCGCGGAGTCGCGTCAAGTCGGATCGGCACTACGTCGACACCCGGAAAGGTCAGCTCGCTCACCCCGACGGTGAGATCCGTCGCGGTCTCGTCGAAGTTGAGGTTGCTGCCCCTCCCCCATGTCAGGAACCGCACTGTCAGCTGGTCGGTCCGTAGCGGTCTGAAGGAGCCGCGTCCGTCTCGATCTAGCTGGACGGTCCTGCGCCCGAAGGGCGACTCGAGCTCGACGGACACTGCGGGGACCGCCGCTGCCGACTCGTGAAGGTCGAGTGCGATCTCGTCGACCACGCGCCGACCGATCCACTGCACCGCCAGGGCCGGCTCGACGTCTTCGGGATCGGCCACCCAGGTTGTCCCCGGGCTGCCGTCGACCGCCGCCAAAGCCCCTCCTCTCGGATCCGACGTGGTGCTGGTCGAAGCCGAGGCCTGCACCAGCAGACCCTGCTGGATGAGCTGGTCGAGCTCAGGACCTGGGCGCGGTGCAGCCAGAACTGTCGTCGAGTAGCTCCGGTCTCCGTTCAGTCGCAGCACCCGGTCGAGCAGGGCACCGTCCTCCCCCTCGCCCCCACGGCCAGGTGCGCAACGCACCTCACCCTGGACCTGCACGCATCCGTCCGTGTACCCGTCCGACGCGGACAGCACGACGGTGTCCGGCGTCCCCCACGAGTGCGGCAGCGTGGGCAGCACCAGTGGACGCGACACCTCCACGCCTGGTATCTCGATCTCCGCGATGTCGAGCCGTGCGCCGTATGAGCGGGACTGCTCGGCCAGCTCGATGCGGAGCGACCTGGTCTTCCTCGAACCGAGAGCAACACGCCCCCTCTGCTCGACCTGCAGGGGTCCGGACACGACCTGGGCGTGGTCCGTCGTCACCTGCACCCGGCGAACGTCACGTCCGGCCGCGTCGCCCAGGGTGATCCCGACACGACCTGGTACCACCGGCCGCTCGAAGTGCAGCTCCAGCCAGGGGCCGTCGGGCCCGTCACGGTAACCGGAGATCCAGGAGGTCATCAGATCTCCGTCCACAGCCGCAAAGGGGCTGTGTTGGGGTTGCCCGCCGAGCACACCGAGGTCGGACCGAGATGAAGAGGCCCGGATCTCCCGTAGACCTTCGAACCGAGCGACGGTGGCCCAGCGGTCGTCGGGCCCCAGCACGTACTCACGGGAGGCACGTCGCTCCTGGGCGGCCTCTGCACGTGTGAGAGTGGGCGAGTCGTTGTCGTGGATGCGGCCGAATGCTGCCGATCTAAGTCGCAATCCGTCAGTCAACACGACGCGTTCCGACCGTTCGGACTGGTCGGCATCAACGGCCAACACGGTCGGCTCGTCACCGATGACGCCGAGATCGGTCAGTCGCAGGAGGTCCTCTGGCCCCCCAGCGACGACGGGCGGCGGGGTCGAAGCCACCGCACGCACGGCTCCCGAGACTCGATAGATCTCGATTGCGGGATACACAGACTGCCATCCGTGGTTGACCACCACTCGTGGCCCTCGCCCCTCATCAAGGCGCGCCTCGCCTCCGAGCGCAGGCCCGAAAACCGCCTCCAGCACGATGCCTGGCGAGTCGGCGAGCGCTTGGTGGACCAGCACCGGCTCGGGGACGTCGTTCGATCGCACCAGGTCGTTGCGGACGACGAGGTACTCGACACCAGCACGGGCCAGGAAGCGGGCAAGCCCGGGCGACCCCTCGCCGCTGTTCAGCCGAGAGTCCACCGCGTCGAGCATCCGGATGTTGCCCGCCGGCGCGAGCGGGATTGCGTTGCGAACGGCCCACGGAGCACCGGCCAACGGCTGGATCGGCTCGTCGGCCGGATGCCCCCAGACGTAGGACCCGAAGGAGGAGCCGGGCACGAGCAGCGCGTAGGTCCCGCTGTCCCGCTCGGCCAGCCACTGGGCTGCCTCGCCCCAGTAGCCGGGGATGCTTGCGAACTCCCCGACGCGGGTGAACTTGCCGGCAAGCATGGGAGTGGCGCTCCCCAGAACCGCGACCATCGCGATGGCCACCATCCCCGCGTGGAAGACGCGCTGGGGCCCGGCATCGTCGCCCAGTCGGCGTAGCCGCAGCTGGGCCACTGCAACCACGTGAGCCAAACCGAGCACGAGGGGTATGCGGAGGATGACGTCGAACTTGTGAAGGTTGCGCAGCGGCGCCAGCCCGCCGTCGAGCCAACCGTGCACATCTTCGGCCCACCAGCCCTGTAGGGCGCCGAGGTGACCGGCCGTGACGATGACCAGGCCGATGAAGAAACCTGTGACGAGGAAGCCCCTGTGCGGCATCCCCCGCCAGGCCAGTCCCACCAAGCCGAGTGCGACCACGACGGCGGTGTCGATGATCAGGTAGGGCTCGGTGAGCAGGATGCGTCCGGCCTGCCAGTCGGCCTCGACGTAGGGCACCCAGTGGGAGGTGCCGCGGAGCACGTCGAAGATCGTCGTGGGGAACGTCGTTGCTGCAGCGCTCTCGATGAAGTCCAGGAAGGGCGGGCTGTAGCGGCCCAGCAAGAACAGCGGGACCAACCACCACAACGTGCCCAAGAGCGTGAAGACCGGCCACCACAGCATGAGCTGACGACGTCTGGGGCCCGCTCGCTGCAGGAGCAGCCACAACGCTGGGAGCGGAAGCACGGCAGCAGCAGCTGCGGCATTGACGCCACCGACGCACGCGATCGCCAGGGCGGAGAGCGCGGCAGCCCTCATCGGCGACCCGCGCCGTGTGCCGCACACGAGTGGGACCAAGACCCAAGGAGCTATGGCGCTCGGCCAGGCCTCGACCGAGATCGGGCCCAGCGTGGTCACCAGTCGCGGGGACAACGCGAAGGCGAATCCCGCGATGATCCGCGTCAGTGGCGTGCCCACTCCCAGGGCGCCGGCAAGCTTGACCACGCCCAAGAACGCGACCACGAGCACCACGGCGTACCAGGCCCGCTGGACGGCCCACGCCGGCATGTCCACCAGGCTCCCCATCCAGAAGAACGGGCCCATGGGGAACAGGTAGCCGTAGCCCTGGTTCTGGAGCTGCCCGAACGCGCCCTCGGGGTCCCACATGTACACCGCTCGACGCAGGAGACCTTCAGGGTCGACCGCCAGGTCGAGCTTCGTGTCGGCCACGACCTTCCCGGGCTTCTGGACGAACGCGAGAGCGACCAGTGCAAGACAGCTCGCGAACAGACGGAAGCGCCAGGCGAGAACCGCACTGTCCTGGGTCGCCAGGGCCTGCCTCCCAGGTTCCGGCGGGGCGGTGGTGCTCGTCGCGGCAGTCATGGCCGGCGCACGACGATGGCGAGGTTCCAGGTCACCAGCTCGCGAAGAACGGGGACGCGGACCACCCACCATGCCCACCTCGGGTGGTAGCGCGGGAACACAGCCACGACATCGCCGCCGTCCTGTTCTTCCGTCCACCGCAGGGCGTCGCGAACGGTCACCCGAAACAACGACGTCCCGAACTTGTTCTTGGGCTCGTGACCGTGCTTGGCGGCGTACCGGCGCCGCGCACGCACACCGCCGAGGTAGTGCCATGGCGAAGTCTCATGCCCTCCCCATGGCCCGTACCAGACGGTGAACGAGAGGAACACCAGGCCACCTGCCTTGGTCACCCGCAGCATCTCCTCAGCCATCGTCCAAGGACTGGGCACGTGCTCCAGCACGTTCGAGGAGTAAGAGATGTCGACGCACTCGTCGGCGAAGGGCAGCTGCATCCCACTGCCGATGACGCTGCCGCCTCGCACCTCACCCAGACCAGCCATCTCGCCCACGTCGGAGTCGAGGGCGAGGTAGCTGGCACCGGCTTGCTCGAAGGCATCGGCGAAGTAGCCGGGCCCCCCACCCACGTCCAGAACGGTCCTCCCCTCGAGCTCGACGTACTGCGACAGCTGCAGCACGGAGTCGGCGGCAAGTGCTCGGTAGAAGCGGGGCGGGTCCGGTTGCTCGTAGCGGAAGGCGTTGAAGAGCGCGACCGAGCGCTTCAGGGTCGGCGCCCAGTGCGGGTCGCGCAGGGCGGGACTCGACACGGGGTGGACCCTACCTGACCCTCGTATCGCCCGCAGACATTGGAACCGGAAGGTAACCTGGAGGAATGCCGGGAGGGAGCCCCGCATCTGTGCAAGGTCGTCACGTTGTGTTGTTCAACTGGCGCGACACCGCCAATCCAGAAGGCGGAGGCTCAGAGCGGTACGTAGAGCAGATGGCCCGTGGCTTGGTCGCGCGCGGCGCGAGGGTCACGGTCTTCTGCGCTGCCCACGACAACGCTCCCCGTGATGAGGTGGTCGACGGGGTGCGCTTCATGCGTCGAGGGACGAAGCTCGACATCTACGCCCTCGGCGTGCTCCACCTGCTCACACGAAGACTCGGAAAAGTTGATCTCGTCGTGGACGTGCAGAACGGACTCCCCTTCTTCACCCGGTTGGGCACGCGCCGCCCGGTAGTGGTGCTCGTGCACCACGTGCACCGTGAGCAGTGGCCGGTCGTCTATCCGGGGCGTATGGGCAAGCTCGGCTGGTGGATCGAGAGCCGACTCGCACCGTTGCTCTACCGTCGCAGCCAGTACATCACCGTGTCGAGAGCGAGCCGAGACGAGCTCATCACCTTGGGCGTGGACTCGACACGGATCGCGGTCGTGCACAACGGCACCGAGCCCGCCCCGCACGTCGACACCAGGCGGAGCCGGACACCGGCCCTCACCGTCCTGGGTCGACTGGTTCCCCACAAACAGGTCGAGCACGCGATAGACGCGGTGGCGTGGCTGCGAGAGCGCCACCCTGACCTGCGACTGGCCGTCGTCGGCAGCGGTTGGTGGGAGGACGATCTCAAGAAGTACGCCGCCGAGAGAGGTGTGGCCGACCTCGTCTCGTTCGAAGGACATGCCACGGAGAAGCGCAAGCACGAGCTGCTCGCGTGGTCTTGGGTGATGCTGCTGCCGTCCCTCAAGGAGGGGTGGGGGCTCGTGGTCGGCGAGGCAGGTGGGCACGGCGTTCCTACGATCGCCTACCACGCGGCGGGCGGAACGAGGGAGTCGATCGTCCACGGTCGCTCAGGTCTGCTCGTCTCGGATCACACCGAGTTCGTGAAGAGCGTCGAGAAGCTGATCAGGGACGGAGACGAACGAAACCGGCTCGGCGAAGGGGCGCGGGCTCGATCTCGCACCTTTGCCTGGGAGCACTCCCAGGAGTCCTTCGCCGGCGTCCTCGAGGACGTACTGGCCGGGCGTCGCGTCTGCGTGGAGGACCTCGACCCCATGTGAGGGCAACGGGTGCCCCAACGACGCAAAAGGCGACCCGAGTTCCACGGGTCGCCCTTCTCCGCGTCTCAGCGCGGGACGCTTCTACTCGGTGGTGCCGTAGTCCACGACGCTTGTCTCGGGCTGGCTGGCGCTGGTCGACGTAACGTTGACGACGCCGAGCGCAGTGACGAACGCGAGAGCGCCGCCGACGAGGACTGCTACAGCTCCCGCAAGGAATCCACCCACAGTTAATCCACTCCCTCTCTTCCCTGTTGTCAGACTACCAGCCGGGCACCAGGGCCCTCGTGATTACCGCACCTTCGGGGGACGCTTCCGCAAGGCCACCGCGAGGGAGGTGATCGATGTCACACCCGCCAGTGCCCACGCGACTGCGACCCAGACGACTCCATCCCGACGGTTCTGGTCAACCCGCTCGCCCAGCTCGGCGACGACCAGGAGATCACCCGCGTGCAGCTGCGGCAACGACGCCGTGTCCAACGACGGCACGCCCTCACCGAGAACCCGCTCGGCCTCCAGGTCGACGAGGACCCAGGCGATGCCCTCTCCACCCAACGCTCGCGCAAGGTCCATCCTGTCCTCCGCGTCGGAGAGCATGTCCTGCACCCGGCGAGCCCGCCGATCCTCCCCCTCGATCGGGCGGCCCGACACGTAGAGGACGTCGCTGGCGACGTAGTTGGCCGGCATGTAGCGACCCACCGGGTCGAGGGTCCGCCGACCGTGGTTCCACGAAGGTGCACGGTAGGAGCTGAACGGCAGCACCAGCAGCGCGCCCTCGTCACGCTCGGCCATGCTCTCGACCATGACCTCGCGCGCCTCGGCGTACTCCTGGGGGAAGTCCACGGGCCGCAGCGACCCGGCGAGGCCCCACGCCAGGTCCGGCATGACCGCGATCGGGAGCAGCACGGCTCCCGCAGCCAGGGCGACGTTGCCCACCTGCTCGCGCATGACCCCCGCCAGCACCCCCGCACCGGCGCCGAAGAGACCGGCCTGCAGCGGAGCGACCAGCGCGAGGTACCGCGACCCGTCGCGCAGGAGCCCACCGCCTGGGACGGACGCCACGAACCACTCCATCAGCCCCGGCGTGATCGCCCCCGCCGACCCCACGAGCAGACCCACCGCCGCGAGTGCGGCCAGGCCCCAGCTGTCTCGGCGCGGCAGCCAGCGAAGCCAGCGGCGCAGACCTGCTGCGCAGACCGCCACGACTGCGGCCAGCGCGAACACCGCGACCCAGCCCTGGCGAGAGAGCGGGACCACCTCGGCGTTCCAGATGCCACCGAGGCCCAGCACGGTCAGCGGCACCGGAAGCACCCCCTCCCCCCGGGCGGCGAACGCCTCGACGGCCGTCGGGTCGGTGAGGGCACCTGACCCGTGCAGCAGGCCAGCGACGAGCCAGGGGGCGTTCACCGCGAGCGCGGCCCCCCCGACGAGGAGCGTCCGACGCAGCGCCCCCCGGTCTCTCCCCCACACGAAGACGAGTGCCACCGCGGCCGCCATCAGGCCACCCGCCGCACTCAGCGCCGCCAGGCCGAGCCACAGCACCAGCACCGCGAGCGCCCCCTGCTCACCCGCCCGCGCCCGTCGAGCCGCGTCGAAGATCCACGGCAACGCGGCGTAGGCGAGCAGCAGCGGCCAGTGGCCGATGCCGAGGCGCTCGGCGACGTAGGGGTTCCAGACGTAGAGCGAGGTCGCCGCCAGCTGGGCGACCCCGTTCTCCACCGGAACCAGGCGCCTCGCCCCGATGCCGGCCAGCACCAGAGCAGCCACCAGGACCAGCTTCTGCAGGACCATGCCCGGGACGACCTCGTCGACGACCGCGACCACCGCGTCCGAGGGCACCGCCCTCGGCAGGCTGCTCCCCAGCCCGAGGAAGTCCGACCGCAGAGCCAGGTCGGGGACGAAGACCATGTCGTAGGAGAGGACGTAGCCCGGGGCCAGGACAGGCGCCAGGACCACCACCGCGAGCACCCACGGCCATACCCGCACGGCGACGCGCATGGGTCGTGTCACGAACTCGTCCGATCGGCGATGGGCTTAGGGTTCACGAGAACCTATCCTGCTCGAACCCCGGACAGACGAAAGAACCACGCGATGCGCGACAGCACCGGCCGCCTGCCGTCATGGCTGCTCGGCAGTGGCATCATCGCCATCGCGATGGGGGTCATGAACCTAGGTACCTACGGGTTCACCCTGATCGCGGCGCGCATCCTCGGCCCCGGTGAGTACGGCGCCCTCGCCGCCGTCATGGGCCTGCTGCTCGTTGTCAACGTCGTCTCCCTCGGCCTCCAGGCCACCGGTGCGCGTCGCGTGTCGGCAGCCCCGGACGACCTCGAGCGCATCGAGTCCGACATCCTGACCGCAACCTACAAGTCCGCCATCGGGGTCGGGCTGATCTGTCTCGCCAGCGTCCCCGTCGTCACCTACGTGCTCCGCCTCGACGGGTGGCTCATCGCCGGGATGATCGCCCTCACCGCGATCCCGCTCACCGTCATGGGTGGCCAGGCCGGCATCCTCCAGGGCGAGCGCCGCTGGCTGCCCCTGGCGGGGATCTACCTCGCAGTGGGGCTCGGCCGCATCGTGTTCGGCACGCTCGGCCTCGTGCTCGAGGGAGACACCCTCGGCGGGATGACCGGTGTCGCCGTCGGAGCCATAGTCCCCGTCCTCGTTGGCTCCGCCGCCCTGCGCCGGCGCGCCCGGACCCGCGCCGAGCAAACTGCCTCGACCGAGGCCACCGGGCCCGGGAGGAGCCGCCGGGTCATCCGCGAGCTGTTCCACAACTCCCACGCCCTGCTCGCGTTCTTCGTCCTCTCCAACGTCGACGTCGTCATCGCCCGCATCATGCTCGACGACCGCGAGGGAGGCTTGTACGCCGGCGGGCTGATCCTTGCCAAGGCGGTGTTGTTCCTGCCGCAGTTCGTGGTGGTCGTCGCCTTCCCGTCGATGTCGGCTGCCGACGCGCGCATCAGCATGACCTTCAAGGCCCTCGGCATGGTTCTGGGTATCGGTGTCGCCGCGACGATGTTCGCCTGGGCCGTGCCCGAGCTGGCCGTCGGGTTCATCGGCGGCAAGGCCTACCTCGACCTGTCCTCACTCATCTGGGCGTTCGCCGCCATCGGCACGATCTGGGCGATGATCCAGCTCCTCGTGTACAACGTGGTGGCCCGCCAGAACCGCCGCGGCGTTCTCACGGTCTGGGCCGGCACGGTGGCGCTGGTCGCGTTGGCCCCCGTCGTCGCCACCGTCCCCTTCCTCCTGACCGCCGTGATCGTGGTCGAGAGCGTGGTGCTGCTCCTCCTGGTGGTCTTCGCCCTCCGGCGTACCGGAGTGCCGACGGGCTTCTCTCCCGCCTGACCCCGCTCACCCTCGGACCGAACGCAGGGCCGGGCCACCGGTCAGTGGGCCGCCTCGTGCCAGCTGCGGCCGGTGCCGACCGAGACGTCGAGCGGGACCGTGAGGTGTGCGGCGGCACCCATCTGGGTGCGCACCAGCTCCTCGAGCTGCTCCTTCTCCCCCGGCGCGACCTCCAGCACGAGCTCGTCGTGGACCTGAAGCAGCATCCTCGAGCGCAGCGCGCTCTCCTTCAAGGCCCGGTCGACGTTGAGCATCGCGACCTTGATGATGTCGGCCGCCGACCCCTGGATCGGGGCGTTGAGCGCCATCCGCTCGGCCATCTCACGCCGCTGCCGGTTGTCGCTGGTCAGGTCCGGAAGGTAGCGGCGGCGGCCCATGATCGTCTCGGTGAAACCACATCGGCGCGCCTCGTCGACGATCCCGGCGAGGTAGTCGCGCACCCCTCCGAAGGTCTCGAAGTACTCGTCCATCAACCCGCGCGCCTCGCTGGTGTCGATGCCGAGCTGCTGCGACAGCCCGTACGCCGAGAGGCCGTAGGCGAGGCCGTAGTTCATCGCCTTGATCTTCGCCCGCATCTCCGGGGTCACCTCGGCGGCCTCGACGTCGAAGACCCGAGCCGCCGTGACCGAGTGGAAGTCACGGCCGGACCGGAACGCCTCGATGAGGAGGGCGTCCTCGGACAGGTGCGCCATGATCCGCATCTCGATCTGGCTGTAGTCGGCAGTCATCAACGACTCGTTGCCCTCCCCGACCACGAACGCCTCGCGGATCCGACGGCCCTCCTCGGTGCGCACCGGGATGTTCTGGAGGTTCGGGTCGGTGCTCGACAACCGGCCGGTTGCGGCGATGGTCTGGTTGAAGGTCGTGTGGATCCGGCCGTCGGGCTGGACCGTCTTGAGCAGCCCCTCGACGGTCTGCCGCAGTCGCGAGACGTCACGGTGGCGCAGCAGCGCGAGCAGGAACGGGTGCTCGGTCTTGACGTAGAGTTGCTGCAGCGCGTCGGCGTCGGTGGTGTAACCGGTCTTGGTGCGCTTGGTCTTCGGCATGTTCAGCTCGTCGAAGAGGACGACCTGGAGCTGCTTGGGCGAGCCGAGGTTGATCTCCTTGCCGATCACGTCGAAGGCCTCGTCGGCCGCCTTCTTCACCTCCGCGGCGAAGTGGGCCTCGAGCGCCTGGAGCTTGTCGGAGTCCACCGCGACGCCCGTGCGTTCCAGCTCTGCGAGCACGTAGACGAGCGGCAGCTCCACGTCTGCGAGGAGGCGGGTGCCCCCGCGCTCCTCGAGCTCCTCGTCGAGCGCGGCCGCGAGGTCGAGCGTCGCGCGCGCCTGGAGCATCGAGGCCTCACCCGAGGCATCCTCGCCGATGCTGTCGAACGACAATTGGCCGTCGTCGGCACTCTCCTGGCGCAGCTCCCTCTTGAGGTAGCGCAGGGTCAGGTCGGCGAGGTCGTAGGACCTCTGGTCAGGGCGGGCGAGGTACGCCGAGAGTGCGGTGTCCCGCTCGAGGCCCCGCAGCTCCCACCCTCTGGAGGCCATCGCGAGCATCGGACCCTTGGCGTCGTGGAGCACCTTGGGGCACGCGGGGTCGGCCAGCCAGGCCGCGAGAGCCTTGTCGTCCTCGGGGGTTACCTGCTCGGCATCGATCCACGCCGCCGAGCCGTCGGGGGTAGCCAGCGCGATCGCGAACACGTCGCCGGCTCCGGCGCGCCACGAGCCTTGGACCTGCACACCGACGCGGGCCCCGGCTGTCGAGGCGTGCGACTCGAGCCAGGCCGCTACCGCGCCCTGCTCCAGGCGGACCCCGTCGACAGTGAACCCCTCCTCCTCGATCTCCTCCTCCGACTGGAGGGTTTCGAAGAGACGGTCGCGCAACACCCGGAACTCCAGGCCGTCGAAGATCTGGTGGACCTCCTGGCGGTCCCACGGCTGGACGACGAGGTCGGTCGGGGTTGCCGTGAGGTCGAGGTCGCACACAAGGGCGTTGAGGCGACGGTTGCGGATCACGTCGCCGAGGTGCTCCCGCAGAGAGTCACCGGCCTTCCCCTTGATCTGGTCCGCGTGCGCGATGACGTTCTCGAGGCCGTCGTACTGGTTGATCCACTTCGCGGCGGTCTTCGGGCCCACGCCCGGGACACCGGGCAGGTTGTCGGAGGTCTCGCCCACGAGAGCGGCGATCTCGGGGTAGCGGCCGGGCTCCACGCCGTACTTCTCCTGGACCGCCTCGGGCGTCATCCGAGCCAGGTCGGAGACCCCCTTGCGCGGGTAGAGGACCGTGCACGAGTCCCCGACGAGCTGCAACGTGTCGCGGTCACCGGTGCAGATCAGCACCTCGTAGCCCTGCTGGACGGCCTGGGTCGCCAGGGTCGCGATCACGTCGTCAGCCTCGTAGCCCTCCTTCTCGATCGTGGTGACCCGGAGAGCGGCGAGGACCTCCTTGACCAGGGAGACCTGCCCCTTGAACTCGTCCGGCGACTTCGACCGGTTGGCCTTGTAGTCGGAGTACTCCGCCTGGCGGAAGGTGTCCCGCGAGACGTCGAAGGCGACCCCGACGTGGGTCGGACGCTCGTCACGGAGGACGTTGATGAGCATCGAGGTGAAGCCGTACACCGCGTTGGTGGGCTGCCCGGTCGTCGTGGAGAAGTTCTCCACCGGTAGGGCGAAGAAAGCTCGGTAGGCCAGGGAGTGGCCGTCGAGCAGGAGGAGGCGAGGACGCTGACCGTTGGAGGACTCGTTCGACACGTCAGGACTCTAACCGGAGGCTCGACCCGTCGCACACATCGAGCAGCCACTGCGCGTAGTCGGCCCGGCCGCGCATCTCGGATGGTAAGTTCCGAGACCGGACGCCGGTGTCTGGAATCTGCACCGGCTGTCGGTGACGGGTCGTGCCGAGTTGGACGGAGCGTGCTCGGTGTCATCCCACAAGCAGCGCACGATCGTCGTGAGCCTGCTGGCTGCCGTGATCGGTGTGCGTGCAGCGGCCTCCGAGCCGTTGTGGGACACCGCCGCTCGGTTCTCCGCGCGACCTCAACAGGCTCTCGCTACTGCGCTGGACGGCTGGAGCGCGGAAGGCAGCCTGGGAGTCGCCAGCGCGCAGGGCGTGCGCGAGCTGCCGCTGGTGGCGTCGTACGTTGGGGCCGAGCTGGCCGGTCTCGCTCCGCTCGTGGTCCAGGCGTCCTGGCGCGCCCTGGTGCTCGTTCTCGCCGTGATCGGTGCAATCCGCTTGGCCCGCGGAGTGGCCCGTCGGCTGGACAAGAAGGAGGGGACGAGTACCGCTGACACGTGGACGCCCTGGGTGGCGGCAATCTTCTTCGGGTGCAGCGCGCTCATGGTCGCGACGGTGGCACGGCACCCACTCGACGGGTTGGCCGCCGCCACGCTCCCGTGGGTGGTCCATCCCCTGCTGACCGGACGCACGGGCTGGCGCCCTGCTGCCGTCTCCGCCGTCTGGATCGGCGTAGCCGGCTTCGGCAGCCTGGCGTGGGCCGTGGCCGCAGTGGTCGCCGGCGGGCTGGCGACTGCCACAAAGCATTCTGCCAACCTGGCGCAGTCGCTGAGGTGGCTTGCTCTCGCGGGCCTCGCGTCCGCCTGGTGGGTGGTGCTCGCTGTTTGGGAGAGCTCCTACGGGACCAATGTCAGTGAGCTCTTTCCGGACCGGCCCCTGACAAGCCATCTGGCCACAGCCGTCGGATGGATGAACCTGGCCACACCGGTGGCGGTCGTGGTGGCCACCGCGCCCCTGGCAGTCGCGGTTGCCGCACTGCTGTTCCGAACACAGGGCGACGACCAGGTGCTCGTCGGCGCACTTTTCGGAACTTGCCTGGTCGGGGTAACAGTTCTTGGGCTCGACGTCTGGCGTCCGCCGATGCACGCGGGGGCCGGTATCCCCGATCGGGGCGTCGTCCTCGGTCCGCCACTGGCCATGGCGGCCCTCGCCTCGCTGGTGGCGTGGACCCCCCTGGCCCACTCCCTGTCGGAACGCTTGAAATCCGGGACCTGGGGATGGACCTACCTGCGTCCGTCCGGGCTCCTGCTACTCCTGGCCACGGCGGCGATCGCTCTTCCGAACGCTGCCAACCTCGTGGCTGCAGCTCAGGAACGACGAGAGATCCCGCCCCCCGGCTCGGAGGCAGTGTGGGCGGAGATCGCGGAGTGGTCTCGCGAGGCACCGCCCGGACGCGTCCTGGTCCTCCCTGCCGTGGACGGTCTCAGCGGCCATCGGCTGGTCTCCCAGGCGCTCAGTGACCGGGCGTGGCTGGGCCGTGACTCCATGCCCACGTCCGGCACCCCGGCGACACGCGCGCTCGACGACCTCATCTCCCGGCTCGTCCGGGGGCAGAACGGCCCCGCCGTCAAGTCCGCGCTTCGGCGGCTGGCCGTCTCCTACGTCCTCCTGCGCGACGACCTGCCTCTCGAGGCCTCTCGACCCGAGCACGTCGCGCTGACACGAGCGGCGCTGCGGGACGCTGGAGCGCGGCGCCTCTTCCACCACGTCGCTCCACACACCGGCTCGGACTCCAACGAGGTCCTGACGGACTTCGGTGTTCTCCCCTCCCAGCCCCAAGTCGAGCTCTGGTCCCTCGAAGACCCCGGTCCGGCAAGTCTTCACGCGGGGGCCCCGCTGCCGGTGCTGGGCGAGGCCGCCGCCATCGGCGACCTCGAGGACGCAGGGATGGTTCACGAGCGCGTGACGCGCCTCGTCACCGATCTCGACCCTGCCCGCGCAGCGGTCCTGTCCGACAGCGCCCGTCGTCGTGACATCGACCTGCGCGTGGCGGTGGATCCCGTCGGCCCTGCCCTGACGGCCGAGGACCACCCCCTGGTGGTCCCCCGCGACGCAGCTCCGACCTTCACCTCGTTCCGAACCATGGACGGCGCGGCGAGGGTGACCGCATCCTCCTCCGCTGCGGATCTCGGTAGCAAGAATCGTGAGCCCGGATCCCACGTCATGGCAGCGCTGGACGGAAACGAGTTCACCGCATGGGAGTCAAGGCGCGGGGCCGGGTTCGGAGAATGGTGGCAGATCGACTTCGACCGCCCGACGAACCTGAGCGGAGGCACGGTCTCCTTCAAGCAGGACATCTTCGGCGGTCACACCGTCACAGGTGTGCGGATCTCCACCGACCAGGTCACAGCTGACCGGGAAGTGGCCCCTGGCGAGCCCCTGTCACTCGACCTCCTCGGCTCGGCATCACGACTCAGACTCACCGTCACCCGAGTCAGCACATGGACCCGGCGCACGGACAGCGTCGGAATCACCGAGGTCGAGATCCCAGGGCTGTCAGTCCGCGACGAGCTCGTGGTCAGCGGTGCGGGCGGTGCGCCGGACTGGCTCCTGGCCACGTTGCCGGGGAGCGCTCGACACTGCGTTCCCCCCGCTGGCCTACCGGACAGCGCAAGTCTTCAGGCCACGGTTTGTGACCAGGGTCTCTCCGTCACAGGGTTCGAGTCGGGCGCACTCAACCGGGTCCTGCAGAACGACAACCCCCGCACGGTCACGGGACAAGTCTGGGCTCGGGCAGCACAGACCGAGACGGCGGGAAGCCTGGCTGACTCGCTCGCGGAGGCCAACATCTCCGCGGCGGGATCGAGCGTCATCGCTCCGGACCTCACGACCCGGGCCCAGTCGGCCGTCGATGCCGATCCGCTCACCGCCTGGCGGCCGAGCCCGGAGGACACGTCTCCCACTCTGACGCTGAGCTGGGCCGATCGCACCGAGGTCTCGGGGATGCGACTCGAGCTGGGCGATCCGCGCTTCTCCTCGAGGCCGACGGTCGTGCGCGTGTCCGGTGACGCCGGAGAGCCGGTGACCATCCCCGTCAACAGTGTGGGCATCATCGACCTCCCGCCGACGAGGACACGCTCCTTGACGATCGAGTTCCCCCAAGACACTGGGCTGGTGACGATCGACTCGTCCACGAGCTTCGAGCGACACGTGCCCATCGCCGTACACGAGGTCGAGCTGTTCGGCGGACCGGAGTCGAGCTACGACAAGGACAGGGAGCAGGACCTGCCCTGCGGCTCGGGTCCTGCTGTCCGGGTGTCGGGTGTGCCATTGAAGACGAGGCTGAGCCTGACTGCCCGGGACCTCCTCGAGGGGGTGGTGGTGCGAGCACGCGTCTGCTCACCGATCAGGCTTCCTGTCGCCGACGTACCAGTGCAGGTGCCCGCGTCGTTCATCTGGTCCCCCCTTGGGCTCGTGCTCGTCGACGACGAGGGCGACCTTCTCGCCCGAGGGTCGGCAGGTCCTGACCGCAGAGAGCTCCCGTTAAGTGCGGAGACACTGACCCGTCCCTCCGGATCGAAGTCCATCCCTCTCCAGGGCGTGGCTCACGCGGGCCGATCAACACTCGTCCTGGCAGTGCCGTCGAACGCCGGGTGGTCAGCGCGCGGGGCGGACGGCACCCTGAGCCCGGTGACAGTCGATGGGTGGGCTCAGGGCTGGTCCGTGCCGGCGGGAACCGAAGCCGTTGAGCTCGCCTACTCCCCCGGGCGCTCACTCCGGGTCGGTGTTGCCGTGGGTGTCCTCGGCTGGCTGTTCGTGCTGCTCGCTCTTGTGTCCGTACCCACCTCCGCGAGGGGCAGGTCGGCCTCGGACGACCTCTGAGGGGACGCGACGGGCTCCCTACGTCCCAGGAGCCCCCGGCCGCGCGACCACGAGATCGCCGGCACCTCCACCCACCGGTACGTCGCCGCCGAGAGCGGAACCGACGCCGTCAGCACGACCACGAACCATAGAACCGCCCCCCAAGAACCTCCCGGGAAGTCGAAGAAGTCGGCAAGGAGGTAGATGATCGGCAAGTGCCAGAGGTAGATGCCGTAGGACCAGCGGCCGATGGCGTTGAACCATCGCGTGCTGAGCAGGAGGTTGAGCGGGGAGTCGGGACGTCCGAGCACCGCCGCCACCAGAAGAACGAGGGCGAGAAGCGTCGCCGCGATGAACCGGGTCTGGTGCTCGGCGAACGTGGTCGGCTGCCAGCCCTCAGGTCCTCCCAGTGTTGATGTGCCCACAAGGATGACGGCGACGGCAAGAACGACCAGCGTCCAGCGGTCCTCTGCGACGGTGCGAAGCCGCGTCAGGGGGATGAGACCCGCTCGATGAGCCTCGACGAATAGTGCCACCGAACCCCCGCCTGCGAAGCAGACCAGGTACCCCGGCAGCCAGAAGCCGTAGGTGAAGTACTTGCCGAGCTCCTCCGAGGCAACCCACCACCGCCAGGCTGCGGACACCAACACCGACAGCGACATCAGTGCGGCCACGACCCAGAGCCCTCGCGCAGGGGGGAACCGTCGGGCAATCGCAGCGCTGGCAACCGCCATGACGGGAAGGGCGACGTACCAGGAGAGCTCAGTCCCGAGGCTCCAGGTCTGGAACAGCTCGGACATGAGACCGCCGGGGAAGTAGATGCCCGTGAGGCTGATCGCCTGGAGCCAACGGTCGAGTCCGTCCGGGCGGGAGGGCGGGTACACCGCCACCAGCACGAGGAGCACCGCCAAGTAGGCCGGAAAGATCCGCCCGATCCGCCGCCTGGCGAAGGTGCCGACACCCGGGCGCTCCCCCACCCTCAAGCTCCACTTGGCCCAGGGGCGGTACAGCAGATAGCCCGACAGCACGAACAAGCTGACGGGGCCGTAGTCCGGCATGCCGAGCCACGGGTACTGGGTCATACCTGCGACGTGGATCGTCACGACCATGAGGGCGGCGAACCCACGCAAACCGGTGAGGGAGGCGAACTGCGCACTGCGCACGGCGGTGGGCGCACGCCTGGGCGTGTCGTCCCAGGAGACGGCGGTGCTGGCAGCCACCTCGGCATTAGACCACGATCCCGTCGAGGGCTGCCCCCGGATCGAAGGACACCGCACCCCGTGGATGTGACGACCTGGCACGGCGACAGAATGGGCCCATGGACCCGAACAGCCTCCCCGCCACGGACACGCCCGAGCACGCAGAGTTCCTGCGCCGGTTCCCGATGGGCGACCTCAACGAGAAGATGGACGTCCAGCTGGTCGAGGTCTCCCCCGAGCGGGTCGTCGGCACCATGCCGGTCAAGGGCAACACCCAGCCCTACGGCCTGCTCCACGGCGGTGCGTCCGTGGTGCTCGCCGAGAGCCTCGGGTCGGTGGGCTCGGCCATGCACGCCTACCCCGACCGCCAGGCCGTGGGCGTGGACATCAACGCCACCCATCACAGGTCCGCCCGCGAGGGCGTGGTGACGGGTACGGCGACCGCGATACACCTCGGACGGACATCCGCCTGCTACGAGGTCGTCATCACCGACGAGGAGGGACGCAGGCTGTGCACGGCCCGGATCACCTGCGCCCTGGTTCCGGTGAAGAAGGACTCCTGAGTCGAACCCGGGCGCTCAGTCGTCCTTGTTGGCCTGGGCCCTGCGCTGGAGGCGGCGCTGCGCGAGCACCTGACCTACGCTGCGATGGTTTCGGCTCGACACCCGCGCGCCCGCCGGCGGATCCACCGGGAGCTTCGCCCGCAGTGCGGGAATGCTCGCGCCCCTCACGATCGCGATCTGGGTCAGCCCCAGGCGGGCCATGAAGCGGTTCGCGTCGCGCGAGTGCACCGAGGCGGCTGTGAGCAGGTGCGAGGTGTCCTTCTCCTCACCCCATGCGACGGCGGCCTCGAGCAGGGCCTTGCCCACGCCGTGGCGCCGGTGCCCGCCGAGCACGTGCAGGTGGGTGACGTGGATCGCGGTGTCACTGTGGATCGGTGAGATCGGAGCACGCAGCAGGTGGGCAGCCCCCACGATCTCGTCCTCGAGCACCCCCACGACGAGCCGCTCGTCCGGGTCGGCCGCGATCCGCGCCAGCGCGTGGGCAGCCTCGCGCTCGGGAGTGCCCGCGCGGTCGGCAGAGGTACGCCGGAAGTCCCCCCACACGAGCAGAAGGGCCGCGGCGTCCTCCGGGACGGCATCGCGCACCTGAACCGGGATGCGAGACACGGGCAGACCTCTTCCATGCGTGTACGAGACGAGCTGACGATGCACCGAAGTCGGAGTGCAAGCAGGCCCCCCGACACCTCGCGATCGGTCCCCGTATCCGTGCGAAGCAGGCAAGGTGAGAGATTACGCCTAGACGTCGCGATTCGGTAGGAGGAAGGGTGTTCCCAGGTCTCGGCACGCTCGTGAACATCATCACGGTGCTCCTCGGCACCGTCATCGGCGTGCTCGTCGGCCACCGCCTCGCCCAGCGAACCCGTGACGTCGTCACCGACGGACTCGGTCTGGTGACGCTCCTCATCGCCGCCGCCTCCGCTGCGAGCATCACCGATCCCTCCTGGTCGGCAGCGGTCGGAGACAGCGCCCCGATGCTCATCGTGCTCGGGTCACTCCTCCTCGGTGGCATCATCGGATCGCTGCTGAGGATCGAGGACCGCCTCGAAGGGTTCGGTGCCTGGCTCCAGGCGCAGCTCCACGCCCGCACGGGCGGACGCGAGGAGAGCGCGGACCGGCAACGCTTCATCGAGGGCTGCGTCGCCAGCTCGCTCGGCTTCTGAGTCGGCCCCCTGACGATCCTGGGCGCGCTCAACGACGGGCTCGGCAACGGACCAGACCAGCTTCTCCTCAAGTCTGCGCTGGACGGCTTCGCGGCCATCGCCTTCGCAGCATCACTCGGGTGGGGCGTGGCGGCCAGCGCGATCGCCATCCTCGTCGTACA
>DATHVS010000122.1:0-21926 GCA_035461195.1 Nocardioidaceae bacterium
TCGGCACAGTGAGCTCGACCGTCTCGGGAAGGCGATCGACGGGGTGGCCGACCGGAGGCCTTGCGCGTGGTTCGTGCACGGGGAGCTCGGCGTGGGCAAGACCCGATTGGTGTGGGAGGTCTGCGAGCGCGCCAGTGACCGCGGATTCACGGTGCTGTGGGGACGCTGTGTGCGTTTCGGGGCCGCGACCTCGCCGTACGCCCCGCTCGTCGGACCTGTCGAGGACTGGCTTGCGACCGCCGACGAGCAGACCCGTCAGCAGGTGCGGGCCGAGCTCGAGTCCGTCGCCGCGGAGTCGCCCGAGCCCACGCGCACGAGCCGTGTGCTCCGCGTGGTGGAAAGGATCTTCGCCCGGATCGAGGCACGCTCGCCGGTCGTCCTCGTGGTCGACGACCTCCAGTGGGCCGACGTCACCTCGCTGGACCTGCTCGCCTACCTCGTCGCAGGCTTCCGGCACCAGCGAATGGCCGTCCTCGTCACCTTCCGCGACACCGAGCTCGCCGAGGGGCATCCACTGCACGGTTGGGTCGCCGACCTGCGTCGGTTGCCCGCGGTCCACGACCTCGCGCTCGCACGGTTCGACGAGTCCGGCACCGAGGAGCAGTTGCGGGCGCTGACCGGGCACATCCCGTCGGGCCGGCTCGTGGAGGAGGTGCACGCCCGCTCCGAGGGCAATCCGTATCTCACCGAGCTGCTCGTGGAGGACCTCCCGCCCGACGCGGACTCGCTGCCCTCAGGGCTTCCGGGCGAGCTGCGGGAGGTGCTCCTGGCGAGCTGGCACGGTCTGGGCGCGCATGCTCGCGAGGTGCTCCGTCTGCTCGCGGTCGGTGGGCGGCCGCTCCCCTACGCGACGTTCGCCGCGGTCGCAGACGTGCTCGGGCACGACTTGGGCGTAGTTGCCTCCGCCCTGGCCGAGGGGACCCGCTCGGGGGTGCTCCAGGTGGAGAAGGGCAACGGCTACTGGTTCCGCCACCCCCTCCTCGCCGAGGTCCTCGCCGGCACCCTCCTCCCGGGGGAGGGGACCGCGCTCCATTCGGCGTTCGTACAGGTGCTCAGTGGCCTGGAGCCTCGCGACGAGGCGGAGGAGATGCGTCTGCTCTCCGACCTCGCCCTTCACCACGAGGGATCGGCCAGGCCCGACGAGGCCTTCGCCTTCACGATGCGCGCGGCGGAGTACGCCGCCCGGCTGCAGGGGTATCCGGAGCAGGCCCGACAGCTCCTGCGTGCGGTCGAGCTGCTCCCGCACGTCCGCCCGGCCATCATCGAGGAGACCGTCGGCGGGGAGCTGGCGCTGCTGGAGCGGGCTGCTTTCGCCTGCAGCCGTTCAGGTGAGCTGGCGGCTGCCCACCAGCTGGTCACCCGGGGCCTGGCACGGGTGAACCATGAGCGCGACCAGCTACTCGCGACCCGGCTGCTGACCGAGTGGTGCGAGCTGATGTGGAGCCACCGCATGGTCGAGCGGCAGCCGCTGGCACGGTTGATCGAGGCGGTCGAGCTGAGCGAGGTCGCCCCTCGCAGCGAGGAGCACGCGGTCGCACTTGCCCGGCTGGCGGAAGCGGAGTGGTCCTGCGGCATGACGGACGCGGGGGAGGTGAACGTGCGGCAGGCCGTCGCAGCGGCGGAACGGTCCGGCTCGGCCTCCGCGATGGCGGTCACGCTGAGCGTCCGCTCGCTCCTGCACCTGCGTGAGCCCTCGGCGGCTGCCGACTCCGAGGACGCCTACACCTGGGCTCGACGCTCGAAGGACCCCGTGGTGATCGCCGAGGCGTGCACCGCACGGATGCGCTGCCTGGAGGAGCAGGGGCGGGTGCACGAGGTCCTCACCGTGGAGGCCGAGGGGTTCGCGGTAGCCACGGCGACCGGGTCGCGCGCCCATCAGGCCCACTTCGCCGGCCAGGCCGCCATGGACTCCCTGCGGTTGGGCCGGTTCGCCGACGCGCGGACCTGGGTGCGAGAGGGGCTGGCGGCCCGGTCGGTGGGGCGTGGGGCGGTGCAGGTACGCCGGGCGGCCGCGGCCCTCGCGATCAGGGAGGGCCGGACCGCCGAGGCTGCTGAGCACATCGAGCGGATCCTGGAGCTCTCCCCGAACTTCGCGTCCCACGTGGGTGGGTACGGACCGATGCTGCTCGCGGAGTACCATCTCGCCCTGGGGCAGCCCGCCGAGGCGCTCTCGGTCGTCGAGGGCCCCCTCGAGAACCTCGCGCCGGCAGGCCCGCGCGAGGGGGACCTCCTGCTGCTGTGGGCCGCCCGCGCTGCCGGGGACCTGGCCCGAGCAGGTCGCGACGCCGGCGACCGAGCGACGGGGGAGTCTGCACGGCGAAGGCTGCGATGCGTCGAGGAACGCAGGGCATCGACCCACCCGGCCCCGTTCCTGGCCTCCGTGCCCGACGATCTCGTCGGACCGGCGGTGGGCGCCCTGTTCGAGGCAGAGCGCTCCCGCGTCGACGGGTCCAGCGGTGACGTGGCTCGCTGGCAGGCAGCCGTCGAGATCTGCGAGGCGGCCGGGCTGTCCTGGGAGACGGCGGTGGCGAGGCGGTGGCTCGGTGAGGCACTCCTCGACGAGGGGGCCGCCCGGTCGGCGGTGTCGCGCGCGCTGCGGTGCGCACACGAGGCGGCCTCCAGGATGGACGCGCTCCCGTTGAGGGAGGATGTCGAGACCCTGGCGCGTGGAGCCCGGATCGACCTGTCCCAGCCCGACCTCGCCGCCGTCGAGAGCGACGGCACGGTGCTCCGACACCTCACTCGACGTGAACGGGAGGTGCTGGCCCAGCTCGTGACCGGCCGCTCGTACACCGAGATCGCCGAGGAGCTCTTCATCAGCGACAAGACGGTGAGCGTCCACGTGTCGAACATCCTGCGCAAGACCGGAGCACGTAACCGCAACGAGGCCGCGGCCCTGGGCCGCCGGCACGGCGTGGGGCGCTGATGGGTCGCGGCGCTACCGTCGAAGGATGCGGCACGTCGGACCAGGAGCCCGGGCGGTGGCCGGCCTCTCCGGCCTCGTGCTCGTCGCGCTCTCCGTGGCCGCATGCACGACCCGGGACGAGCCGCAGGCCGACCCCCCGGCGGCGGAGCCGGCCCGCTCCCCGACTCCGTCCGCGACATCCCGTGCCGCCCCGCACGACCAGCCGCTGGTGGTCGCCGTCCACCACGGCAGCCGGCTACGAGACATCCCCCTGCCCCGGGCCAGGCGGATCGTGGCGGACGGCGCGGACGGCGACGGGGCGTTCATCGTCGTACCGGCGTCGGCTCTCGGCCCCACGATGCGCGCACTGTCTGTCGACGGCGTGGACCCGGTCCGGTCCCCGGAGGAGTACCCGCTCCGCACCCGGGCCGTCCGTCCGCGCGACCCGGTCCTGACGGTCACCGTGGTCGGCGACATCATGCTCGGTCGCGGGGTGGCGGAGGCCGCCCGGGGCAGCGACCACCCCGCGCCGGCGCTGCGACCCACGGCCAGCCGGCTCGCTGGGGCCGACGTCACCGTCGGGAACCTCGAGAACACCCTGTCGCGCGCCGGTGCCCCCACCCAGGGTGGTGACTCGTTCGCTGCCGACCCTGCCGTCGTGGAGGGTCTGCGTGAGGCCGGCTTCGACGTGCTCGGTCTCGCCAACAACCACCTCGGGGACTTCGGCGACCGGGCGCTGGTGCAGACGGTGCGCAGGTTGCGAGCCGGCGGCATCGACACCTTCGGCGCGGGCGCGACGGTGCGCCGGGCGTGGCAGCCGGCCGTGGTCGAGCGGCAGGGAGTCCGCTTCGGGTTCCTCGGGTTCAACGCCATCGGCGAGACGCCGGCCGTCGCCCCGGGACAGCCGGGGGCCGTGTCGGTGGGGATGCCGCCACGCACCGGCCCCCTTGACCAGGCCGCGCTGCGCAGGTTCGAGGACGCCGTACGACGGCTCGACGACCGGGTCGACGTCGTGGTGGTGATGCCGCACTGGGGCACGCAGTACACCCACCGTCCGGAACCGATCCAGTCGCGGGTCGCGCGCCGCCTGGTCCGAGCAGGTGCGGATGTGGTGGTAGGGGGACACCCGCACTGGGTCCAGGGGATGGAGATGGTCGGACGTGGTCTGGTCGTGCACTCGCTCGGCAACTTCGTGTTCGACATGGACTTCATGCGCGAGACGCAGGAGGGGGCGATCCTCGAGCTCACCTTCTGGGGAGGGCGCCTGAAGGCGGTGGAGCTGGTGCCCTACGTGATGGACGAGCGCTTCGCCCCTCGCATCGTCTCGGGCCGTCGAGCTGAACAGGTGCTCGCGCCGATGCGCGCCACGAGCGGTCCGGCGTTCCGGAGCCGACGGTGACGGCTCACTCGTCGACCTGCTCCGCGAGGTCGACGACCGCCTCGACGAGTGCGGGCCCGTCGAGCAGGGCCTGGTCGTTGTGGTCGGCCCCCTCGACCTCGACGAGCTGCCGCAGCCGCAGGGCGGCCTCGGCGACGGTGCGGCTCTGGTCGGCCGGGACGATCGAGTCCGCGGTGCCGAGGACGACGCTGGTCGGCACGTCCACCTGGGACAGGTGCTCGACGAGCGGGTAGCGGTCACGCAGGAAGGCCCGGACCGGCACGAACGGGTAGTGCACCTCCCCGACCGAGGCGAGGTCCACGAACGGCGAACGCAGCAGCAGCCCCGCGGGTGGGTGCTCGGCGGCGAGCTCGGTGACCACGGCCGACCCGAGGCTCTCGCCGTAGTAGAGGACGCGGTCGGCCGGGACCCCGCTCCCGAGCAGGAAGGCGCGCGCCGCCCGCACGTCGAGGGCCAGTCCCTCCTCGCTCGGTGTGCCGGGGTTGCCGCCGTAGCCGCGGTAGTCGAAGAGCAGCACGGAGAAGCCTTCCGCGGCCAGTGCCCTCGCCAGTGACGCACGGAGGGAGCGGTCACCCCCGTTGCCGTTCGCGACCAGCACCGCGATGTCGCGCTCCGGTGTCCCGGCGGGGACCAGCCACGCCCCCAGTGTGAGTCCGTCCTCGGTGCGCAGCTCGACGTCACGTGCACCGGGGATCGCCGCTTCGGCCGACCCCACCCCCGAGGTGTTCGGGAAGTAGATCATGCTCCGTTGCAGACCCCACGCCATGCCCCACAGGATCCCAGCCAGGGCAACCAGCACCAGCAGGGCGCGGACCAGGGTCCTCATCGCAGCCACGCCCAGACCAGCCGCCCGGTGCGGGCGAGCTGTGCGCGGTCCACGACGGACGGCACGTCGTCTGCGGAGTGGTAGGCGGCATAGCTGGTGCTGCCGAGCCGAGCGACCACGACACCGGCCTTCTCGAACGACCAGTGGTCGCTCGCGGTGTTCTCGCAGGCGTTCGCCGGTACGTCGATGCGCTCGGCCGTGCCGAGGAGGGACCGCCGGACGCGGGGTGGCGACAGGGGACCGGTGCACACGGGGACGACCGACCCGACGCCTACCCGGTCCAGGGACACCATCGCCCGGACCGCCTCCAGCCGGCGCGGCGGCAGCTGCCGCACGTGGTGCTGGGACCCGAAGTGGTGCAGGTCGTCACCAGGACCCCGGGGCTCCTCTGCCCCGAACGCGATGAGCACCACCGGCAGCCGGGTCGGTCGGGTCGAGGCCAGCCGGGCCAGCTCGAGCAGCACCGCGACCCCGCTGGCGTTGTCCTCCGCACCCGGTGAGACCGCCACCGTGTCGAGGTGCGCGCCGAGGACGAGGTGCGGCCGGGTCGGATCGAGGCCGGGGGGCTCGGCCACGACGTTGAACGACCGACCGGCCTCGACGGGGACCCCCCACGAGTCGCCGGCCGGGACGCCGAAAGTCTCCCGTCGCACGTCGTACCCGAGCTCGGCGAACCTGCGCTCCACGAGCCGTCCCGCGCGGCGGTAGGTCGGTCCGGTCGCGAGTCGCGGCCCGATCCGGCCGGCGAGGAGCCTGACGTCGGCCATCGCGGCGGCGGCGTCGAAGGCGGGGCCGGCCTCGGTCGGCTCGGCCTCGGTCGGCTCGGGCTCGGGCTCGGTGGGCACGGACGGTGTCGACGTGGGCGGAGTCGGGGCCACGGGGTCGGGGGCGACCGGCGCGTCCGTCGTGCACGCGGCGAGAAGGAGCAGCGACGTCAGCGCCGCTGCCGACGCGGCCCGGGTCGCGCGTCCCATGCCTCGACCGTACCCGCGACGCTCCGGCTCGTGGCGTTCAAGTCGTCGGGGAGTGGGCACAGATGAGTCTCGGGAGGGAGATGCGTTGAGGCCTGGCCGGATCGTCGTCGCGCTGCTGGCAGCACTGCTCCTCGCCGGCTGCGTGGAGATCACCACGCAGCCCCCGACGGAGGAGCCGCCGGACGGGACTGTCGGCACGGCGTCCCCGGAGGGCGGCGAGGCAGGCGAGGGAGGCGGCGAGGGCTACCGGTTCCTGCACACGCGTGACAACGGGGAGCCGGTGCGGTGGAGCACTTGCGAGCCCATCGAGTACGTCGTCCGCCCGGCCAACGAGCCCGAAGGCGGCCGGCAGATGCTCGAGGAAGCGATGGCGCGGATCTCGGAGGTGACCGGCCTGGAGTTCTCCTTCGCCGCTACCACCGACGAGGGCCCCTCCGACAACCGCCCGCCCCACCACCCGGACCGGTACGGCGAGGGCTGGTCACCGGTGCTGGTGGCCTACTCCGACCCGGACGAGTACCCCCGGCTCGAGGGGCAGATCGCCGGGTACGCCGGGCCGACCTACGTCCAGGCGGGCGACCGCGTGCCGAGGTACGTCGGCGGCATGGTCGTCATCGACGCCGAGCAGACGAGCAACATGGGCGAGGAGGGGGTCCGCGCCGTGATGCTGCACGAGCTCGCCCACGTGGTCGGGCTCGCGCACGTCCGCGACCGGGGCCAGCTGATGAACCCGGTGCAGTACGGCCGCGGTGTGACCGACCTGCAGGACGGCGACCTGCGCGGCCTCCGGGCCCTCGGCGAGGGCCGGTGCTACAACCCGATCGACCCGTCCGGGTTCGCCGGCTGAGGCGCGCCCGGGTGGTGAGTCAGAGGCGGCTGCGGCCGTCGTACCCGCCTCGGGGCTCCCCGAGCCCGAAGAGCGTCCCCACGGTGGGCGCCACGTCGACGGTCCGGGCCGCCGCGCTGAAGGTGCCCTTGCCGACCAGGCGGTGACCGCCCCCGATGAAGAACGGGATCGGGCCGGTCGCCGGGTGGCCGTGGTTGCCAGGGATCGGGTTGCTGTGCTGCGCCGGGTCGCTGAACCTCCAGCCCGAGCGGCAGTAGACCACGAGGTCGCCGGCGTTCTCGCTGAGCCGCAGCTTCTTCGGCGCCTTGACCGACAGCACTCCGGGTGTCGCCAGCGCGATCTCACGCATCCGGTCGAGCGCGGCGCTGTGGCTGGCCGCGCCGCCGGTCCAGTAGAGCAGGTCGGCGCCGCCGTTCTGGGCGACCACCACCTTCCCCGCGAGCAGCGGGTCGGCCTCCAGGCGCGGGGCGAGGGAGATGATCTTGTCCGGCCGCGACCAGTCCATCGAGTGGTCGGCCAGGACCATGACGACCGAGGTCTGCCAGCGGCCGGTGGACTTCAGCATGTCCACAAAGCGACGGACCTGAAGGTCCACCTCGATGAGCGCGGCCTGGCGCGCCGCCTTCAGCGTGGTGCCGGTCAGGTCGGAGTGGCCCATCCGGTCGCAGTCGCCGAGGTTGACGAAGACGAGGTTGGGGTCGAACTGCTCGACCATGCCGATCGCGGCGTCGACGGTGAACGCATCCGGTGCGTGGCCGCTCACCGGGACGATCGGCTGCGGCTCCCAGCGGTACGTCGCCCGCTTGCCGAAGATCCCGAAGAGGTACTCCTTGCTGAGCACCGTGCCGGTCGTGAAGCCGTTGCGGTTGAGCCGTTCGATGACCGTGGGGAACTTCAGGTCCGAGGGCCGGTCGAGGTCGCGGATGGCCTTCTCGGTGCGGTCGTAGATCGCGTTCGCGGGCACGCCGCTGCGGTCGGGGCGGACCCCGGTAATCATCATGACGTGGTTCGGGATCGTCTCCATGATCGGCAGCGACCGGGCCCGCGGGAAGTTCATGCCGCCGTCGCGGAGTGCCTGCAGGGTCGGCATGAGGCCACTGCCGATCTCACCGGGACGGCAGCCGTCCACGACGAGGACATAGGCGCGACGCTTGCGGGCTACCGCGCCCTGTGCGGCAGGTGCGCCGCGGGCCGCCGAGAACAGCAGCGAGGCGCCCGCGGCGGTGCTGACCTTCAGGAAGGAACGGCGGTCGAGGTCCCGTGTGAGCGGCTGCCTCATCAGCGTGCCTTCACCGGCGCGGCTGCGGGGCGCACCTGCTGGGTGTTGGCGTCCGTGGCCCACGATGCGGTCCAGGACGCCGTGGCGTTCGGGTCGGTGCGGTCGCTGATGATGAAGTAGTCCATTTGCGTGCGCGCCGGCGTGACGTCGAGGACCGAGAAACCGTGGTCGTCGAAGTTGAGATACTTCACGTGCCGGTTGTTGGCCTGGATCGCGGCCTCGACGGTGAGGCTGGTGGTCCGCGGTGGGCTCCCGGTGATGTCGTCGAGGTTGTCGCTCGTGATCGACGTACACACAAACTCCGTTGCCACCGAGCGACCGGACTCCATCGGGTAGCTGCCCGCGTCGAGCGGGAGGTCGCAGGCCCAGCCGGAGTGGATGTCGCCGGTGAGGAAGACGGTGTTCTGCACCCCGTTGTCGGCGAGGTGGCCGAAGACCTCGCGGCGGTCGGCGGTGTAACCGTCCCACTGGTCGACGTTGTACGGCGCGCCGTCCTCCGGGAGCAGCCCGGCGAAGTCGTTGATCTGGCGGGTCAGCTCGTTCGGCAGCGGGGGGAAGACGACCGGGGCGATCATCACGGGGTTGCCGACGAGCTTCCACTGCGCTCGGTTCTCGTCGAGCGAATCCTTGAGCCAGCGCATCTGCGCCTTGCCCGTGATCGTGCGTTCGGGGTCGCTGACCGAGCCGTCGGGGGAGGGGACCGGGGTGTGCGAGAGCGCGGCCTGCTCCGACCGGTAGGTGCGCAGGTCGAGCATGGACAGCTCGGCCAGGTTGCCGAAGCGCAGGCGTCGGAACAGCTTCGTGCCGTCACCGAGCGCGGTGGTCCTGCCCATCCGCACCGGCATCCACTCGTCGTAGGCCCGGTAGGCGCGACGCCGACGGGTGAGGTAGTCGCCCTCGCTGTCGTCGTGGTTCTCCGCGCCCTCGGCCCAGGCGTCGTTGGTGACCTCGTGGTCATCCCAGGTCACGATGAACGGGTTCTTCGCGTGCAGGAGCTGGAGGTCCTTGTCCTGCTTGTACTGCGCGTGCCGCTGGCGGTAGTCCGTGAGAGAGACCATCTCCCGTGCGGGGACCGGCTTGCGGACCTCGCCGTACTCCTTGGGACCGTACTCGTAGAGGTAGTCACCGAGGTGGAGGACCGCGTCGAGGTCGTTGCGCTTCGCGAGGTGGCGGTAGGCGGAGAAGTAGCCCCCCGGCAGGTTGGAGCAGGAGACCACGCCGAAACGGAGGTTACGGGGGTTCGCATTGCGGGCGGGCGCCGTCTTGGTGCGGCCGACGCGGCTCGCGACGCCCTTGTAGAGGAAGCGGTAGAAGTACGTGGTGCGCGGGCGCAGGCCCTTCGCCTCGAGCTTGACCGTATGGTCCCGGGCCGCCCCGGTGGTGAACGATCCCTTCGCCACCACCTGCGTGAACCTCCGGTCCTTGGCGACCTGCCACCGCACACCGACCTTCGGCCCCTTGCCGGACCCCGGTGTCGCCTGGGGAGTCGGCGTCACGCGGGTCCACAGGATGACGCTGTTCGGGTACGGGTCACCAGAGGCGACCCCGTGCTTGAAGTAGCGGTTCGTGGCCGCCTCGGCCTCGCCGGTCAGGGACACGTTCATGGCCACGGCGCCGGTGGTGGCGGCCCCCGCGACGAGGAGGGAGCGGCGGTCGAGTTCGAAGCTGGTCACGCCAGGAGCAACGAGCAAGCCCCGGGATGGTGACGCGGGGCCCCCGGCGTTCACCGAGAGTTCAGTCAGATCCCGCCTGATCTGTGCTGCGGGCCACATGCCCTGGACCGGGCTGTCAGGATTGATCCATGGGGGCTCTCTACGTGGTCAGCGACGTGCACGGCTACAGCACGGACCTCGTGCACGGTCTGGACCGGATCGGGTTCGGGGACGACGACGAGCTGTGGGTCCTCGGCGACCTCCTCGACCGGGGACCCGACGGCATCGGCGCCCTCGACCTGGTCATGTCCCTGCAGCAGGACGCGCCTGACCGCGTCCACGTGCTCATGGGCAACCACGAGATCCTCGCCCTCGGACGCCACCGCTTCCCCGCGTCGAGGTTCGCCGAGTCCTGGGTGATCAACGGCGGCAAGGCCCGTGACCAGGCGGGTCTCACCGAGGAGCACATCGCGTGGCTCGCGAACCTCCCGCTGCTGGGCCGGGTCGGCGACTTCCTGCTCATGCACTCCGACACCGCCGACTACCTCGACTGGGGTCGGAGCGTCGAGGAGGTCAACGAGACGGTCCGCCGCGCCCTCGCCGACCCCGTCGACCTCGGCGCGCACTGGGAGGTGTGGAAGGGGCTGACCAGTCGCTACCACTTCGCCAGGGCAGACGGCGCCGACGTCGCGCGGGAGGTCTTGTCGACGTACGGCGGCGAGGTGATCGTCCACGGACACAGCATCATCGGCACCCTCCTGGACTGTCCCTCGTCCGAGGTGACCGAACCGCTGCTGTACGCCGAGGGGTTGGTGCTCGCGATCGACGGCGGACGTTACGACGGCGGGCCGCTGCTGTTCATCCAGCTCGACTGAGGCCTATTCGGCCTGGGTCGCGGCGTAGGGGTCGGTGATCTCCCGGAGGCGCAGCAGAGACTGCCGCAGATGCTGCATGTCGCGGACACCGAGGTGGGCGGTCCATTCGGCCTCGACCTGAGCGACCACCCCGGCGGCGGCCTCGACAGCCTCGGCGCCGCGGGGGGCGAGGCACACCAGCCGGGCGCGGGCGTCCGACGGGTCGTGTCGGCGCTCGACGTACCCGGCTCGCTCGAGCTGGTCGACGAGGAACCCTGCGGTCTGCTTGGTCACCCGGGCTTGCTCAGCGAGGTCGGTGAGCCGCGTGCCTTCTGCGCCGATGCGCTGGAACACGCGTGCCTGAGCCATGGTGACGTCGCCGAACCCCGCCGTGGCCAAAGCGTCGAGGACGCGCGCCTCCATGGCCCGGTGGGCGACGAACATGAGCAGGCCCGTGTTGGCATGAGCGCTCCCTGGACCAGGCATGTACACCTCTTGACTTCGGTCGGAGACCGCCTCACATTGGTCAGAGAATCTTACTACTTCCCTGGAGTGGTGGGTCATGGACAAGGCTCAGGTGTGGCACGTCATCCACGCGGAGCGGGCAGCCCTCGCGGACATCCTCGAGACGCTGACGCCCGAGGAGTGGGAGCACCCGAGCCTTTGCGAGGGCTGGTCGGTGCGGGACGTCGCCGCTCACGTGATCAGTGCTCCTGAAGCCAAGGTCGCCCAGATGGCTGCGGCGCTCCTGCGTGCTCGCGGCAGCTTTAACCGGGCGGCGCATGACGAGGCGCAGCACCTCGCCAGCAGGCCCACCGGGCAGATCGTCGACGACTACCGCCGGCTGGCGGAGTCGCGTCGCCTAGCGCCGGGCACCAACCACAAGCACGCCCTCCTGGACACCCTGGTGCACACCCAGGACATCGTGATCCCGCTCGGGCGGCACCACGAGATGCCTGTCGAAGCCGCTCGCGCCTCGGCAGAGGCCTTTCGCGACAACCTCTTCCCGTTCAACGCGCGCAAGAGGTTGGCGGGGTGCCGGCTCGAGGCCACCGACACAGAATGGACGGCCGGCGAGGGTGCACTCGTAAGAGGCCCGATCGCCGCGCTGCTGCTGCTCATCACCGGCCGTGCTGCTTCGTTGACCCAGCTGAGCGGTGAGGCCCTCCCACAACTGCGACAACGACTCGAGGTGAGGTCATGAACCTCGTTACCCAGATCGCCGCCGTCTTCATGGGCGTGACACTGGTGGTGGTCTTCGTGCTCGAAAGCTTCTTCTACCGCCGCCCCGAGCTCCACTCGATCTTCCTGATCGAGCCGGGCCAGGAGGCCACCGTTCGGCTCTGGGTCGTCAACCAGGGCTTCTACAACTTCTTCTTCGGGGTCGCGGCGCTCGCCGGCGTCGCCCTCGCCCGCGTCGGTGAGGAGGCCGTTGGCACGAGCCTGGTGGTCTTTACCTCGGCCAGCATGCTGGTCAGCGGCGCGGTGTTGTACGTGACCGAGCGACGCCTGTGGCGTAGCTCCATCGGGCAGGCGCTGCCGCCTACCGTCGCGCTGATCGCCCTGGCTGTTGCGGGCTGACGCTCAGACGCGGCGCAGGACCGCGGTGACCTTGCCGAGGATCGTCGCGTGCGTGCCGTCGATCGGGTCGTAGGCCTCGTTGTGGGGGAGCAGCCAGACCTTGCCGTCCTTGCGCTGGAAGGTCTTGACCGTGGCCTCGCCGTCGAGCATCGCCGCGACGATCTCGCCGTTCTCCGCGGTCGGCTGCTGGCGCACCACGACGTGGTCGCCGCTGCAGATCGCGGCGTCGATCATCGAGTCGCCGACCACCTCGAGCAGGAACAGGGTGCCCTCGCCGACGAGGCTCTTCGGCAGCGGGTAGACGTCCTCGACGCGCTCCTCGGCGAGGATCGGGCCACCGGCTGCGATCCGGCCCACGACCGGAACGTACGCGGCGGCAGGCATCGGGTTCACCGCGGCGTCGCCGGTGCCGGTCTCCGCGGGCTGGTCGGCCTCGGCGGGGGAGAAGACCTGCATCGCGCGGGGACGGTTCGGGTCGCGCTTGATGAATCCCTTCTCCTCGAGCGTCCGCAGCTGGTGGGCGACCGAGGAGGAGCTGGTCAGCCCGACCCGTTCGCCGATCTCACGCATGCTGGGCGGGTAACCGCGGCCCTCGATGGACTCACGGATCACCTGGAGGATCCGCTGCTGGCGTGGCGTCAGGCCGGACGCGTCCGGAGGGCCGTCGGGGAGCTCGGAGACTGATCTGCCCTTGCCTGCTGCCATGGTGGTGCCTTCCCGGTGTGCCGCGTCGCTGCCGTGGTCGCTTGTTCACAAGGTAGACCGTGGGCGGCGATCCTTCAAACACCTGTTCGAACGGGCGTGTCTGGTTGAGTTCCTCCATGAACCCTGGACCTGAGGTCGGCCGCTCCGTCGTCGTCACCGGTGGTGCGCGCGCCATCGGCCGTGCTATCGGTGAGATCATGGTCGGCCGTGGCTACCACGTCGTCCTGACCGACATCGACAGCGAGGCGGTACGACGTACCGCTGCGGAGATCGGCGCGGCGGCCGGCCTGCACCAGGACGTGCGTGACGAGGCGTCCCACCGCAAGATCGCCGAGGAGGCACTGAGCCATGGGCCGCTGGCGGCCTGGTTCAACAACGCCGGCGTGGGCAACGACGGGACGCTCCAGGAGCTCTCTTCGGCCTCGGCGGAGCAGCTCGTCCAGGTCAACGTCATGGGCGTGATCTGGGGTATGCGCGCCGCGCTCGAGGCGTTCGGCCCCGACGGCGGCGACATCGTGAACACCGCCTCGTTGTCGGCGCACGGTCCGGTGCCCGGGCTCTCGGTGTACGCCGCGACGAAGGCTGCCGTGGTCTCGCTGACCACCTCCGTCGAGGTCGAGACACCGCGAAAGGTGCACGTCCATGCGCTGTGCCCCGACGGCGTGGACACTCCCATGGTCGACGCGATGAGGCACGACGGACGCGCCAAGGCGCTGGTCCACTCGGGTGGGAGGCTGCTGACCGCGGAGGAGACGGCTCGGGCCGCGGTCGACCTGCTCGGCACCAGGCGGGTGGTCCGCTCGCTGCCGACATGGCGGTCGGTCCTGATGCGGTTCACGTCCCTCACGCCCTCGGTGTCGATGAAGGCGGAGCGGGCATTCCTGTGGGAGGGCAGGCGCAGGATGCGCAACCAGGCCTGATCCGCTTGCGGCGGGGTGAGCCGCCGCGCCGTGCGAATCGCTCGAACATGTGTTCGGCGTGTCTCTTGTCTTCTCCAGGTCGCACGCCTATGTTCGTACACATGTTCGATCGAACAGGCTTTCGAGGGTCGCCCGACGAAAAGTGTCGGTGGGCCCCGATAGACCTCTGTTCATGGACGCACCGCACGGCATCTCCGAGGAGGTCTCACTCATGAGCACCATCGCTGCACCCCACGACTTCAGCTTCTCGCGTAAGGGCTCGTCCCGGCGTACGTCGAGTGTGAGGCTGACCCGTCGCGGCCGGCTGACGGTGCTCCTGCTGTTCCTGGGACTGGCCTTCGTGGCGCTCACCGTCTTCGGCGACACCTCCGCGGCCACCGGCGAGGCAGGTCAGCCGGTGGAGACGCGCAAGATCGTGGTGGCCCCCGGCGACACGCTCTGGGGGATCGCATCCGATATCGCCGAGCCCGGCGAGGTGCGGGAGATGATCCACTACATCCAGGAGCTCAACGCGCTGCCGAGCGCCGGCCTCATGCAGGGTCAGGAGCTCGCCGTCCCGGTGGACTGAAGGCTTTGATGCCGGCTTCCTTCGACCCGTGGCCGGCATCGAGGGGAAGCACGAGGGCGGGGCCGCTACGCGCGGTCCCGCCCTCGTCGCGTGCTCGCGGCCCGGCGGGTCCTGGACGTCACACGGTGGCGCGGGCGGCTGAAGCCGCGCCCTCCGCGATCAGGAGCTGGCCAGCCGTGTAGGTCGCCATGACGGCCGACTCGAGAGCAGGGTTGCGCTCCTTGCGAAGGAATTCCTGGACCCCGAGCAGGCTGTCGGACAGCAGGAACAGCGACGTGCCCGCCATGATCTGACGCCGAGCCGACAGCGGGAGGGTGGGGTTCAGAGTCATCGAGGTCGCGAACATCGTCGAGAGGATCCCGGCGTACGCCGCGATCGGCACTTTCAGCGTCGGGTCCTTCCGGCCTGCGGCGACCGCCATGAGAGGAGCCGACGCCACCCAGGCTGCAGCACCGGCCTTGGTGCCTGTGTCGGAGAGGCGGGCCTGAGGGTCGCGCGCCGTCGTGAACGCGCCGATGTAGCCGACGTGCGCGAGGAAGAACGAGCCGACACCTGTCAGAAAGCTCCGCTCGCTCCTGCCCAGCAGGGCGACGTCACCACCCCAGGAGAACAGCTGCGCGACCTGAACGCCGCGGACCAGCGAGCCACCCCGCTCCTCCGCGGCAAGGTGAGTGCTTGCGGCAAGAGCGGGCATCAGCATCGGCTTCGTGACGAAACGAGCCCGTCGAGCCGCCTTCCCCTTCTTGCCTGCGAGATAGGTGTCGACGGCTGCGAGGGTCAGGTAGCCGAGAGTGGCGGCGAGTCGGCGGTTGCGCATGCCACATGGTGGCGCACTCCCTCCTGATCGCGAAGCCCTGTCTCAGCAGGCACAACGTGAGGGACGTGCAAGCGCATAAGTGGATCACGGCCTGGGCGTCTGGTCGTTCAGCTGTAGTCGCCGGAGAGGACGGGGGTGGCTTCGGTGATGCGGAGGGCGGTCTCGGGGCCGGTGATGGTCACGGTCTCGTCGATGGTCTGCCAGATGCCGTCGTTGACGCGGAAGCGTGCGGCGTAGGTGACGTCGAGGCGTGGCCGGACGGTGGTGTGCGCGTTGGTGTAGCGGTGGGTGACCTCCTGGGAGGGGTAGGGGGCGCCTGGGGTCCGGGTCGTGGCGCTGGTGCCGTCGCCGTGGTGCCAGGTGTAGCTAGTGGGCTCGGCGGTGATGTCGACCTGCTGGCCGAGGAGAGTGACGGTGGCGGTGAAGGGGCGGGGCTGGGCGTAGAAGATCGTGTCGAAGTTGACGAGGGTCTTGTCCTCGGGCTGGGTGTGGGTCCGGAGGGTGGGAAGGCCGATGCGGCGGATCTCGTTGAGGACCAGGGCAGGGGTGATCTGGGGTCTGGGTGTGTCTGCGTCGGTGGGGGCTGAGCCGAAGCAACTGGTGGACAGGGGGACCCAGGTCTCGGTGGCTTCTGCGCGGCCCCAGAGGCGGTAGAGGCGCTCTCTGGCGCCTGGACAGACCTGTGCTGCGTAACAGTCCGTCTCAGCGGCGGCCTCCGTTGTCGAGGTTGGACTCACGCACACCACTACCCACCGGTACTCCGTGAAGACGGGCGGCATGTTCTCCGAGCTCGCGGCATCGGATGCATTAGCGATCGCATCGCCGTCGTAACTGCATGCGGCCTGGACAGCGATGACGTCACCTACCGCCTGAGCAGACTCCGCGCATCCGTCGGCTTGATTTCCTGACGCACTCACGTGCCCGCCAGGGGAGTACAAACTGAGGATGAACACAGCGCACGTGACGAGGGCGGCTGCTCTTCTAAGACTCATGCCGCCCGCTCCCAGGCCAAGACGCGCCACTCGGATCCCTGACGTATCAGGGTGAAGCTGGCCGGGAGCTTTCCGCCGTCGTAGTTGGTGACGTCTGCGCCGCTGTGTTCGATGACCTCTTGAGGCGACATCAACAGACCCACATCGAACTGGGGCCGGGCCCGAGGCGTTCCCGGAACCGGACGAATGGTAGCAATCTGCCAACCCTCGCTCTCGATCGAACCGCCTGCGTTGTAAATACTGTCGACCTGCTCAACGACCGCAGCGCAGGATGAGCAGCCTGGATCGCTGGCGTCCAATAGTGGGTTGACGTGACCCGTTGCCACCGCGTGGTTCATAAGAGCGATGTAGTGGCGAACGAAGGCTTTGGCGGCGGCCTTGCTGGTGCCCTGGGCCTCGGCGGGGAGTGTGGGGGCCGTGATGGTCGGGCTGGGCGAGGGCGTGGGGGAGCTCGACGTACTTTCAAGGGGAGGTGGCGCCGGGTTCGCCTGACAGCCGGCCATCGCCAGCGCACCGACCACGACCACTGCCACCAGTGCAGCCGACCGGCGAGCCAGCAGGGATCGACGCGGACCGCGCGCTGATGCGGCCACCCGAGACACGAGCATTCGACCCCCAGAGGGAAACGGTTACCGAGATGCCGTGGCCGCGGTGACCCGGGTGACGGCGAGCAGAAACCTACTGAGTTGGTCCGGGTCCGGCCAGACCCAGTGGCCACCCTGTGGACAACACAGGCGAAAACCTCCGGACGAGGCCCCTGCGCTTCGTCCGGAGGTCTTGGTCGTGGTTCAGCAGCCGACCCCTGCTGCGCAACGTCGGTGCATCAGCTCGCGAACCTCGCGGTTCGTTCCGTCGTAGGCGTCGCTGCCCGGGTTGGCGGCTGGTGCCTTGACGACGATGGTGGCCGGCGGGGTCACGGTCGACTGGTCGAGCGTCAGGGCCGCGATGCCAAACCCAACAGCGACGGCTGCGAAGAGGGCGACGACGGACGCGATCACGGACTTGGGGGAGAAGTGGTGGGCCGGGTGGACCGTCTGGGTGGTCATGACGTTTTCCTTTCGTCGAGTGCCGGACGTCATGGATCCGTTGTGACGGCGGCCGGTGCAGGAGCGGTGCAGGACCGGTAACGGCCGGGTAAACGTGCCATTGACCGGTAATCCCCGGGCGATCACTGTCATGGCATGGGCATCGCAGTTCTCGGCCCACTCCTGGTCAACGGCGGGGCGCACGGCCTGGCGCCGCGGGACCGGGTCGTGCTGGAGACGCTGGCGATTCGCCCGAAAGATGTCGTGACGGCCGAGCAGATCGCTGAGGCGCTGTGGCCTGAGACCCCTCCGGCCACGTGGAGCAAGGTCGTCCAGGGCTCGGTGGTGAGACTTCGGAAGGTGCTCGGCACGGGGGTCATCGAGACCGTGGACCACGGCTACCGGCTGACCGTCCCCCGTTCGGACCTCGACTCGCTGGAGTTCGAGCGGCTCGTGTCTCGAGCCAGGGAGCAGCTCACCCTGGGCGAGCCGGAGCGGGCGACGTACACCCTCGACGCGGCGCTGGGCCTGTGGCGGGGGCGTCCGCTGGCGGACCTCGAGGAGTGGGAGCCGGGCCGCCGTGAGGCCGAGCGTCTCGAGGAGCTGCGACGTGACGCCGAGGAGCTGCGACTGGAGGCCGCCCTCGGGACCGGCCGCCACCGCGAGGTGCTGACCGAGGCGCGCAAGTGCGTCGAGGACGCACCACTGCGTGAGCGTCGGTGGGAGCTGCTCGCGCTCGCGCAGTACCGCTCCGGACGCCAGGCCGACGCGCTTCGGACGCTGCACCAGGTCAAGAACGTGCTGCTCAACGAGCTCGGTCTCGATCCCGGGCCGGACCTGGTCGCGCTCGAGCAGGCGATCCTTCGTCAGGAGTCGTCGCTGCTCGCGGACACCGCGCCGGTCGAGCCGAGCGTCACGTGTCCTTACCTCGGCCTGGTCCCGTACGACGTGGCCGACACCGAGGCGTTCTTCGGTCGGGACGCCGACATCGCCGCCTGTCTCGGTCGGCTGGCGGACTCCGGCGTACTCGCGGTCGTGGGGCCGTCGGGCTCGGGGAAGTCGTCACTGGTGAGGGCGGGCCTGGCGGCAGCGGTACGCCGGGACGGCAGGCGGGTCGTGGTGATCACGCCGGGACCGCATCCCATGGACGCGCTGACTGCCGTGCCCTCGACGGGGTCGCCGGTGGTGCTGGTCGTCGACCAGTGCGAGGAGGCCGTCTCCCTGTGCGAGGACCACGACGAGCAGACCCGGTTCTTCGCAGCACTCACGACGCACGCCGAGACCGCGCCTCTGGTCATCGCGCTGCGGGCTGACCGGTTCGGTGACCTGGCGGCGCACGCGGACTTCGCCCGGCTTGTGGAGAAGGGGTTGTACCTCCTGAACCCGATGTCGACCGAGAGCCTTCGGAGCGCCATCGAGGGGCCGGCCAAACAGGCGGGTCTTCGTCTCGAGCCGGGCCTGGTGGAGCTCTTGGTGCGTGAGGTCGAGGGTGAGCCCGGGGCGCTGCCGCACCTGTCGCACGCCCTCCGCCAGACCTGGGAACGTCGTGAGGGGAGCGTGCTCACGCTCGAGGGCTACCAGGCCACCGGCGGCATCAGGAACGCCGTCGCGCAGTCGGCCGAGGACCTCTACGACGACATGACCGCCGAGCAGCGGGCGATGCTGCGCGACCTCATGCTGCGTCTGGTCTCGCCAAGTCCCGAGGGGGAGGCGGTGCGCAGTCGCATCCCGCGGCGCCTGCTCTCCGTCGACGCCGAGCACGACCGACTCATGGAACAGCTGGTATCCGCTCGTCTCGTGACCAGCGACGACGGCGTCGTGGAGCTCGCCCACGAGGCTCTGGCGCGCGCCTGGCCCAGGCTGCGTGGCTGGCTCGACGAGGACACCGAGGGTCAGCTGATCCTGAGGCACCTGGCCGTCGCGGCAGACACCTGGGACGGCATGGGCCGCCCTGACTCGGAGCTCTACCGCGGCACGCGCCTGGCCCAGGCACTCGAATGGCGCGCGGCATCGCAGCCCGATCTCACCCCGACCGAGCGGGCGTTCCTCGACGAGGGAAAACGTCTCGCCGAGAAGGAGGAGCAGACCGCTGCCCAGCAGGCTCGCTACCAGGCCCGGGTCAACCGACGCCTGCGAGGGCTCCTTGCCGGAGCTGCGTTCCTGCTCATCGTCGGCCTGGTCGCGGGGACACTCGCCGTCCGCCAGGCCAACCGCGCGGACGAGGCGGCAACCGCAGCTGACGCACGTCGGGTCGCGGCGCAGTCCCAGCTCACCGACCGGATCGACCGGTCGCTGCAGCTGGCCGTGGCCGCCCACGCCGTGGAGTCGTCCGCCGAGTCACGCGCAGGCCTCCTCGCGGCACTGGCCCGCAGCCCTCAGCTGACCTCGTTCGTGCCGGCGGTGGACCTGCCGTTCTGGCGCATGGACATCTCTCCCGACGGCGGACAGGTCGCGGTCATGGACGCCGCGAACCACATCTGGTTCTACGACGCCGAGAGCCTGGAGCTTCTCGGTGACTACGACCCGTTCCCGGAGGCCTGGGACATGGAGATCGGCGGATCGTCGGACCCGATTGCTTACAGCCCGGCCGGCGACCTCATGGCGATCGGCATCCTCAACCTCCGTGGCGACGCGGTGCGGCTGATCGACGCGCAGACCTACCGTCCGCTGGAGGACCAGCCAGGAGGCTTCCCCTCGAACAGCTACACCAACGACGTGGATCTCAGCCCGGACGGGCGGTTCCTCGCTTCGACCATGGCCATCGTTCCGGAGGGGTTTCGGTACGTTGCGTTGGTCTGGGACCTGGAGCAACCCGACCGGCCGCTCTACGAGATCGACTTGGAAGGCGACACCTGGTACACCGAGTTCTCCGCCGACGGGGAGCGCTTGTACGTCCTACCGGGGTACAGCACCGACGAACCACCGGTCGTGCAGGTCTTCGACATGGCCACAGGTCGAGCGGTCGGCGACCTCGGCGAGCTCGGTCACCCGTTCGAGGTCAGCCCGGACGGCTCGACGTACGCGCACGCAAAGGGCAACGACGTCGTGATCGCGGACAGCAACGGACAAGAGATCCACCGGCTTCGAGGCCCGCAGGAGCCGAACAGACGGATCCACTTCTCACCGGACGGAGGTCTGGTGGCGGCGGCGTCCGAGGACGGAACGGTCATGGTCTGGAACACCACAGACGGGACCATGCTCGAGCGACTGCCGCTTGGCTCGACGCTTTGGTTTGATGCGCGTCTCGATCATGACGGGCGACGAGTCTTCGCCACCACTGACAGCGGTCTGATGGTCTTCGACATCCGCGGAGACGAGCGGTACGTCCAGAAGGTGACCCCACTCGACGAGCCAAGGCTCGCCTGGGACGCCACCACGCGGTACCCGTCTCCTGACGGTGCGACCGTGGCGGTCAACACGTGGGATCCCGAGATCGAGGACGGGAGACTGAGCTTCGTCGAGAGCGCCAACGGGAGGTCCACGCCGGCGGAGAGCAACGGCTGGGTCGGTGACAACGAGGACGACCATTCGTGGACCCCGGACGGCGGTCGTCTGGCTCTTCTGGACCGCCAGGCTCGGCTCCAGATCCTCGACGCCGGCACGGGTGAGCTCCTCGCGGAGAGGCAGTTCGACGGCGCCGGCATAGTCGAGTACGACGAGACGGGCGAGCGCATCCTCGTGGACGCGGACGGTGGCGTGATGTTGCTCGACGCCGAGACGTTGGAGTCCTTGACCGACCCCGTAGGCCTATCCGGGCAAAGGAGCGAGCTGGTGGTGCTAGGTCCGGACGAAGACACCGCCGTGTTCGTCACCACCCTCGAGCTGGGAGGGGACTTCGACTGGTTCGGCGCCGCGAGGCAGTGGTCCCATGTCGACCTCGAGAACGGTGAGGTGATCCGGCAGGGGACCCTCCAGCACTCGGCAAAATCAGCGGCGCTCTCGCCGGACGGCAACCGCTTGGCGCTGGGCAGCGTCGAGGGTCTCGAGATCGTCGAGGTGGCCACCGGTCGGACGCTCCGCTCCGTCGACACGATGGCCGGGCACGAGACCGAGGGCCGCCACGTGACCTGGTCCGGGGACGGTGCCCTGGTCGCCACCAACGACGGCTCCGGCAGGGTGAGTCTGTGGGACGGACGGACGAGTGCGCTCCTGGGCACAATCCAACCGGGCGACAGGAACAGCGCGTCGGTGTTCCTCGAAGACAACCGGACCCTGCGCATCTTCAGCTGGGACGGCGCGGTCTATGAGTGGAACACCTCCATGGACCACGCCGTCGAGTTCGCGTGCGGGATCGTCGGCCGCGGGCTCAACGAGGCCGAGTGGCTGGCCGCCTTCGGTGGACGGGAGTACCAGGAGGTCTGCTGACACGAGGACGTGACCGCTCGCCCCCGGCTAGGTTCGAGGCACGTACGACGTGCGAGGGGGCCTGATGGGCACGCGAATCAGCTACTTCTTCGAGTGGCTGCGCAACAGCTACTGGTTCGTGCCTGGCACCATGCTCGTGGGCGCGGTGTTGCTGGCTTGGGTGACGACGACCCTCGACGAGTTCTGGAAGCCGGAGGAGACGCCTTACTTGGGGGAG
>DATHVS010000123.1:0-22583 GCA_035461195.1 Nocardioidaceae bacterium
TCGCCGTCAGAACGGCCGCGGATCCAGAGTGCCCGGGTGAACAGGCCCCGGCGCGCCGCGCAACGAGCACACCGAAGGGAAGTCGCGTGTCCAGAGGCACCGAAGCGGAGACCAAGAAGAAGATCATCGCCGAGTACGCCACGTCCGAGGGCGACACCGGCTCTCCGGAGGTCCAGGTGGCGCTGCTCAGCCACCGCATCGCCCACCTCACCGAGCACCTCAAGACCCACAAGCACGACCACCACAGCCGTCGTGGCCTGCTGCTCCTCGTGGGTCAGCGTCGTCGCCTTCTGAACTACATGCAGAAGGAAGACATCAACCGGTACCGCTCCATCGTCGAGCGGCTCGGTCTGCGTCGTTGATCGACCTCACGTCTTGAGCAGGAGCGGCCCCCGGCACCCCGTGCACCGCACGAGGCACCGGAGGCCGCTCCTGCTGCATGATCGCGACGTTTCCCGGTTACGCTCGGAGACGTCGTTGCACAACTGAACACCATCCACTCATCGGAGCGACCGCGGACGTCCGGCCCGGTCCTCGGTAGTGGCCTTCGGGACGAACCCGGCCCAGCCGGAGCCCCGCGGGCCTCGATCGAAGACCGGCCCCTGTGCCAGCGGAGCCACCAGCGCACCACTGGTCAGCAGCTGATCATGGGCGCTCTCGCGGGATCGCTCCGCGAACAGAAAGGGGTATCCCGTGGAGGAACCCACCATCTCCGCCGTCGAGACCGTCATCGACAACGGCAAGTTCGGCAGCCGCACCGTCAAGTTCGAGACCGGCTACCTGGCACGCCAGGCCGCCGGCTCGGTCACCGCCTACCTCGACGACGAGACCATGCTGCTCTCGGCGACCACGGCCGGGAAGCATCCCAAGGAGCACTTCGACTTCTTCCCGCTCACCATCGACGTCGAGGAGCGGATGTACGCCGCGGGCAAGATCCCCGGCTCCTTCTTCCGTCGTGAGGGCCGTCCCTCCGAGGACGCCATCCTCACCTGCCGTCTCATCGACCGGCCGCTGCGCCCGACGTTCAAGAAGGGCCTTCGCAACGAGGTCCAGGTCGTCATCACGGTCATGGCGCTCGAGCCCGACACGCCTTACGACGTGCTCGCGATCAACGCCGCGTCGATCTCCACCCAGCTCTCCGGCCTGCCGTTCTCCGGCCCGGTCGGCGGCGTCCGCGTGGCGCTGATCGACGGCCAGTGGGTGGCCTTCCCCAAGCACAGCCAGCTCGAGGACGCGGTCTTCGACATGGTCGTGGCCGGACGGGTCACCGAGACCGGCGACGTCGCCATCATGATGGTCGAGGCCGAGTCCACCGAGTCCACCTGGGACCTCGTGCGCTCCGGCAAGCAGGCCCCGACCGAGGAGGTCGTCGCCAGCGGGCTCGACGCGGCCAAGCCGTTCATCAAGCAGCTGTGCGACGCACAGGCCGAGCTTGCCAAGCAGGCAGCGAAGCCCGTCGCGGACTTCCCGGTCTTCCTCGACTACGAGGACGACGTGTACGCCGCTGTGGAGCAGGCTGCTGCCAAGGAGCTCGCCGAGGCGCTGACCATCTCCGGCAAGCAGGAGCGCGAGACGAAGATGGACGAGGTCAAGGCCGCGGTCATCGAGAAGGTCGCGCCCGACTTCGAGGGGCGCGAGAAGGAGCTCGGCGCGGCGTTCCGGGCGCTGACCAAGAAGCTCGTCCGCGACCGCGTGCTGCGCGACAAGGTCCGCATCGACGGCCGTGGTCTCGCCGACATCCGTCCGCTGTCCGCCGAGGTCGGCGTGATCCCGCGCGTGCACGGGTCGGCGCTGTTCGAGCGCGGTGAGACCCAGATCCTGGGCGTCACCACCCTCAACATGTTGACGCTGGAGCAGAAGCTCGACACGCTCTCCCCGGAGACCACGCGTCGCTACATGCACAACTACAACTTCCCGCCGTACTCCACCGGTGAGACCGGCCGCGTGGGCTCCCCCAAGCGCCGTGAGATCGGCCACGGCGCGCTCGCCGGGCGGGCGCTCGTGCCGGTGCTGCCCACGCGCGAGGAGTTCCCGTACGCGATCCGTCAGGTGTCCGAGGCCCTCGGCTCCAACGGCTCGACCTCCATGGGCTCGGTGTGCGCCTCGACCCTGTCGCTGCTCCAGGCAGGTGTGCCGCTGCGCGCACCCGTCGCGGGCATCGCGATGGGCCTCATCTCCGGTGAGGTCGACGGCAAGACCGAGTACGTCACCCTCACCGACATCCTCGGTGCGGAGGACGCGTTCGGCGACATGGACTTCAAGGTCGCCGGCACCCGGGAGTTCGTCACCGCCCTGCAGCTCGACACCAAGCTCGACGGCATCCCCGCCGACGTGCTCGCCGGCGCGCTGACCCAGGCCCGTGACGCACGGATGGCGATCCTCGACGTCATGGCCGAGGAGATCGACACCCCCGACGAGATGTCGCTGCACGCGCCGCGGATCATCACCGTCAGGGTTCCCGTGGACAAGATCGGCGAGGTCATCGGGCCCAAGGGCAAGGTGATCAACCAGATCCAGGACGACACCGGCGCCCAGATCAGCATCGAGGACGACGGCACGATCTACATCGGCGCCACCAACGGCGAGTCCGCGGAGGCCGCCCGCTCGATCATCAACGGCATCGCGAACCCGCAGATGCCCGAGGTCGGCGAGCGCTACCTCGGCACGGTCGTGAAGACGACCAACTTCGGCGCCTTCGTCTCGCTGATGCCCGGCAAGGACGGCCTGCTGCACATCAGCAAGCTGCGCGCCCTCGCCGGCGGCAAGCGGGTCGACGCGGTCGAGGACGTCGTCTCGGTGGGCCAGAAGGTCCAGGTCCAGATCGCCGAGATCGATGACCGCGGCAAGCTCTCGCTGGTGCCCGTCGTCGAGGAAGACGAGGCCGGCTCCGACGAGGGCTCGGGCGACGACGGAGACAAGTGACGACTCCGTTCACCGCTTCCCAGCAGAGTCCGGGCACGACCCGCACCCTCCTGACTGAGAAGGGCCCCGGCGGATCTGTGGTCTCACAGGTCTACCGGACCGTCCTGCCCGGAGGGCTGCGGGTCGTGACCGAGACGATGCCCGGCGTCCGGTCCGCCACCGTCGGTGCGTGGGTCGGCGTCGGGTCCAGGGACGAGTCCCCGACGCTGTCGGGGGCCTCCCACTTCCTCGAGCACCTGCTCTTCAAGGGCACGCCGACGCGGTCGGCCATGGACATCTCCGTCGCCCTCGACACCGTCGGCGGCGAGTTCAACGCGTTCACGGCGAAGGAGTACACCTGCTTCCACGCGCGGGTGCTCGATCAGGACCTGCCGCTCGCCGTCGACGTCCTCGGCGACATGGTCACCTCCTCGCTGATCACGGCCGCGGACGTCGAGGCCGAGCGCGAGGTGATCCTCGACGAGATCGCCATGCACGACGACGACCCCGACGACGTGGTGCACAACCTGTTCGCCGAGAAGGCCTGGGGCGGCACCCCGCTCGGGCGGCCCATCGCGGGCACGGCCGCCTCGATCGAGGCGCTGACGCAGGCCCAGGTCAAGCGCTACTACCGCACCCGCTACCGACCCGAGAACATCGTGGTCGCCGCTGCCGGCAACGTCGACCACGCCGCCGTCGTACGCATGGTGCAGGACGCGTTCGGGAGGGGGGACTTCCTGGCCGACACCTCCGTGCTGCCGCTGCCCCCACGCCGTGGCGAGCGGGCCCGCAGGACGACGGCCGGTGAGATCACGCTGGCGCGGCCGTTCGAGCAGGTCAACCTCGTGCTCGGCGTCAACGGCCTGGTGCGCACCGACGACCGTCGCTACGCCCTCGGCGTGCTCAACGCGGTGCTCGGCGGTGGCACGTCCTCGCGGCTGTTCCAGGAGGTGCGCGAGCGTCGTGGCCTGGCCTACTCGGTGTACTCCTTCGCCTCCCACTACGCCGACAGCGGCATGTTCGGGGTCGGCGTGGGGTGCCTCCCGGCGCGCAGCGACGACGTGCTCGACGTGGTCCGCTCCGTGATGCAGCTCCTCGCCCAGAGGGGTGTCACCCCCGAGGAGCTCGAGCGCGGGAAGGGCCAGCTCCGTGGCGGACTCGTGCTGAGCATGGAGGACTCGGGCACGCGGATGTCGCGGATCGCCAAGGCCGAGCTGCTCTACGACGAGCTGCCGGGTATCGACGACGTGATCCGCCGCGTCGACGCGGTCACCGTCGAGGAGGTCCAGCTCCTGGCCAAGGAGCTCTTCGACCAGCCGGAGACGCTGGCCGTCGTGGGGCCCGCGGCCGCCGGCTCCTGACGTCGCCGACTAGGGTTTGTGCCTGTGACGGCGAAGATGAAGGTGGGCGTCCTCGGCGCCGAAGGCAAGGTGGGCGCTGAGGTCTGTCGAGCGGTCGAGGCCACGGACGACATGGAGCTGGTCGCGGCGGTCGACGCCGACGACAGCATCGACGAGCTGGTCTCGTCCGGGGCCGAGGCGGTGGTGGACTTCACCCATCCCGACGTGGTCATGGACAACCTGGAGTTCTGCATCGACCACGGCATCCATGCCGTGGTGGGCACGACCGGCTTCGACGACAAGCGGATCGACCAGCTGCGCTCGTGGCTGTCCGACGCCCCCCGGACCGGGGTGCTGATCGCTCCGAACTTCTCCATCGGGGCGATCCTCATGATGCGCTTCGCCGCCGAGGCGGCTCCGTTCTACGAGTCCGTGGAGATCGTCGAGCTCCACCACCCGGACAAGGCGGACGCGCCCTCGGGCACCGCCCGACGCACTGCCTCGCTCGTCGCCGAGGCTCGCCGCAGGGCCGGCTCGGGCCCGATCCCCGACGCCACCTCGACCTCGCTCCAGGGTGCGCGCGGCGCCGACGTCGAGGGGATCCGCGTCCACGGCCTGCGCCTGCGTGGTCTCGTCGCACACCAGGAGGTCATCCTCGGTGGACCGGGGGAGACTCTCACCATCCGACACGACTCGATGGACCGCATCTCCTTCATGCCCGGCGTCCTTCTCGGGCTGCGCAGCATCGGCTCAGCACCCGGCCTGACCGTCGGACTCGAGGCGTTCATGGGTCTCGACTGATGCGTACCAAGGCGGTCGTCGCCGTCCTGGTCGTGGTCCTCGTCTTCTACGCCGTGGTCATCGGCGCCAAGGGCTTGGCCTTCATCGCCAGCGGCGAGCCGGCCCCGATCGTGCTCGGGGTCGGTGTGCTCCTGATCCCGATCCTCGGGCTGGGCCTGGTGTGGCGCGAGATCGTCTTCGGCCGCCGCTCGGCCGAGCTCGCAGCCGCGCTCGCGGTCGAGGGCGGCCTCCCGGTCGACGACCTGCCGCGGCGGCCCTCGGGTCGGATCGAGCGGGCAGCCGCCGACGAGGCATTCGGTGTCCGCCAGGCGGAGGTCGAGGCAGCCCCGGACAGCTGGCAGGCGTGGTACCGCCTCGCGCTGGCCTACGACGACGCCGGTGACCGCAGCCGCGCTCGCTCGGCCGTACGTCGGGCGATCGAGCTGTACGACGAGCGCCGCTGACCGCACGGGGGCGGGCCAGGTGCACGTCGCGGTACGGAACAATGGCCCCATGCCTACCGACATCTCACCCAACTTCGCCATCGTGACTCTGGGCGTCACCGACCTCGCGCGGTCGATCCGCTTCTACGGTGACCTCGGCTGGCAACGGCGCGGGGACGTTGCGAACGGCATCGTGTGGTTCAAGACCTCCGGCACCTGGATCGGGCTCTACGGCTACGACGAGCTCGCCGACGACGCCCGTCTCGACGCGGTGCCCTCCGATGAACAGCCTGCCTACCGCGGCATCACCCTGGCCATCAACCTCCCCTCCGAGGACGCCGTCGACCTCGCCTTCGTGCGCGTGCAGGAGGCCGGGGGGACCATCGTGAAGCCCGCGACCCGGACGGAGTGGGGTGGCTACTCCGGCTACTTCGCCGACCCCGACGGGATCCTCTGGGAGATCGCGCACAACCCGGGCTTCCCGATCGACGAGCAGGGCCGCATCGACATTCCCTGACCCGGCGTACTCCTCCCGACTTCCCACGTCTTGTGGACGCCTCCCCAGCGGTATGCCGCTTGTGGAGGGTCCATAACCCCGGGTGGTTTCAGCTGGTCGTCGCACCAGGGTTGATTTGATGTCCGCAGAGTAGCTCCTCGAGGCGTTGGGCTGGGGTTGCCCAGCCCAGTGTTTGGCGGGGTCGCCGGTTGAGCTTGGCGGCGACCTCCTCGAGGTACTCGGGGGTGAACTGGCGCAGGCTGACATCTTTGGGGAAGTACTGGCGCAGCAGACCGTTGGTGTTCTCGTTCGAGCCGCGCTGCCAGGGGCTGCGGGGGTCGCAGAAGAACAGATCGATGTCGGCCTGGAAACCGATCTTCTTGTGCAGGGCCATCTCCTTGCCCTGGTCCCAGGTCAGCGACCGGCGCAGCTGCTCGGGCAGGGTGTGCAGCACCGGGATCAGGGCATCGGCGAAGTCCTCGGCGGTGCGCCGGTTCGGGAGGTGGACCAGCATCACGAACCGGGTGGTCCGCTCGACCAGGGTGCCGATCGCCGACCCGCCGCCCTTGCCCAGGATGAGATCACCTTCCCAGTGCCCGGGCACGGCCCGGTCGTTGGCCTCGGCGGGACGCTGGCTGATGTGGATGGTGTCGACCAGCCGGCCCTTGCGACGCTGGGGCCGGTTTTGGGGTTTGCGCTGCTCCCGGCCGGTCCGCAGGTGGCGGGCCAGCTCGCGGCGCAGCTCGCCGCGGCCCTGGACGTAGATCGACCGGTAGATCGTCTCGTGACTGCAGCGCATCGTCTGGTCGTTGGGGAACTCCACCCCTAGAGCGTGACTGATCTGGCGCGGGGACCACTGCTCGGTCTGGAGCTTGTCGGCGACATAGGCGTGCAGCCTCGGACCGGTCGCCAGCTTTCCCTTCTTGGGTCGTCTGGCGCTGTCCTCGGCCCGCTGCTGTGCGACCAACGCCCGATAGGTCCCATCACGGTTGCCATGGCGCCGCAGCTCCCTGCTCACCGTGTAGTGCGGACGACCGACCAGACGTCCGATCTCGCGGGGACCATGCCCCTGGCTGTGCAAGATCGCGATCTCCTCGCGCTCGGCATGAGACAGGTACCGACCCGAGGGGACACAACGAGGTTCCATCACCCCGCCACACTCGGTGAACCACCGCTGACCGCGGCCCTCGGACACGCCGATCGCCTCGGCCGCCTGCCCCGCCCACCTCCCGGCACGCACCTGATCCCAAAACGCCTGCCGCTGCTGCCGCAACATCTGGACCATCACCACTCCTCCCAACGAAGTGGTGCGACGACCAGCTGAAACCACCCCTCGTTACAGCTGCGGGCCCGGGTCAGAGGAGGCGGATGATCCCGGCCGTCAGTGCGGCCACGAGGACCACGACGATGAAGGGCGCCCGTAGCAGCAGCGCCACGACCGCGGCGGCGAGGCCGGCCGCCCGGGCGTCGAGGGCCAGGGACGGGCCGTCGCTGAACACCTGGACCGCTACGAGGGCAGCGAGGAGGGCGACCGGGATGAGGTCGGCGACCCGGTGGACGAGGGGGTGCTCGAGCACCGACCCGGGGATCGACAGCCCGGCCAGCTTGAGGAGGTAGGCGCCGATCGCGGTGAGGATGATCGCGGTCCACATCATTCGTGCTCGCCTCCGCTCGGCAGGTCGTCGCGGTCGGGTATCTCGGTCGGGTCCTCGCTCCGCCGGCCGGCCAGTCCTACTCCCAGGGCGACCACGCCGGCCGCGAGCACCGGCACCCCTGCGGCCGTGACCGGCACCAGCGAGAGGGCGAGCGCCACGGCGAGGACCGCGGTGAGCTGGTTGCGTCGGTCTCGCAGACGCGGCCAGAGCAAGGCGAGGAAGGCACCGCCGACGGCCGCGTCGAGGCCGTAGGTGCGTGGGTCACCGAGAGCCTCGCCTGCCACGGCCCCGCCGAGCGTGGCGAGGTTCCACAACGTGAAGACGGCGATCCCGGTGCTGAGAAAGCCGACGCGGGCCTCCTCGCGGGTCTCCCGCGTGACCGACATGGCCGTGGCCTCGTCGATGACGAGGTGGGCCGCGCCCGCCCGACGCCAGCCCGACCAGGCGAGCAGCGGGGCGAGCCGGGGGCCGTAGAGAGTGTTGCGGGTGCCGAGCAACAGGCCCGTGAGCGCGCCCGACAAAGGGGCGCCACCGGAGGCGACGACGCCCACGAGCGCGAACTGGGACGCGCCGGTGAACACCAGCAGCGACAGTGCGCAGGTCTGGAGGACGGAGAGGCCGGCCGCCACGGAGATTGCTCCGAAGGAGATGCCGTAGGCGCCGGTGGCAACACCGACGGCCACCCCGTCACGGATGATCGTGCGATGGGAGGAGGCTGCGGCGGTCACCAGCCGAACCTAGCCTTGCCCGGAGCCTGGTGCGCGCTGGGGTTAGGTCGTGGACTTCGGGGGGTGCAGCAGCAGGTAGGCGGTGATCGCGCCGAGGGCGAGCCCGACGCTCGCGCCCACGCTGACCAGGACGTCGTAGGGCAGCAGGTACGCCGCCCAGGCGCCGACGCCGACGAACACGAGCAGGGCGGCGACGGAGACGAGAACGCGGTAGATCTTCGGCAACGGTCCCAGCACTGCATCCCTCCGATGCGTACGAGGTCTCTAGAAGTTCGGCTCCCCCGTGACGAGCCTCACGCCAGGTAGGACGTACCAAGTCCTGATCCGGTTGCCATTCTGGCCGATTCAGTGTCCGAAAGCGATGGCTCATTCGGACAGGTCGGTGTGTAGTCTCACCTGCTTCACCAGGACCTCGCCGTCCCCACGGAGGTCGAGCTCGCGATGCGCGCCGTCGGCCGCCCAGCCGGCGTCGGTGAGGAACTTGCGCAGCCCGTCGTCGGTGCTGTTGAGCCAGGCCACGGCACGTGTGAAGCGGTCGGCCCGGAGGGTGTCGACGCAGGCCTGGAGCAGCCGGGACCCGTGCCCGTGGCGGGTGTGGTCCGGGTCGACGGTGAGCTCGGCGACCTCCCCGTCGAGGACCGGGTCGGAGTCGGGGTCCTGGGAGGGGGAGGTGATCGCGAACCCGCGGACCGTGTTGCGCTCGAGCGCGACCAGGACCCGGTTGCGGGCGTCCTTCGGCTTGGCGAGGGAGGACTCCCACGCCTCGGCGAACTGCTCCGGGTCGAGGGTCTGGAGCACCTCGGCGGGCAGGAGAGAGTGGTAGGACCGCCGCCACGCCTTCACCTGGACCGCGGCGATCGACTCGGCGTCGTCGGTCCAGGCGACCCGGACGGACACGTCGGCGGACGGGGTGCCGTGCGTGGTGCTCATGCCGCCATCCTGACAGGCTCGCATGGTGTTACACAGCGACGCCCATCGCGACGCAAGCGTGTAATACGACTTTGTTAGGCTGGTCACATGTACGGCAACGACTTCAGCGCGCCCACCGACCGGCGAGCTGCCGGCGCTCCCGGAGCTGCGCGCCAGGGCGCCCCCTCCGACCAGTCCGCGGATCCGCCGGGCTTCCAGGACCTCATCGACGCCGACGGGCGCATCGAGCCCCGCGACGCCATGCCGGAGGGGTACCGCAAGACGTTGGTCCGGCAGATCGCGCAGCACGCGCACTCCGAGATCATCGGGATGCAGCCCGAGGGCAACTGGATCACCCGCGCACCGAGCCTTCGCCGCAAGGCGATCCTGATGGCCAAGGTCCAGGACGAGGCCGGGCACGGTCTGTACCTCTACGCCGCGGCGGAGACCCTCGGCGCCGACCGGGCGGACCTCCTCGACGCGCTCCACACGGGCCGGCAGAAGTACTCCTCGATCTTCAACTACCCCACGGTGACCTGGGCCGACGTCGGTGCCATCGGCTGGCTCGTCGACGGCGCCGCCATCGTCAACCAGGTTCCGCTGTGCCGCTGCTCCTACGGCCCCTACGCCCGGGCCATGGTGCGAGTGTGCAAGGAGGAGTCCTTCCACCAGCGCCAGGGCTTCGAGCTGCTCCACACCCTCGCCCACGGCACGCTCGAGCAGAAGGCCATGGCTCAGGACGCGGTGGACCGTTGGTGGTGGCCCAGCCTGATGATGTTCGGACCGTCCGATGCTGAGTCGACCCACTCGGAGCAGTCCATGAAGTGGGGTATCAAGCGGTTCAGCAACGACGAGCTGCGTCAGCGGTTCGTCGACATGACCGTGCCCCAGGCAGAGGCGCTCGGGCTCACGCTGCCCGACCCCGACCTGCGCTGGAACGAGGATCGCGGCCACTACGACTTCGGCGAGATCGACTTCACCGAGCTCTTCGAGGTCATCAAGGGCAACGGTCCGTGCAACAAGCAGCGTCTCTCCCATCGGGTCCGGGCCCACGAGGAGGGCGCTTGGGTGCGCGAGGCGGCCGCGACCTACGCCGAGAAGCGACAGGCACGTACGACGGGAGCGGTGGCATGAACCGACGCGAATGGCCCCTGTGGGAGGTCTTCGTCCGCTCGCGGCGGGGACTCTCGCACGTCCACGTCGGCTCGCTGCACGCCCCCGACGCCGAGATGGCGCTGCGCAACGCGCGCGACCTCTACACCCGGCGTCAGGAGGGCGTCTCGCTGTGGGTGGTGCCCGCCGCCGCGATCACCGCGTCGAGCCCCGACGAGAAGGACTCCTTCTTCGAGCCCGCCGCCGACAAGATCTACCGCCACCCGACCTTCTACGAGTTACCCGAGGGGGTGAAGCACCTGTGAGCGTCGCCCCGACCGACCCGCGAGAGGCCAACCTGCGAGAGGCCGACCCGCGTGGGGCCGACCCGCGTGAGGTCCACGTCCGCTACCTCCTCGCGCTCGCCGACGACGTCCTGGTCGCCTCGCACCGGATGGGAGAGTGGATCGCCTCGGCCCCCGAGCTCGAGGAGGACGTGGCGCTGGCCAACATCGGCCTCGACCTCCTCGGCCAGGCCCGCGCGCTCCTGACCCACGCCGGGGTACTCGAGGCTGAGGGCCGCGACGAGGACACGTTGGCCTACTTCCGGGACGAGCGGGAGTTCCTCAACGTGCAGCTCGTGGAGCGCGACAACGGCGACTTCGCGGTCACCATGGCCCGCCTGCTCCTGCTGTCGACGTACCTCCACGAGCTGTGGTCGGCCCTTCGCACGAGCAGCGACGACACCCTCGGGGCGGTCGCGGCCAAGGCGGTCAAAGAGGCGGACTACCACGTCGACCACGCCCGCATGTGGGTGCTCCGGCTCGGCGACGGCACCGAGGAGTCCCACCGGCGCATGCAGGCCGGCCTCGACGCCGAGTGGCCCTACGCCGAGGAGCTGTTCGATGCCACCCACGTCGACCCCGCCCTCGTAGAGGCCGGCATCGCGGTCGACCCGACGACCCTGCGCGAGACCTGGACGAACCGGGTCGCCGCTGTCGTCGCGGAGGCCACACTGACTCTCCCCGGCGTACCCCCTGCCGTCACCGGTGGCCGGCGCGGCATCCACACCGAGCAGATGGGCTACCTGCTCGCGGAGATGCAGCACCTCGCCCGCTCCCACCCCGGAGCGTCGTGGTGACGGTGTCGACCTACTCGCGCGCCCGCGCCGTCGCGGGCTCGGTCCCCGACCCCGAGATCCCGGTCCTGACCATCGAGGACCTCGGGATCCTGCGTGACGTGGCGGTCGACGACCGCGGTCGCGTCCACGTGCAGATCACCCCGACCTACTCCGGCTGCCCTGCCATGGACGCGATCCGCGCCGACGTCGTCGAGGCGCTCGAGAGCCAGGGGTACGCCGACGTCACGGTCGAGCTGGTCCTCTCGCCCGCGTGGACCACCGACTGGATGAGCGAGGAGGGTCGGCGCAAGCTCGAGGAGTACGGCATCGCGCCGCCCGTGCCGCAGCCGGACGACGGGCCGGTGTCCCTGAGCCTCACCCTGCGCTGCCCGCAGTGCGGCTCGCCGGACACCCGCGAGCTGAGCCGGTTCGGGTCGACGGCCTGCAAGTCGCTGTGGGTGTGCAACGCCTGTCGGGAGCCCTTCGACCACTTCAAGAGCATCTAGGAGCCCAGCGCCTTGAGCAGCAGCCATGCGGTGTTCCACCCCCTGACGATCGGCGCGATCGAGCCCCTGACCGACGACGCGGTGGCGATCACCTTCGACGTTCCCGAGGACCTGCGCGAGGACTACGCGTTCACGCAGGGCCAGCACGTGACCGTGCGCACCGAGCTCGCCGGCGACGACGTGCGGCGCAACTACTCCATCTGCTCGCCGGTCTCGTCGCAGCGGCTGCGCATCGCCGTGAAGCGGCTGCCGGGCGGTGCCTTCTCCGAGCACGCGATGGAGCGCCTGAGGGTCGGGGACGTGATCGACGTGATGACCCCGACCGGGCGCTTCTTCACCGAGCTCGACCCCGAGCACGAGAAGCGCTACGTCTGCGTGGCCGCCGGCTCCGGCATCACGCCCGTCGTCTCGATCGTGGCGACCACCTTGGAGGTGGAGCCTCGGTCGCAGGTGACGCTGATCTACGCCAACCGCACCCACGCCTCGGTGATGTTCCTCGACGAGGTCGAGGACCTCAAGAACCGATACCCCGAACGGTTCTCGCTCATCCACGTCCTCTCACGCGAGCCGCAGGAGGTCGAGCTGTTCTCCGGCCGGCTCGACGTGTCTCGTTTCCAGCGCTTCCTGGACGCGATCGTCCCGCCGGCCGATGTCGACGAGTGGTTCCTGTGCGGGCCCTACGAGATGGTGGCCTCCCTGCGCAAGCAGCTCATCGCCGAGGGAGTGTCGAAGCGGTCGGTCCACGCGGAGATCTTCCACATGGAGACCGGCCCGCCTGTACGGCGTACGCCGGTGGAGACGACTGCCGCGGCGACCGGCGCCGAGGTCACCATCTCCCTGGACGGGAGGCGCTCGACGTTCACCCTCGCCCCGGACGGGCCGCCGGTGCTCGAGGCAGCGCTCGCCGTGCGCCCGGACGCCCCGTTCGCCTGCAAGGGCGGGGTCTGCGGCACCTGCCGGGCCAAGGTCGTCGAGGGCAGCGTCGAGATGGACACCAACTGGGCCCTCGAGCCCGGCGAGGTCGAGCGCGGCTACGCCTTGACCTGCCAGTCCCACCCGACCTCGTCGAAGGTGGTCCTCGACTACGACGCGTGACCTCCTCGTCGTGCGCTTGAGGACATCCGGCACTTCCGGTCCCACGGTGGATCGGTGAGGCTTGAGTGGACGGGGAAGGAGGTGAGTTCCGTGGAGCTCCGACTCCGAGATCTCTTCGCCACCCTGCTCGTGCTCGCCGTCGGCGTGCCGTACGTGGTGTACCTCGCCACCGGCGACATGCCGACGTCCATCGGGGACTTCGGAGGGATGGCGTTCGTCGGGCTGACGCTCGGCAGTGCCGCCTTCCTGGTCCAGAGCAAGGGTGATCTGCTCGACCGTCCCGCGCGGATGGAAGAGGTTGTCGCAGCCGTCGCCTTCATCATCGGGCTGCTCGCACTCGTGTTCTCGGAGGCAGCCGTCGCAGCAGTGCTGCTCACCGTGTTCATGGGTTCGATCTTCGTCGTGTGGGCGCTGGAGATGGTCATCCACCTGACGGGCGATGACAGGAGCATGAGGGCGCGGACGTTCCCAGCGCGTCCGTCCCCACCGGTCCGGCCGACCGGTCGAAGGAGGTGACCGGCTCGGATGCCGCCGGGGCAGCTCAGGGACCTGCCCCGGTTCTCGTGCTCGGCGGGCGGCCGCCTACTCGAAGGGTGAGGTGTCGCCGGCGCCCGTGCGGACCACCTCGGGGGCGCCGGAGGAGAAGTCCACGACCGTGGTCGGCTCACCTCCGGAGTCGCCGGAGTCGATGACGGCCTCCACCTCGTGGTCGAGCCGCTCCTTGATCTCCCATCCCTCGCTCATCGGCTCCTCGTCACCAGGAAGCAGCAGGGTCGTGGTGACGATCGGCTCACCGATCTCGGCGAGGATCGCCTGGGCGACCCGGTGGTCAGGGATTCGTACCCCGACGGTGCGCTTCTTCGGGTGCAGGAGCTTGCGGGGCACCTCGCCGGTCGCGGGGAGGATGAACGTGTAGGAACCCGGGGTGACTGCCTTGATCGCGCGAAACACCGCGTTGTCGATGTGGACGAGCTGGCCGAGCTGGGCGAAGTCCTTGCACAGGAGGGTGAAGTGGTGCTTGGCGTCGAGGCCCCGGATCTGGCGCATGCGGGACAGGCCCTCCTGGTTGGCCATCTGACAGCCGAGCGCGAAGCCCGAGTCGGTCGGGTAGGCGACAACGGCCCCCTCGCGCATCAGGCGCACCACCTGCGCGATCGAGCGCGGCTGGGGGTCGACCGGGTGCACGTCGAAGTAGGTGGCCATGGACCCGAGCCTGCCACACCGCGTGCTGCGCCGGCTCCGAGGGAAACGCGGTGTAGTTTGACGGGGTGCAGCAGTACCTCGACCTCCTCCAGCGGATCCTCGACGAAGGCGTCGAGAAGGGTGACCGCACCGGCACCGGCACCCGGTCCGTGTTCGGCCACCAGATGCGTTTCGACCTCCGCGAGGGCTTCCCGCTCGTCACCACGAAGAAGGTTCACACCAGGTCGGTGTTCGCCGAGCTGCTGTGGTTCCTCCGCGGCGACACGAACGTCAAGTGGCTCCAGGACAGGGGCGTGACGATCTGGGACGAGTGGGCCGACCCGAACGGCGACCTCGGGCCGGTCTACGGCTACCAGTGGCGCTCGTGGCCCACCCCCGACGGTTGCCACGTCGACCAGATCGCAGAGGTGATCGAGGCGATCCGCCGCGACCCCGACTCCCGGCGCCACATCGTCTCGGCGTGGAACGTCGCGGACATCCCGCAGATGGCGCTCGCGCCCTGCCACGCGTTCTTCCAGTTCTACGTCGCGCCCTCGTCCGACGGCGGGCCGGGCCGGCTCAGCTGCCAGCTCTACCAGCGCTCGGCCGACGTCTTCCTGGGGGTGCCCTTCAACATCGCCTCCTACGCCCTGCTCACACACATGGTCGCCCAGGTGACCGGGCTCGAGGTGGGCGACTTCGTCCACACGTTCGGCGACGCGCACCTCTACCTCAACCACCTCGAGCAGGCCCGGCTCCAGCTCACCCGTGAGCCCCGGCCGCTGCCTACGCTCCGGCTCGACCCGTCGGTGACCGAGATCGACGCCTTCGACCTCGAGCACGTCACCGTGGAGGGCTACGACCCGCACCCGGGCATCAAGGCCCCGATCGCCGTATGACCGCACAGACAGGCGAGGCGAGCACACCGCGCCGGCGCATCGTGCTGGTCGCGGCCGTGGCAGACAACGGCGTCATCGGGCAAGCCGGGGAGATCCCGTGGCGGATCCCGGAGGACATGAAGCATTTCCGGGAGGTCACCACCGGCCACCCGGTCCTGATGGGACGGGTCACCTACGAGAGCATCGGCCGGCCCCTGCCGGGGCGCACCAACATCGTCATCACCAGTGACCCTGCTTGGGCGGCCGACGGGGTGAGGGTGGCAGGGAGCGTGCGGGAGGGTCTCGACCTGGCTCGTGAGGTCGGGGGAGACGTGATGGTGATCGGCGGGGCGCGGGTCTACGAGGCGACGATGGGAGTGGCCGACGTACAGGTCCTCACCGAGGTCCACCAGAGTCCCGAGGGCGACACGTTCTACCCCGCGTTCGACCGGTCCGAGTGGGTGGAGACACGCCGGGAGGCCCACGACGGCCACGACTTCGTCTGGCTCGAGCGCCGTCGGGGTGTCTGAACACCCCCGGGTCCACGGGGGCACGGACCCGACGCCTACCGATAACCTGGCCCCATGACTCCCGCCTCTCTTGCGCCCGCGCCGTTCGGGCGGGTCCTCACCGCGATGGTCACCCCGTTTGCCGACGACGGGTCCGTGGACCTCGACGCGACCGCCCGGGTGGCGGCCCACCTCGCCGACCACGGCCACGACGGCGTCGTCGTCTCGGGCACGACCGGCGAGTCGCCGACCACGACAGCCGAGGAGGAGGGCCGGATCCTCCGCACGGTGATCGACACTGTGGGAGACCGCCTCAAGGTCGTCGCTGGTGTGGGGACCAACAACACCGCGCACTCTGTCGAGCTCGCCGAGCAGGCGTTCAAGGTGGGGGCCGACGGGCTCCTTCTCGTCTCGCCTTACTACAACAAGCCCACCCAGGAGGGCATCGCGGCACACTTCGAGGCGGTCGCCAGGGCGAGCGAGCTGCCGGTGATGCTCTACGACATCCCGGGTCGCACCGGCGTTCAGATCGCCGAGGACACCTACAAGCGTCTCGCCGAGAACGACCGGTTCGTGGCGGTGAAGGACGCCGTGGGCGACCTGTACCGCGGCGTCCGGATCATGGAAGCCACCGGCCTCGCGTTCTACTCCGGCGACGACGTGATGAACCTCGGCTGGCTCACCCACGGCGGGTCCGGCGTGGTGTCGGTCGTGGGCCACGTGGCCGGCGACGAGTACGCCGCGATGGTGCGCGCCGTGGAGGCGGGCGACCTCGCGGAGGCGCTCGCGATCTACCGCCGCCTCGTCCCCGTCGTCGACGCGGTCATGAACCGCGCACCGGGGGCGATGATGGCCAAGGCTGCGATGCAGCTGCTCGGGGTGCTGGGGAACCGCAACGTGAGGCTTCCGCTCGTGCCGGCCGGTGACGACCTTGTCGCCCACCTGCGCACCGAGCTCGTCAACGCTGGACTGCTGGAGAACCGGACAACTTCATGAAGGGCACCGAATGAGCCACCCCCATCCCGAACTGTCCGCCCCGGGCCCGCTCCCGGAGAACGGCCTGAGGGTCATCCCGCTGGGCGGGCTGGGTGAGATCGGGCGCAACATGACCGTCTTCGAGTACGACGGTCGCCTGCTGATCGTGGACTGCGGGGTCCTCTTCCCCGAGGAGCACCACCCCGGGGTCGACCTGATCCTCCCCGACTTCGAGCCGATCCGGGACCGCCTCGACCAGGTCGAGGCGCTCGTGCTGACCCACGGCCACGAGGACCACGTCGGCGCCGTCCCCTACCTCCTTCGCGAGCGCAACGACATCCCGCTGGTCGGGTCGCAGCTGACCTTGGGCTTCGTGTCGAGCAAGCTGCGCGAGCACCGGCTCAAGGAGACGGTGCAGCACGTGGTGAAGGAGGGCGACTCGCTCACCTTCGGTCCCTTCGAGCTCGAGTTCGTCGCGGTGAACCACTCGATCCCCGACGGCCTCGCGATCGCGATCCGCACCGGCGCCGGCCTCGTCCTGCACACCGGCGACTTCAAGATGGACCAGGTGCCGCTCGACGGGCGGATCACCGACCTGCGTGCGTTCGCCCGGCTCGGCGAGCAGGGCGTGGACCTGTTCATGGTCGACTCCACGAACGCCGAGGTTCCCGGCTTCACGACCTCGGAGCGCGACATCTCACCGGTTCTCGACCGGGTCTTCCACCAGAGCAAGCAGCGGATCATCGTCGCCTGCTTCGCCTCCCACGTGCACCGGGTGCAGCAGGTCATGGACGCCGCGGTGGCCCACAACCGCAAGGTCGCCTACGTCGGACGCTCGATGGTCCGCAACATGGGCGTCGCCCGTGAGCTCGGCTACCTCGACGTCCCGCCCCACACCCTGGTCGACGCCAAGGAGGCCGCCGACCTCCCGCCGGAGAAGGTGGTGCTGATCTCCACCGGGTCGCAGGGGGAGCCGCTCTCGGCGCTGTCGCGCATCGCCCAGCGCAACCACCACTTCGTCCACATCGAGGAGGGCGACACGGTCGTCCTGGCCTCCTCGCTGATCCCGGGCAACGAGAACGCCATCTACCGCGTGATCAACGGCCTGTCCCGCTGGGGCGCCAACGTCGTGCACAAGGGCAACGCCCTGGTCCACGTGTCCGGCCACGCGTCGGCGGGCGAGCTGCTCTACTGCTACAACATCGTCCGGCCGAGCAACGTCCTCCCCGTGCACGGCGAGGTCCGTCACATGCGCGCGAACGCCGAGCTCGCCCGGCAGACCGGGGTCCCGAACGTCGTCCTCGCCGAGGACGGTGTCGTCGTGGACCTCGTCGACGGCAAGGCCACCGTGGCCGGCAAGGTCAACGTCGGCTACGTCTTCGTCGACGGATCCTCTGTGGGGGACCTGACCGAGTCCGAGCTCAAGGACCGCCGGATTCTCGGTGAGGAGGGCTTCATCTCGGTGATCGTCGTCGTGGACTCCGTGACGGGCAAGGTCTCCGCCGGGCCCGAGATCCACGCGCGCGGGTTCATCGAGGGCGAGTACAAGTTCGACGAGATCGCGCCGACGGTGATCGACGCGCTCGACAAGGCCATGGCCGAGGGGGTCGACGACAACTACCAGCTCCAGCAGACGATCCGCCGTGTCGTGGGCCGCTGGGTGAGCAGCAAGCACCGCCGTCGCCCGATGATCATCCCGGTGGTCCTGGAGTCCTGAGATGGCCCGGCCCTACCGCGCCAACCCGATCATGCGCAGCTCCTGGCTGCAGCGTGGGGTGGCCCTGGTTGCCGTCGTCGCGCTCGCGGCGACCGGCGCCGGCGTCGCCTACCTCGCGCTCGCCGGCTCTGGTCAGGGAAGACCGCTCGACGGTACGGCGGCCTACGTGGTCGGCGACTGCTCCTACGACTACGGCAGGGGAGCGGTCCATGCGCCGGTCGTGGTCGAGAGCGTCAACGACGGAGAGGTCGTCTACCAGGTGACGGTGGACGTCGCCCGCGCGGACAGCACCGACGTCGCTGCCTCGAGCCGGGTGAGCGTCGCGACGCCCGACGGGCGGGGGACCACCCAGGTGGACGTGTATGTCGGCATGGACCAGATCCGGTGGGACTCCGACGGTTACCAGGACTGTCGCCTCAGCCTGGACTTCTGAGCCCGGCTCGGGATCTGTGCCAGGCCGGTTGAGGTCCCCAGGTCGAGGCTCGCGCGACTTGTCCACTGTTCGAAAGTCTGTTCGAGCCGTCCCGGTGGGCGGCCCTAGCGTGTGGGCATGTCGATCAGCCAGGACCGTCCCGCAGGGACCGGAGCCGACAAGGCACCGGACCCGGGCTGGACGGTGCCCGGCGTCGGCAGCCCCGCGCAGCGCATCAGCTCCGAGAGCGATGCCGGCGATCGCAGCGACCGCGCCGATTCCGTGGACCGCGAGGATCTCGACGGTCTCGAGGATCTGACCGGCGCCGGCACTCCCGGGTCCGGTGGGGTAGGGCATCCGGTCGTGGTCGCCGTCGCTTCCTGTCTGGAGGCGCTCGACGGGATCAAGGACAGCCCCGCTGTGGGATTGTCCGCGAAGGAGATCCGGCTGATGATGCTGGCGGTGGTCCACCTCACCGCCGCCCTGTTCGCGCTCAAGCTCCGGCTGCTGGTGGCCGCTGAGGTCCATCGGGTGCAGGACCTCACCGGCGCGACCTCGGTGCCGGCGTTCTTGTCCCACCTGACCCAGATCCCGCGCGCCGAGGCCTCCGCGCAGCTCCGCCTGGCCCGGGACCTGGACCGTCGCTGGCCTCTGCTCGCCCAGGCCCTCGCAGCCGGACAGGTCAGCCCCGACCAGGTCAAGATCGCCGTCACCGCGCTACGCCGGCTGCCGAAGGACCTGAGCGCCGAGCAGACCGAGGCGGTCCAGAAGTGCCTGATCGAGGCCGCTCAGAGCATGACTCCACGTCAGCTCAAGGCCGTCGGCCGCCGCCTGTGGGAGGTCATCGACCCGGAGGGCGCCGACGAGCGCGCCGGCAAGGACTTGGAGGATGAGGAAGAGCTCGCCCGCGCGAAGGCCTACTTCCGGTCCTGGCGCAACGGCGACGGGACCACCGGCTTCCGCGGCAAGCTCCCCGACGTCCAAGCAGACATGCTCCTCAAAGCCCTCGCCGCCTTCGCCTCCCCACGCCGCCGCAGCAACCCCCACATCAAGACCCACCAACCCGACGACAACCACCCCGACAGCACCGCCGCAGGGAACGCCGCAGCGAACGGCAGCACCCACGCGCCGGGCAACGCGGATGACGACGCCGACACCGCAGCAGCCCGGCCGAGCGCAAACCCGGACGGGCCCTCAGGTGAGCCCGACCCCGCGGAACCGGCCGGCGATGACGACCCGCCGGATCCGCCCGACCCAGGTGCTCCGCCCGGAGCGTCGCGGCTGTTCGACCCCGCCGAGGCCGGCGACCTCAGTCCCGAGGAACGCCAGACCGGCCGCGTCGTGCCCTACCCGGTCCGCCTCGGCCGTGCCCTGATGGAGCTGCTCGAACGCCTCCCAGCCGACCTGCTGCCCGCCACCGGGGGTGTGGGCGCCACCGTCGTGGTCACTGTGACCCTCGAGCAGCTCACCTCCGGCCTGGGCACCGCCACCCTCGACACCGGCACCGAGATCTCCTACGCCCAGCTACGACGCCTCGCCTGCGAAGCCGGCATCATCCCCGCCGTCCTCGACGGCGAAGGTCAACCCCTCGACCTCGGCCGAGAACAACGTCTCTTCAGCAGGTCCCAGCGGGTCGCGATGAACCTGCGCGACCAGGGCTGCCGCGCTGAGGGCTGCGACCGTCCCAGCGCCTGGACCGTTGCCCATCACCTCACCGAATGGTGCAAGGGCGGACGCACCGACATCGCCGACGGTGTCATGGTCTGCGACTACCACCACCACCTCATCCACGCCACCAAGTGGAACTGCACCCTTCGGCCCGACGGCGACATCCGTTTCCGTCGCCGCTGACCAGCCGCACGGAGCACGCACCAGCGCCCGTGCCGACGCTGCCTCAGACCGGTGCGGCCTCAGACCTCTCGGGCTCGGTGGCCCTGGCCAGGTCCAGGACGCGGTCGAGCCGGTCGAGGCCGGCGGTGCCGTGGGTGATCCACACGACGGTGCGTGCCGACGAGGCGTCGAGCAGGTCTTCGGCAACGGCCTCCGCGGTCGCGGTGTCGAGGTGGGCGGTCGGCTCGTCGAGCACCAGCACGGGCAGGTCGGCCAGCACCGCGCGGGCCATCCCGATCCGGGCCCGCTCCCCGCCCGAGACGTGGACGCTGCCCTCGCCGAGCACGGTGGCCAGCCCCTCGGGGAGCCCGTCCAGCCAGGGGCCGAGCTGCGCGGCTCGCAGTGCGCGGTCGACCTCGGCGGGCGAGGCGTCCGGGCGGGCAAGGCGCACGTTCTCGTACACCGTCGAGGAGAAGACGTGAGGGTCGTCGTCGACGAGTCCCACGCAGCGGCGTACGTCGTCGAGCAGCATCGAGGTCGAGGGGACCCCGGCGATCGTGACCTGGCCGGCCGACGGGTCGAGGAACCGCATGAGCACCGCGGCGAGGGTCGACTTGCCCGATCCCGACGGGCCGACCACGCCGACTCGGGCCCCCGGCGGCAGAGCGAGGTCGAGGTCGCGGAAGGCGGGCGCCGGGCCCCAGCCGGCGGCCACGCCCGCGACTGCCACGGCAGGGGTGGTACCGGTGGTCGGTGCGCGAGCAGGCTCGGCGGGGTCGGTGACGGCCGGTGGCGTGGCAGCGAGCTCGGCGATGCGACGGTCCGCGGCGAGGACCCGGACCTGGAGGGCCCCGACGTCGGCGAGCGGGGCGGTGACCTCGAGCAGCGCCAGCGGCAGCAGGACCAGGAGAGCGAGCATCGGGGCGGACACCCGGCCGTCGGCCAGCGCAGGTCCACCGGCACGCGCGACGGCGAGGACGCCCACCCCGCTTGCGACGAGCGCCAAGGCCCGGCCGGTCGCGACGGCGCGGGTGGAACCGGCGGTGGACCGTGACACGGCGCGGCCGGTTCGGTCGATGTGCTCGACGGTACGCCGGTCGGCCTGCCACATGATCAGGTCGGCCGCACCCTGCAGGGTGTGCACCACCGAGGCCGAGAGGGCCGCTCGCAGGGCGACGAACCGGCCCTCCGCCCGAGCCACCCCGACCCTGCTCACGGCGTACGCAAGCCCGCCCCCCACCAGGAGCGTGAGACCGGTGACGAGGCCGGCGGCGGGGAGCACCCAGGTGGCGAACCCGGTGGCCAGGAGGGTGACGAGGCCGTAGGTCACCAGCGGAGCCCGGACGCGCAGGTAGCGGTCGACCAGGGAGTCCACGTCGTCGACGACGGAGGCGAGCACGTCGCCGCGCTGCTTGCCCAGGCGGCCGGGGACGAGCGGCACCAGCGCGTCGTAGACCTCGGCCCGGCGCTCGGCGAGCAGGCGGAGGGCGACGTCGTGGGACACGAGGCGCTCGGCGTAGCGGAAGGCGGGTCTGGCCAGGCCGAAGGTGCGTACGCCGACGATGGCGACCATGAGCATGAGCACCGGCGGCTGCTCCGCCGCCCGGGCGATCAGCCAGCCGGCGGTCGCGGTGAGGGCGACTCCGGAGGCCGCGGCGAGGGCGCCGAGCGCCGAGCCCAGGGTGAGGCGGAACCCAGGGCGGTCGAGCAGGGAAGACCTCCGACCGTGCCGGCCCTCGAGCACGATGGAGTCAGGCCGTGCGGTGACCGGTGCGGAAACGCCCGTCGGTCGTTCGTGGACGGCGCCGTCCACGGCTGACGGGGGCCCGCCGAGCCGGGTCGGCAGCCGCCGCATCGGGACCTCGACGACGTGATCGGCCAGGGCGACGAGGGACTCGCGGTGCGCCACCACCACGACGCAGCTGCGCTCGCCGAGCCAGGTGACGGTCTCGGCGATCACCGACTCCGTGAGAGCGTCGAGGTGGGCGGTCGGCTCGTCGAGCAGCACGAGCGGC
>DATHVS010000124.1:0-15314 GCA_035461195.1 Nocardioidaceae bacterium
CGCGGACGGCGGTGCACGACGACCGGGTCTCCTGCTGGAGTGGCGGCAGAGCTCAGGCGGGACACCGCTGGCAGGGCCGCGTCGTCTACGCGGCACAGCTGCGGGCCGGCGAGTGGGCGCTGGTCGAGGAGTGGGTCGACGCGACGCTGCTCTCACCGGCATAGGACCTGCCCGCTTGCTCGAGGCGGGTCGCGGCCCCGCGGTTTCTCGGCCGGCTGACCTGCTCAAACTTCCGCACAACTTCCGCACGGACAGCCGTAAACCACCGGATCTGGCCGGATGCAGCCGGACAACGACGAAGGGCCCCCGACGGGCAAACGCCCAGGTCAGAGGCCCTTTTCACTGTGTGGCAGGTGCAGGATTCGAACCTGCGTAGGCATACGCCGACGGATTTACAGTCCGCTTCCATTGGCCGCTCGGACAACCTGCCGTTGCCGACCTCGGTTAGCCTGAGGCTCAGCGACACGAAAGAATACAGCAGCCCAACCCGATGACTAAATCGGGCAGAACCCTGCCCTCAGGAGGACCCCACCACATGGCCGACCCGTCGTTCGACATCGTCAGCAAGCTCGACCTGCAGGAGATCGACAACGCGATCAACCAGGCCCAGCGGGAGATCAGCCAGCGCTTCGACTTCAAGAACACCGGCGCCACGATCACCCGGTCCGGAGAGCACAGCGTGGAGATCTCCGCGAACGCCGACGACCGCGCCAGCGCCGTGCTCGACGTGTTCAAGGACAAGCTGGTCAAGCGCAACCAGTCGCTGAAGATCCTCGACGCCGGCGAGCCTCGCCAGTCGGGCAAGGAGTCGAAGATCTCGGTCGCCCTCAAGGAGGGCATCTCCCAGGAGAACGCCAAGAAGATCAGCAAGCTGATCCGCGACGAGGGGCCCAAGGGCGTGAAGGCTCAGGTGCAGGGCGACGAGCTGCGGGTCTCGAGCAAGAAGCGCGATGACCTCCAGGCCGTGATCGCCCTGGTCAAGGCGCAGGACTACGACTTCGCGGTGCAGTTCACCAACTACCGCTGATCCCGGCCATGCTGCGACGGCGCCTCGTCAGCTCGCAGGGTGGCTTCTGGCCCGCACAATGCTGCTGAACTCTGCGTTCGTTCCGTGGCTCCACAGGGCTGTAGCGTCACCTGCGTCCTCGACCACGAGTTCGGGGCCCCAGGAGTCCCCACGCCGCGCCGAGAGACTCTGCGCCGGCTCCCACGAGCCTCCGCGGGGTCGGTAGGTACCTTGGACGGGGTGGTGGCCACCGTCGACCGAGACCCAGCCGACCACGGAGTCGCCCGCCAGGTTGACGACGATGTTCATGCCGTGGAAGACGGAGCGGGGTCCGGCGAGGCGTGAACGGGTCCGCTCCCCGGTCGCACTCAGGTCATCCACCCAGGCCGCGCCGCCGCGGCCGGCCCAGGCGACGCTGACTCTGCCATCACCGTCCATGTCGGCGTCGGTCCACGCTTGGCCACACCATTGCCGCGCCGGACAAGGAGAGATCTGGGGGCGGGCCCAACCCGTGTCGCGGGCCCACCGGCGTACCCGGATCCCGGAGGTCTTCGGCCCTCGGACGCCGTAGGCGACCGCGAGCTCGCCCGACCCAAGCGCAGTGAGCTGAGGTGCTCCGGTCTGCTTCCACCTCCTGCTGAGGGCTTGGGGGCCCTGCCAAGGCGCTCCGATCTCTCGGGATGCCGCGACAACCCGCGACCCGCCGCGACGCACGTCGGTCCATACGACGGTTGCTCTGCCGGCTCGGTCGAGCGCGACCTCCGGGCTGGTCGAGGCGAGGCCCCACTTAGAAAGCGTCCTCGCTCGGCTCCACCTGCCCGCCGCGGTGCCGACCGCGGCCTGCACACGCGGGCGGGCGTAGACCCCGTCCATGTCGTCGTCCGCCGTCTGCCAGGCGAGGACCGCGCGGCCGCGATCGTTCACGGCCAGCACGAGGTCGCGGGGCAGTGTGCCTCGCCGGCCGGTCGGCGTCCGGTGCAGGACCGCTTGCTTGCTCCAGCTGCCCGAAGGGCTGCGACGCGTGGCCTTCACCGCACGTCCCTTCGTCCACACCACCACCGCCCTGCCATGCCCGTCGAAGGCGACCTCGACCTCGGAGGCGTTGCGGGTGCCGGGAACGGCGGTCGGCTCACGCCAGGTGCCATCGGGACGCCTGACCGCCGTCATCAGGCGGGTGGCGCCTCCCCGCCAGCGCACCCACGCCGCCAGTGCGGTCCCTGTCCCTTCGGCCGCGAGCTCGAGGTCGAACACGTCGGCGGGGGCGCGGGACAGGTCAACGACCGGACCCCAGCCCGGCGATGCGACCTACGAGGCCGAGGCCGGCTGGAACGGCCCGGCCAGAGCAGCCGTAGCGAGGCCGAGGACCGCGGAGAGAGACGTGAGGAGATGCCTGTGGAGATGCATGGGAACCCCCGATCAGATCCGGCCCGTCCAGCGTGCACCCGCCGGTCGCGCACTGTCCCGGGTTCCGCGCAGGGACGACAACCGGGTCCCCCGCCCGGGGAGAGCTCGCGATGCGGTCAGCGCGCCTCGTTGCGCTCGACCTGGGCCACGCGGGCCAGGCGCAGGAGGAACCCTGCCAGCTCCAGGGCCTCGGCAGCGTCGAGCTCGGCGACCTCCAAGAGTGGCCCGTCCCCATCCAGGGCCGCCTCGACCTGGACCAGGGGCGGCTCGTCGTCCTCGGCGGTCAGCGACACCCGAAACTCGGTGCCCCGCTCGGTGCTGAGGACGTGCGCCTCCCCGACGTGCGCCCGGTGTCCGTGGCCCGCGGTGGTGCACCAGTCGTGCACGGGGCACCGATGGCGCTGTGGTGGGATGTCGACCGCCATGTGCCCCTCCCTCCAGTAACCCCCTATGGCCAGTGTGCCCCGATTGACTACCTCATCTCAGCCGTTTGGCCGATCAGGGGCTCAGCGCTTCGACCAGCACGGGGTCGAGCAACAGGCCCGGTAGCACGGAGAAGACCACGGCGGCGGTGAAGGTCATCCCGATGGCGACACCGACCCCGTTCGGCACGTCGTACGCCGAGGCGCCCTCGATCGCCGCGGGCCGGAACAGCTCCATGAGCCAGCGGGCGTAGTAGACCAGCCCGATGGCGACGTTCACGGCCATCACCACCGCGAGCCAGGTGGCGGGACCGGCCGCGGTCGAGAACACCACGACCTTCGCGAGCAGGCCGATCACGCCCGGGGGCAGCCCGGCCAGGGCGACGAGGGCGAAGGCGAGCGCCCACCCGGCGAAGGGCTCCTCCCGGATCAGGCCCCGGTAGTCGGCCAGCCGCTGGCGCGGGTAGCGAGTGCCCACGACGGCGGCGACCGCGAAGGCGCTGAGGTTCACCACGGCGTACACCACGAGGTAGCCCGCGGATCGGCTGAGGACCTCCCAGATCTCCTCGCGCGACGCCGCCGCGACCGCTCCGAACGGCACGAGCATGTAGCCCGCCTGCGCCACCGAGGACCAGGCGAGCAGGCGCACGGCGTGCTGCTGCCACAGGGCCAGGACGTTCCCGACGGTCATGGTGAGCGCCGCCATGACCGCGACCACCGGTGACCACACGGCGGCGAGGTCGGGCAGACCGTGGGCCAGCACGAGCACCAGCCCGGCGAACCCGGCGGCCTTGGAGACCACCGACAGGTACGCCGCAACAGCCACCGGCGCCCCGACGTAGGTGTCGGGCACCCACATGTGGAAGGGCACGGCGGCGACCTTGAAGGCCAGGCCGACGACGGTGAGCAGGACGCCCACGGCCGCGACCTCGCGGGGGCCCGTGCCGGTGGTGAGCGCGGCGTCGACCTGGTCCAGGAAGACCGAGCCTGTCGCGCCGTACAGGAACGAGATGCCCATCATCGTGACTGCGGTCGAGACCACCGAGACCAGGAAGAACTTCACCGACGCCTCGGCGGCCCGCCGGTCGCCCAGGCGCAGCCCGACCATCGCGAACGCCGGCAGCGAGACCACCTCGAGGGCGACGAGGAGGGTCACGAGGTCGCGGGAGGCCGCGATCACCATCGCGCCCGTGGCAGAGGCGAGGAGGAGGAAGTTCCACTCCCCTTGCGGGGTGCGGCCCTCGGCGACGGCTGCGGTCCCGAGAAGAGCGACGACGAGGGCACCGAAGACGACGATCGCCCAGAACACCAGCGTGAATCGGTCCACGACGAACGAGCAGGGGGCAGGTCCCTCCAGGACGGACTCGACGCAGAAGGTCTGCCAGGTGCTGCCGGCCGCGACGTCGGCGGCCATGGTGCCGAACGCGACGGCGGCCGCGGCGACGACTCCCGCGACGGTCAGGACGGCCGGCACCAGCGCCTGTCCTCGGGTCCGGGGAGTCCCGGCGAAGGCGTCGGCGAGGAGTACGACGACCGCGGTGCATGCCAGGATCAGCGGCGGCGCGACGGCCTGCCAGTCGATGTGCTGGGCGGCGCCGGTCATCCGAGGCCTCCGAGGAACGACGAGGCCGCCTCCGCGACGGGGGTCAGCAGCAGGCCGGGAGCGACACCGAGGACCAGGGTCAGGGCGACCAGGGGGCCCCAGGTGACCCACTCGAGGCCGCGCACGTCGGCGACGGCGGTCCCGGTGGCGGGCACGGCCTCGGCGACAGGCTCCAGCGGGGCGTCGACCTTCGTGGCGGCGAGGGCCGGCGTCGCGGGACCGCCCTGGAGGATGCCGCGCATGACCGCGAGGAAGTACGCCGAGGTGAGGATCACGCCGAGGGCGGCGATGAAGGCCAGCCAGCGGTAGGTGTTCTCGGGAAGCACGGCCGCCTGGTCGACGGCCGCGCGGATCGCGAGCATCTCGCCCCAGAAGCCGGCCAGCCCGGGCAGGCCGAGGGAGGCCATCGCCGCGAACGCGAACACCCCGGCCAGCCGTGGCACCTTGCCGTAGAGCACCTTGAGCCGGCCCAGGTCGGTCGTGCCGTAGCGGTCCTTGATCGCCCCGGCGAGGAAGAAGAGCAGTCCCGTGATGAGTCCGTGAGCGACGCTGGCGAACACCGCGGCCTGCACGCCGCCGACGGTGAACGTCGCCGCGCCGAGCACGACGAAGCCCATGTGCCCGACACTGGAGTAGGCGATGAGGCGCTTGAGGTCGGTCTGCGCGAGGCAGGCGAGGGCGGCGTACACGATGCCGATGACGGCGAGCGCCGCGACGAGCGGCACCAGCAGCCACTCCGGGGAGGTCACGGGCATCCAGAACCGGAGGAAGCCGTAGGTCCCGAGCTTCAGCAGCACCGCCGCCAGTACCACCGAGCCCACGGTGGGCGCCTTGGAGTGGGCGTCGGGGAGCCAGATGTGCACCGGCCACAAGGGTGTCTTCACCGCAAGCCCGAGACCGACGAGGAGGCTCGCGGCGAGGGCTGTGCTGCCCGAGGGGGTGTACGCCGAGGCCACCGCGACGATGTCGAAGGTGCCGGCCTCGGCCCGCACGAGCAGGAAGCCCACGAGCATCAGCGCGGACCCGGTCACGGTGAAGACCAGGAACCGGGTCGCGGCCCGGCGGCGCGTCACCGCGTCGCTCGCATCGCCCCACCGGTTGATGACGAACCACATCGGGATGAGCGCGACCTCGAAGAACACGAAGAACAGCACCATGTCGAGCGCGAGGAAGCTGCCGAGGACACCGGCCTCGATGACGAGCAGCAGCACCGCCAGCGAGGCCGTCCGGGGCGGTCCGCCCTCGGCGTCGGCAGGGGCGTGACGGACCAGGGACACCATGCCCGTGGCGAACACCAGCGTGGTCATCAGCACCAGGGGCGCGGAGATCCCGTCGATCCCGAGCTTCCAGTGGATGTCGAGGGCGGCGAGCCACACCGCGTCGACGGTGCTGCCCGGGGCACCGAGCCCGCCGTCGTACGCCGCAACCAGCCACACCGACCAGGCCAGGGTGGTGAACGCCCCGACGACGGCGACCCCGACCGCGAGGCGCTCACGCCGTGCGGCGAGCCCGGCCAGCAGCGCGAACGCAGCAGGGACGGCGACGAGACCGTTGAGCAGGAACGCCGTCATGCGCCCACCCCGGCTGCGACGGCCAGGGCGCAGGCCCCGACGAGGACGACCATCAGGTAGGTCTGGACGTTGCCGGTCTGGGCGCGGCGCAGCAGCCACCCGAGGCCGCGGGTCGCCGCGCCGACCCCGACGGCGTAGGTCTCGATCACGTCGCGGTCACCGGCGCGCGCCAGCCCGGTGAGCCACCGGACCGGGGTGACCACTCCGACGGCGTAGACCCGGTCGACTGCGGGGTGCGGCAGCACGAACGGGTGCCAGGGGTCCTCCCCTCCGCTGCGAAGCCACTGTCGCACGACCACGGCCGCCGTCACGGCGACGAGCACCGTCATGACGACCGCCATGCCCGGGTGGAGGAGGTGGTAGTCGCCCGCACCGAAGACCAGCTCGGGGTAGGCCACGACCAGACCACCGAGGACGGTGGGGACGGTCAGCAGGTAGAGGGGGACCTTCATCGACAGCGGGGCCTCGTGGACCTCGACGTCGGTCTCCGCGGCCGCGGGGGCGACCCCCTCGCCGGTCGGCGCGGTGAAGAACACCATCAGCCACGCCCGGAGGGAGTACGCCACGGTCAGCAGCGCGGTGACGACGGCGGAGCCGAACAGCACCCACGCCACCCAGGGCCAGACGAGGTGTCCGTGGCGGGCGGCGTCCCAGACGGCTCCGATCACGGCGTCCTTGGTGAAGAACCCGACCAGGGGCACGACGCCGGCGAGCGCCCCGAAGCCGATCGTCATCGTGATGAAGGTGTCTGGGAGCTTCTCGCGCAGGCCGCCCATCGCCGACATCGACGTGGTGCCGACCGCGTGGACGACCGCTCCTGCCCCCAGGAACAGCAGCGCCTTGAACGCCCCGTGCGCGAGGAGGTGCAGCACCCCCGCCGCGTAGGCGCCGACGGCCAGGGCGCCGAACATGTAGGCGAGCTGGCTGACCGTGGACCAGGCGAGGACCCGCTTCAGGTCGTGGGCGAACAGCGCGTAGACCGCCGAGACGAGCATGGTCAGCGCCGCGACCACGGCGAGCGTGGTCAGCGCGGCGGGCGCGGAGAGGTACAGCGGGAAGGTGCGCGCGACCAGGAAGACCCCGGCCGCGACCATCGTGGCCGCGTGGATCAGCGCGGAGATCGGGGTGGGGCCAGGCATCGCGTCGGGGAGCCAGGTGTGGAGCGGGAACTGCGCCGACTTGCCGATGACCGCGGCGGTGATCAGCATCGCCGGGAGCCACAGCTCGTCACGCCCGAACCCGCCCGCCGCGATCTCGCCCATGATCGTGCTGATCCGGTAGGTGTCGAAGCGCAGGCCGAGCACGATGATCGCGAACAGCAGGCCGAGGTCGGCGGTGCGCGTCATCAAGAACGCCTTCACCGCCCCCGCCCGGGCCTCGCGCAGCTCCCAGTGGTGGGAGATCAGGAAGTACGAGCATGCCCCCATCAGCTCCCAGCCGATGAGCAGCACCCACAGGTCGTCGGCGGTCACCACCAGGGTCATGGCGCCGGTGAAGATCGAGACGAGGGCTGCGTACGACGGATAGCGGGGGTCGCCGGCCATGTAGCCGACGGAGTAGACCTGCACCAGGAACGCCACCGTGTACGCGAGCAGCAGCATCACGGCGGTCAGCTGGTCGACGTACACCGACAGCTCGATCGCGGGACCGGCGGCCGCGGTGCTCGCGAAGACGTGCCCGACCGGGGTCGCGTCGCCGAGGTGGGCGAAGGCGACGACGGCCGCGACGGCCAGCCCGATTCCGGAGGCGCCCACGGAGATGCCGCGGACGGCGGCCTCGCCCCGGTGTCCGACGTACAGAGCGAGCGCCGCCGAGGTGAACGGCAGCGCGATCAGCACGAGGACGGTCCAGCTCACCGGACCACCTCGTCCCGCCCGGCCGACTCGGCCCGCTCGAGGGGCTCGTCGCGGTCGGCGAGGTCACGCAACCGGTCGAGGTCGATGTGGCCGTGGGTGCGGAAGACCCGCAGCACGATCGCGAGCGCGAGGCCGATCTCGGCGGCGGCGATGACGATCACGAACAGCGCGAGGGTCTGTCCGCCGTGGAGCACGTCGCGGAAGTGGGTGTCGAAGGCGACGAGGTTGATGTTGACGGCGTTGAGCATCAGCTCCACACCCATCAGCACCAGGACGGCGTTGCGGCGTACGAGCACGGCGTAGACACCGATGGCGAACAGCAGCCCCGCGAGCACCAGCGGCCACCACAACGGCATCAGCGGTCATCTCCTCGGGACAGGACGATGGCGCCGATGAGCGCGGCGACCAGCAGGACGGAGAGGACCTCGAAGGGCAGCACCCATTTCTCGAAGATCGTCGCGCCGGTCACCTCGGCCGACCCGACGACGGCGTCGTCGAGGTCGATCTCGACCCCGGAGAAGCCGGCCACCACCGTGGTCACGAGCACCGCCCCGACGAGGCCCGCGACCAGGGCAGCGGGCAGCACCCGCGTCGTGGACAGGTCGGGCTGTGGTCCGGTGGGCGCCTTGGTGAGCATCAGCGCGAACAGCAGGAGCACGACCACCGCGCCGACGTAGATGAGGACCTGCACCCAGGCGAGGAACTCCGCCGCGAGGAGGAGGAACACCCCGGCGACCGCACCGAGCGTGACGACGAGCCAGAGCGCGGCGTGCACCATGTTGCGGGTCGTCACGACGAGCAGGGCCGACCCCACTGCGACGAGGCCGAGGAGGACGAAGAGCACCTGCACCCAGCTCATGCCTCGGGCTCCTTGGGAACGGCCTTCTCCGCGGTCGTGATCTCCTTGGGCTGCTCGGCCCCCTCGTCGAGCGCGACCGGCGCAGGGACGGTCCACATCCACTCGCGCAGCCGCTCCTTCTCGTGGGTCAGCTCGCGGATGTCGAGCTCGGCGTACTCGAACTCCGGGCTCCAGTGCAGCGCGTCGAAGGGGCAGACCTCCACGCAGATCGAGCAGTACATGCAGATCGAGAAGTCGATCGCGAACCGGTCGAGGACGTTGCGGGACTTGTCCTTCCCGCCCTCGGTCGTGGCGGGGATGGTGTCCTTGTGGGAGTCGATGTAGATGCACCAGGCGGGACACTCGCGGGCGCACAGCATGCAGACCGTGCAGTTCTCCTCGATCAGCGCGATCACGCCACGCGATCGGGGTGGCAGCTCGGGCAGCGCGTCCGGGTAGTGCGCGGTGACCGACCTGCGTGTCATGGTGCGCATCGTCACCGCGAGGCCCTTCAGCAGGCCCTTGCCGGGGAAGCTCACGACATCATCACCACTCCCGCTGCCGTGATCGCGAGCTGGAGCAGCGCGAGGGGCACGAGGCCCTGCCACGCCAGCCTCTGGAGCTGGTCCTCGCGCAGACGCGGGTAGGCCACCCGCACCCACACCACCACGAAGGCGACCAGGCCGGTCTTGACGAGGGTCCACAGCCAGCCGAGCTGCTCGTCGAAGGGCCCGCGCCACCCGCCCAGGAACAGCACTGCGGTCAGCGCGGAGAGGATCACGATCCCGGCGTACTCCGCGAGGAGGAACACCGCGAACCGCAGCCCGCCGTACTCGGTGTAGGGGCCCAGCACCAGCTCGGCGTCGGCGATCGGCATGTCGAAGGGCGGCCTCTGGAGCTCGGCGAGCCCGGCGACGAAGAACACGACCATCGCCGGCGCCTGCCAGAGCAGCCACCAGGGGCTCCACGCCTCGACGATCCCGACGAGGGAGAGGGTGCCCGCGGCCATCGCCACCGAGGCGGCGGCGAGCACGAACGGCAGCTCGTAGGCCACCAGCTGGGCCGCGACCCGGATGCCGCCGAGGAGGCTGAACTTGTTCGCGCTGGCCCAGGCCCCCATGAGCGTGCCGAGGACGCCGGCCCCCATCACCGCGAGGACGAAGAACAGCCCGACGTCGAGATCCTGGCCGACCAGGCCCGGGCCGAGCGGGATGGCGAGCAGGACGACGAGGTAGGGGATCATCGCCACGGCCGGGGCGAGCTGGAAGATGCGCCGGTCGGCCGCGTCCGGGACGACGGCCTCCTTCTGCACGAACTTCACGCCGTCGGCGACGAGCTGGGCCCAGCCGTGGAAGGAGCCTGCGTACATCGGTCCGACCCGGGCCTGCATGTGGGCCATCACCTTGTGCTCCATCTGCCCGACGAGGAGGGGCGCGACGAGGAACGCAGCGAGCACGACCAGCACGCGGAGCAGGACCTCGAGCAGCTCAGGCATCGCCGCCCTCCTCCGGCTGCGGTCGGGCGGTGCGCGGCGGCGTGGCACGGGCGGTACGCCGAGGGGGCCGGGTCGACGCCGCGCCGGGCGCAGCGGCCGCGAGGGTGTCGGGCTTGTCGGAGCCGGGCTCGCGGGGCCCCCACTGCTCGGGCTCGGGTACGCCGGGGGGACGGGTGCGTCGACGGGAGGGGGCGGCGGCCTGGTGGTCGGACTCCCCCGGCTCCTTGGCCCCGGGGAACGGCTTCGCCACGCGAGAGGCGAGCACGAAGTCCTTGCGCAGGGGATGGCCCTCGAACTCCTCGGGGAGGAGCAGCTTGACGAGCTCGAGCCGCTCGCCGTCGGGGGCGGCGAACTCGACGCCGAACATCTCGTGGGTCTCCCGCTCGTGCCAGCCCGCGCCGGCGAAGAGGTGCGTCACCGTGGCGAGGACGGGCCTGTCGCGCGGTACGAGGGCACGGAGGACGAGGTGCTCCACGCCGCGGGGGTGGTGGTCGGCGAGATGGCACACGACCCGGAAGCCCTCGCCGAGCTCGTCGACGGCGGAGAGCCAGTCGAAGAACGTGCAGTCGAGTGCGTCGCGGGCGAGCTCGACGGCCTCGGGCCACCGTGCCGCGGGGACGTCGACGGAGACCGGGCCGAACCCCTCGTCGACGACCGCCTCCTCGCCGAACGACTCGGCGTAGGCGGCCCGGACCCGCCCGGGCCAGTACGTCGCGTGGCGGGTCACGGGGCCTGCCTGTCCGCCGGCGGCAGCACGAGGCCGCGGGTCACCGAGGCGGCGTCGGTGGACCGGTAGCGCTCCGACAGGGACTCGCCGTCGATCTTCTCCTGGAGCTTGAGGATGCCCTGGAGCAGGGCCTCGGGTCGCGGCGGGCAGCCCGGGACGTAGACGTCCACGGGGATGATCTGGTCGACGCCCTTGGTGACGCAGTAGGAGTCCCAGTAGGGGCCGCCGGAGTTCGCGCAGGAGCCGAAGGAGATGACGTACTTCGGCTCGGGCATCTGCTCGTAGAGCCGCTTGATCGCCGGCGCCATCTTGTCGGTGACCGTCCCCGAGACCACCATCAGGTCGGCCTGGCGGGGGCCTGGGGCGAAGGGGATCACGCCGAGGCGGATGAAGTCGTGGCGAGCCATGGACGTCGCGATGAACTCGATCGCGCAGCAGGCGAGGCCGAAGTTGAAGACCCAGAGGGAGTACTTCCGGCCCCAGTTGAGGAGGTAGCGCGCGGGCTTGGGCGCGATCTTCTGGAGGCCGCCGACCGCGGGCATGCCGAGGTCGGTGGTGTGCCGCTGCGTCAGGTCCACGTCAGCACCCCCTTGCGCCAGGCGTAGACCAGGCCGACGGCGATGAAGCCGATGAAGACCCCCATCTCCCCGACCGAGATCCAGCCGAGGCCACCGAAGACGGTCGCCCACGGGAAGAGGAAGATCGCGTCCACGGCGAAGATGACGTAGAGGTAGGCGAAGACGTAGTAACGGATGTGGTGCTGGGCCCAGCCCTCGCCGACGGGGTCGACGCCGCACTCGTAGCTGAGCATCTTCTGCGGCGTGCTGTGCGTCGGCCTCAGGAGGCGGTTGCCGGCGAACATGGCCACGACGAGCACCGCACCGACGACGAGCATCGTCAGCAACGGCAGGTACGCCGCGTAGTAGTCCGCCACGTGGCGAGTCTAGGGGTCACGTCGCTTGCTCGCAGGGTCCCGCGCCGCGCCTCGGACGCGCCTGCCTTGTGCGCACACCCACGGCAGGTAACCTGCTGCGGTCGGTTCTCCGCCCCATGGCAGGCGAGGCAACCTTCCGAGCACCGGCGGCGTCCTACAACAGGAGGCCGCAGCCACGGGGCGGATCACGGGAGAGGACGACATGCAACGGGCAACACGCACCATCGCCGTCGCCATCGCCGCAGTCGCGGTGGTGGCCGCGGGCACCGGCGCCGGCTTCGGCGTACTCACGATCGGCGAGGACGGACCGTCCGACACCGTGCAGGCAGCGGCCCCGTCCGCCGCCGCAGGCACGCCGCTCATGGCCACTCCTCGTGAGCGCAACCCGGTGCCGCCCGAGCCGGCGGCCCTCCTCGAGCGCGGGGACCGTGGCGTGAAGGTCAGGTCCCTCCAGCACCGCCTGTTCCAGCTCGCGTGGTACTCCCCGCCGATGACCGGCACGTTCGACCGGGCCACCGCCAAGGCGGTCCGCGGCTTCCAGCGCAAGCGCGGCTTCGAGATCACCGGCGAGGTCGACAGGCGCACCTGGAAGCGGCTGGTCCGCATGACCCGCAAGCCCACCGGCGACGAGATGTTCAACCGTCACGGTCCTGCGCTGTTCGCCGCCGGCGACTCCGGGCCGGCGGTCCGCGAGCTCCAGGCGCGGCTACGCCAGATCGCGTGGTTCTACGGAGACGTCCACGACAGCTACGACGCGCAGACGACCGTTGCCGTGAAGGGGTTCCAGGGCAAGCGCATGATCCCCGTCACCGGCGACGTCGACCGCCGCACGCTCGACCTGCTCGAGGGCATGACCCGCGAGCCCACCCCCGACGAGCTCGCCAACCGGCCTCCCGACCCGGCGGACGGCGCTGCGCTCGACCCGCGGTGCACGACCGGCAGGGTGCTGTGTATCGACAAGTCGAGCAACAGCCTGCGCTGGGTCGTGGACGGCAAGGTGCTCGTCACCGTCGACGTGCGGTTCGGCTCCTCGGAGATGCCGACGCGCGAAGGACAGTTCGCGGTGACCTGGAAGTCGCGTGACCACGTGTCGTCGCTCTACGACACCCCGATGCCGTTCGCGATGTTCTTCAGCGGCGGCCAGGCGGTGCACTACTCGCCCGACTTCGCCGCCAACGGCTACAACGGCGCGTCCCATGGCTGCGTCAACGTCCGCGACTACAACACCATCGCTGCCCTCTACGGCTCGGTGAGCATCGGCGACAAGGTCGTCGTCTACTGGTCCTGACCCACATCAGGCCGCTCGAAGGGATACCTGCCTCGCCAGCGGTAGCGGGCCTCGCCGGCGGGCAGGATGCGCATGGTGTAGCGCTCGTCGTGAGCTCGGCGGTGATGATGCCCGCACAACGGAATCGCGTTCTCCAGGCTCGTGTGGCCGCCTATGCCCCAGGCATGCGGATGGTGGATCTCGCACCACGCGAACGGACGGTCGCACCCCTCGGCAGCACAGGATTCGTAGCGCACCGACAGCGCCCGGCGCTGGGCCGGGGTGTGCAGTCGTCTCTTGCGGCCCTGGTCCAGCACCTCGGAGTCCCCGCCGAGCAGGTGCTCGTAGGCGGGTGCACCATCACCGTGGCGCCCACCCCGGCGTGTCCGTCGGTGGGCAGGTGCTCGACCAGCTCGACGAACGCCGCCCCCAACCGGTCGGTGTAGTTCCGACGGTCCGTCACCGGGCAGGGTCGGGTCCTCCACGAGCGATTGTCGAGGGGTAGGGCGCACGCTAGGCACACGGAGCTGCGTTCTATGCCTCCGACAACGGGACGCTGCTGTTCCAGGTGTCGCGGTGCATCTTCCAGACACCTTCCTCGTTCTTCCACAGCACCATGATCTTCCCCCGGTCCACGAGAGCGCCGTCCTTTCCGAACACGGAGGTCTCGCCCACCTCCAGTGCGTAGTCACCCATCGGGATCACCTCCACCGTCACCGGTCGAGCCTCGGCGATGCCGAGTTCGGAGAACGCCCGCCAAAATTGTGCAATCGCATCTGCGCCAACGACCGCGTCCCCGTTCGGCGGCAGGATCTTGGCGTCACGCGTGTAGAGGGAGGGCATCGTCGCGCTGTCGCCCGCGCGCACGGCCTGCACGAATCGCTCGTTCCCCTCGTGGATCCCTGTTGCAGCATCCATCGTGATCTCCTCACGTACCGGTTGCCCGCGTGATTGCTTTGTGGGTTGCGATCGAAAACTCCCGCCTACCCGACCAGCTCTACCTCTGACACGCACCTGGGCACAATGGCACTCCGGGGCTGATTCCTGTGTCGAGCGGCACGCAGTGGGACGCGTCATTGAGCATGCATTAAGAGCAACAGCGACACGGCTTCAGGAGCTGATTCACCACGCCCTTCAGGTCAGGCGGCCGAGCCGGAACCACAGCGGCGCCATCCTCGTCAACGGCCACCCCAACCCCTCGGTCTCGGCGGGCTCGACCGAGAGCATCTCCCACTCGGGGAAGGCGGCCTCGACCTCCGCCTGGGTCACGCCTCCGGCCAGGGACCGTAGACGGGTCGTCTGGAATCGAACGTGCCCAGGTCGGCCGCCTGGAGGTCCGTCACGTCGCCCCCACGAAGGTGGCACCCGGAAGCGGACGCGAACGCTCGACCTCCTCCCGGTCCAGGAGGGCACCGATGCTCGCGGCGGCGACCGTCCCGTAGCGCTCCCAGGGTGTGACCCCGAGGCGGTGCATCGCGCTGAACAACATCATCGGAACCGACCTCCCGGCACTGTCGAGGACGTCAGGCGCGGCGTCTTCTCATGACCGGACCGAACCGAGCCCCGGGGCTAACGTGCGGCGGGACCGGTGACGGCGCCTCGGGGGTCCTGGTCGCCCGACGGGGCGTCGACGCCCCGGCCGGCTCCCCGCTCGGAGCGCGTCTCCAGGAAGTAGGCCCCCAGGCTTCCGGCGAGGGTCGCGAAGACGATGACGGAGTACGTCGCCAGCACGACCTCGAGGATCCGGGAGAACCCGTCGGGCCGCCCCAGGGGGTTGCCGGTGATCGTCGTGATCGCCGCGGCGTGGAGCGCGTCGGCGTACCGCTCGTAGCCGCTGAGCTCGTACAGGAGCTGGCTGCTGCCGAGGATCGTGATCGCGGAGACCGCCGCCAGCCAGCCCAGCCGGCTCCCGAGGACACCGCGTGCCGAACGGGAGGAGCGCACCGCCGAGGACAGCACCCGGCCGGTGCGCAGGAACCGGACCGCCCGCACCAGCCTCAGGAAGCGCAGGAAGGGCAGGACCAGGAAGCCCACCTGCCACCAGTTGCGCCGCCAGAAGCGGCGCTTGTCGGGCGCCACCACGACCCGGGCGACGAACTCCGCGACGAAGACGCCCCACAACACCCAGCTGGTCACGGTCAGCGCCAGGCTCAGGGCGGCGCTCTCCCGGGCCAGCTGCTCGGAGAGAACG
>DATHVS010000125.1:0-19108 GCA_035461195.1 Nocardioidaceae bacterium
TCGCAGGTGATGGACCCGTTCGTCCTCGACGTCCTCGACGCCCGGCTGAAACGGGACCGTCCGAGCCGCATCCTCGACATCGGCTGCGGGTCCGGGAACCACCTCGCCCACGTCCTCAGGGCGCTCCCCGAGGCCGACGGGGTGGGCGTCGAGCCCGACGCGGCCGCGGCCGCGCTGGCCCGGGGCACGTTCGAGCACAGCGGGCTGTCGGAGCGGGTGCGGGTCCTCGAGGGGGACGTGCGCGAGGTCCTCGGGCCCGAGCTCGGCTCCTTCGACCTGGTGCTCCTCGCGAACGTCGTCTACTACTTCCCGGTCGCCGAGCGCATCCCCCTCCTGCGCTCGATCGCCGAACGGCTCACCGTCGACGGGTCGCTCGTCGTCGTGACGAACGCCCTCACCCGTGCGACGTTCAGCCGCCACTTCGACCTGCTGCTGCGGGCCCAGGAGGGTGAGATGGGACTACCCGACCTCGACGTGCTCCTCCAGCAGCTGCGCGCCGCGGGCCTCACCCCCGGCAAGCCCCGACGCATCGCGCCGGGCGAGCCGCTGACGGCCGTCGCGGCGACCCGGGCGTAGGACCTCAGGACTCGAGGATCACCACGGCCGAGGCGATGCCGGCGTCGTGGGAGAGCGAGACGTGGACCTTTCTCGCCCCGAGGTCGTTGGCCCGCGCCAGCACGCTCCCCCGGATCTCGAGCTCGGGATTACCGGTGGCCTCGCTGACCACCTCCGCATCGTGCCAGGCCATCCCGGTCGGTGCGCCGAGCGCCTTGGCAAGCGCCTCCTTCGCCGCGAACCGGGCCGCGAGAGAGGCGATGGGCCGCTCCCGCTCCGTCTCGGTGAACAGCCGCTCCCGCAGCGTGGGGGTCCGGTCGAGAGCCTCCTCGAACCGTCCCACGTCCACGACGTCGATGCCGACCCCCACGATCATCGCAGCTACTCCACCGTCACGGACTTGGCGAGGTTGCGCGGCTGGTCGACGTCGAAGCCCTTGTGGGTGGCGAGCTCGCAGGCGAAGAGCTGGAGCGGGACGACGGCGACGAGAGGCTGCAGCAGGGTCGGCACCTTGGGAAGCCGCAGGAGGACGTCGGCGTAGGGCCTGACCAGGTCGTCACCCTCCTCCGCGAGGACGATGGTGCGCGCCCCACGTGCCCGGATCTCCTGGATGCCGCTGACCATCTTGTCGTGCAGCTGGTCGCGCGCCCACGGCGGGACGACGCAGAAGACCGGGAGCCCCTCCTCGACGAGCGCGATCGGGCCGTGCTTGAGCTCGCCCGCGGCGAAGCCCTCGGCGTGGATGTAGGCCAGCTCCTTGAGCTTCAGCGCCCCCTCGAGGGCGACGGGGTAGCCGGCGTGGCGGCCCAGGAAGAGCACCGACCGCGAGTCGACCAGCTCGCGGGCCAGCTCGTAGACCTCCTCGGCCCGGTCGAGGACCTGCTGGATCTTGTCCGGCATCAGCGAGATCTCGTTGACCACCTGGGCGATCTCGTCGCCGTAGCGGGTGCCGCGCACCTGGGCTAGGTAGAGACCGAGCAGGTAGCAGGCCACCAGCTGGGTGGTGTAGCCCTTGGTCGAGGCCACCCCGATCTCGGGGCCCGCGTGCGTGTAGATCACCGCGTCGGACTCGCGCGGGATCGTCGACCCGTTGGTGTTGCAGATGGCGAGCACCTTGGCTCGCTGCTCACGGGCGTGGCGGATCGCCATGAGGGTGTCGGCGGTCTCCCCGGACTGGCTGATCGCCACCACCAGGGTGTCGCGGGTGAGGATCGGGTCGCGGTAGCGGAACTCCGAGGCCAGCTCGACCTCGCAGGCGATGCGCGTCCAGTGCTCGATGGCGTACTTGGCGACGAGGCCTGCGTAGAAGGACGTGCCGGTGGCGATGACGATGACCTTGTCGACGTCGCGCAGGTCCTCCTCGCTGATCCGGATCTCGTCGAGCTGGAGGGCGCCCTGCTCGTCGTGGCGGCCGAGGAGGGTGTCGGCGACCGCGCGCGGCTGCTCGAAGATCTCCTTGCGCATGAACCAGTCGTAGCCGCCCTTCTCCGCGGCCGAGAGGTCCCAGTCGACGTGATAGGGCCTGGCATCGGCGGGGTTGCCGGAGAAGTCGGTGACCTCGGCCCCCTCGGGCGTGATGGTGACCACCTGGTCCTGGCCTAGCTCGAGCGCCTCGCGGGTGTGCTCGATGAAGGCCGCCACGTCGGAGGCGACGAAGTTCTCACCCTGACCGATGCCCACGACGAGCGGGGAGTTGCGGCGCGCGGCGACCACGCGGTCGGGGTCCTGCGCGTCGACGGCCACCAGCGTGAACGCGCCGTGGAGGCGGCAGGCGACCTGCTGCATCGCCTCGGTCAGCGTGGCTCCGCCGTCGACCTCGAGCTCCAGGAGGTGGGCGGCCACCTCGGTGTCGGTCTCGGACAGCAGGTCGTGGCCGGCCGCCTCGAGCTCGGCGCGCAGGGCGGCGAAGTTCTCGATGATCCCGTTGTGCACGAGGGCGACACGCCGCTCGCCGCCGAGGTGAGGGTGCGCGTTGCGGTCGTTGGGCGCGCCGTGGGTGGCCCAACGGGTGTGCCCGATGCCGGTCGACGCCTCCGGGAGCGGGGTGTCGCTGATCGCCTTCTCGAGGTTCGCCAGCTTGCCGGCGCGCTTGTCGGAGGCGATCTGCGCGTCGTGCACGAGCGCGATCCCGGCGGAGTCGTATCCCCTGTACTCCAGGCGCCGCAGGCCGTCGATGACGATGCCCTGCGCCTGCCTCGGCCCGACGTACCCAACGATTCCACACATGGGCGCCAGCCTACCGGCGAGGCCACCCGGCGCTGCCCGGGGCAGGGTGGGCAACAATGACCCTCATGGCTCATGCGCACGTCAACGGCCTCGACGCCGGGCAGGGCAACGGCGCCGACCGGGAGACCTCGCCGTTCGTCGAGCTCGACCGGGCCGCCTGGGCGGCACTCGGGGCGGCCACGGAGCAGCCGTTGACCGACGAGGAGATCACGCGGGTCCGCGGTCTCGGCGACGAGCTCGACCTCGACGAGGTGGTGCAGGTCTACCTCCCGCTGTCCCGTCTGCTGAGCCTCTACGTCAAGTCCGCCGGTGACCTCCACCGGGCTCAGGAGGAGTTCCTCGCCAGGCCGCACCCGCCACGCACGCCCTTCGTCATCGGGCTGGCCGGGTCGGTCGCCGTCGGCAAGTCCACCACCGCCCGCGTCCTCCAGCAGATGCTTGCGCACTGGCCCGAGCACCCCTCGGTCGAGCTCGTCACCACCGACGGGTTCCTCTACCCCAACACCGAGCTCGAGCGGCGCGGCATCCTCGCCCGCAAGGGCTTCCCGGAATCCTACGACCGCAAGGCGCTGCTGCGGTTCGTGATGGACATCAAGTCCGGCAAGGACGAGGTGGAGGCTCCGACGTACTCCCACCTGACCTACGACGTCGTGCCGGACGAGAAGGTCGTCATCAAGAGCCCCGACATCGTAATCATCGAGGGCCTGAACGTGCTCCAGCCCGCGCGGGTGCGCGAGGACGGCCGGACCGGTCTGGCGGTCAGCGACTTCTTCGACTTCTCGGTGTACGTCGACGCGCGCACCGCCGACATCCGCCGCTGGTACACCGATCGATTCCTGCGGCTTCGCGAGACCGCCTTCCGCAACCCCGCCTCCTACTTCGCGAGGTACGGCGACCTGTCCGAGGACGAGGCGGTCGACGAGTCCCGGCGGATCTGGGACACCATCAACGGCCCCAACCTCGAGGAGAACGTCCAGCCCACCCGCAGTCGCGCCACCCTGGTGCTTCGCAAGGACGCCGACCACTCGGTCCGCTACGTCCGGCTCCGCAAGGTCTGAGCCTCCGCGAAAACCGGGTGCGGCGCCTGAGTGCCACCCCTACCGTCGAGCCATGGACGTACGCCGGATCGACCCGTTCGACGAGGAGCTCCTCACCCGGTTCCACGACACGTGCCGCAGGGCGGAGCTCCACGAGCGACCCTGGGAGTCGATCTGGTCGCTGGCCGAGCTGCGCGCGCGCTTCGAGCACCCGTCGGGGACCGAGCGCTCCGAGCTGTTCGCCGCCTTCGACGGGGCGGAGATCGTCGGGGCCGCGCTGGTCGACTCCCCGCTGGAGGACAACACGGACAAGGCGTGGATGCACGCGATGGTGCCGCCCGAGCACCGTCGGCGAGGTGTCGGGACCCTGCTGGTCGGACACCTCGCCGAGGTGGTCCGGGCGGACGGCCGCAGCGTGCTGCTCGCCGAGTCCTCCTATCCCTTCGAGGCCCGCGACGAGCACCCCTACCGTCGGTTCGCGGAGCGCAACGGCTTCGTCCACGACATGGCCGAGATCGTGCGGATGCTCCGGCTCCCGGTGCCGGCCGAGGTGCTCGACGCTCTCGCGGCCGAGGCCGCCCCGCACCACGGCGCCTACCGCCTCGAGACCTTCGTCGGCGCGGTCCCCGACGAGTACCTGCCGACGTACTGCCAGGTCCACAACCAGCTTGCCGTGGACGCGCCGACCGGAGACGTCGAGTTCGAGGAGGAGTCCTTGACCCCGCAGGAGCTCCGTGCCTCGGAGCAGCGGTTCGCCGTCGCCGGCACCACGCGCGTGTCCACGGTCGCGGTCCGGGGGGACCACGAGGTGGTCGCCTACACCGATCTCGTCGTGAAGGCCGACCCGGCCGCCCGTGTGCAGCAGTGGGGCACGCTCGTTCACCGCGACCATCGGGGCCACCGGCTCGGCACGGCCGTGAAGGTGGCGAACCTCCGCGTGCTGCAGGAACGGTTCCCCGACCGCACCGAGGTGGTCACCTCCAACGCGGAGGTCAACCGGCACATGGTCGACATCAACGACCGGCTCGGCTTCCGGGCCGTGGCGGTGCTGCCGTGCTTCCGCAGGGCCCTGGCCGGGCCCGACGCGTCCTGAGCCGGACTCACAGCCTCATCTGCATCTCGTGGATCTGCTCGACCGGCCGGAACCCGAGCCGGTCGTTGACCGCGTTCATGGCCACGTTGACGTCGGCGTTGCCGGTCAGGATCGTGCGGCACTCCGGGAACCTCTCGCGCAGCCGCAGGTGGTTGGTGGCCTTGAGCCGAAGACCGAGGCGACGACCTCGATGGGCGGGGGCGACGATCGTCGAGCCCTGGAAGGCCCGGTCCGGTGCGTGCTCGCTGAGCATCGCCTCGGTCATCCCCACCACCTCGCCGTCCGGTGACACCGCCACCGTGGTGGTCTCGTGCCGCCCTGCCCGGGCGAAGCGCTCCTCCTTCTCGCGTAGCCGCGGCTCGTCCCAACGCTCCGGCTCGACGTCGAGGTCTCCGCTGGGCGCCCCGACGAAGAACGTCTCGACCACGCTGCAGAAACCCGCCACCAGGTCGTCGGGGCACCGGCCCCACCAGCTGCGCAGGGTGTATCCCTCGGCGGCCGCCTCCGTCCCATCCAGGACCGCCTGCCACAGAGGCTCGGTCGCGTCGAGGTCGGCCACCTTCATGTCGTCGACGACCTCGGTCTCGAAACCCAGTCGCCGAGCCAGCCTCAGTCCCGGCGACTCCGGACCGTTCAGCGGGGTGGCCACCTCCGCCGTGACCAGGCGGCGGCCCTCCTGCCGGACACGGTCGAGCGCTGCCGCCGAAAGAGTCGTCCCCACCCCACGTCGCCGGCAACGCGGGTCGACGTACACCTCCAACGCCGCGAGATGCGTGTTGTCGAGCCGGGGCAGGGAGATCTCCGCGGCACCGACCATCTCGTCAGCCTCGTACGTCGCCAGCAGCACCTTCGCCAGCGGGGCGTCGGTGGCGGTGAACGCCTCGCGTGCGGCGGGCCACGACCAGTACGCGCTCCACGAACGGCCCTGCTCGTCGGCAGTCTTCCCGATCTCCCAGAAGCGGTGGGTCAGCGCCTCGTCGGCGGCGTCGATCTCACGGATGTGCACGGAAGGCGAGGCTAGGGGTACGACGGCCGCGCCGCACCTGCTTTGGGTCAGAGCGCGAGCTGGCGACGCACCACGTCGGCGAGGCGATCCGCGACGTCCTGGGCCTGGTCGGCCGTGGCCGCCTCGACCATCACCCGCACCAACGGCTCGGTCCCGGACGGACGCAGCAGCACCCGACCGGACTCACCGAGCTCGGCCTCTGCCTCCGCCACCGCCGCGGCGAGGAGAGCGTCGTCGTCGGCCCGGGCCTTGTCCACGCCGGGAACGTTGACCAGCACCTGGGGCAGCCGGTTCATCACCCCGGCGAGGTCGGCCAGCGGTGCGTCCTTCTCCGCCATCCTGCCGAGCACCTGCAGGGCGGTGAGGATGCCGTCGCCGGTCGTCGCGTGGGCACTCATAATCACGTGGCCCGACTGCTCCCCACCGAGGGAGTAGCCGCCGGACTTCATCGCCTCGAGGACGTAACGGTCGCCGACCTTGGTCTGGCGTACCCCCACCCCCTCGCGACGCATCGCCTGGACGAAACCGAGGTTGCTCATCACGGTGGCCACGACAGTGTCGGCGTGGAGCTGCCCCGCGTCACGCATCGACAGGGCCAGAATCGCGAGGATCTGGTCGCCGTCGACGACGTTGCCGCCGTGATCCACGGCCAGGCAGCGGTCCGCGTCGCCGTCGAGCGCAAAACCGACGTCGGCGCCGTGCTCGATCACGGCCTTCCGGAGGACGTCGAGATGGGTCGAGCCGCAACCGTCGTTGATGTTGAGGCCGTCGGGCTCGGCACAGATCGCGACCACGTCCGCCCCGGCATCGCGAAGTGCCTGGGGGCCGGCCTCGAAGGCGGCGCCGTGCGCGCAGTCGAGCACGACCCGGATGCCGTCGAGCCGCCGAGGGAGGGTCGAGACGAGGTGCGCGGCGTACTTCTCGACCGCCTCCTCGTAGGTCGAGACCCGGCCCACCTTCGCGCCCGTGGGGCGGTCCCAGGGCTCACGCAGACGCTGCTCGATGGCGTGCTCGATGCCGTCGTCGAGCTTCACCCCGCCGCGGGCGAGGAACTTGATGCCGTTGTCGGGCATGGGGTTGTGGCTCGCCGAGAGCACGACACCGAGATCGGCCCCGAGGGCGTCGGTCAGATAGGCGACGCCCGGCGTCGGGAGCACACCGAGGAGGAGCACGTCGACGCCCGCGGAGGCGAGCCCGGCGACGACGGCCGCCTCGAGGAACTGGCCGGACACACGAGTGTCACGACCCACGACGGCGACGGGCCGGTGTCCTGAGAAGACACCGGCCTCGCCGAGGACGTGCGCTGCGGCGACCGAGAGGTCCACCACGAGCTCGGCGGTCAGAGTTTCGTTCGCGAGCCCGCGGACACCGTCGGTGCCGAAGAGACGTGCAGCCACTGGAGAAGGTGGCGGATCAACGCTTGCTGAACTGGGGCGCCTTGCGGGCCTTCTTGAGGCCGGCCTTCTTGCGCTCGATGACGCGGGCGTCACGCGTGAGCAGCCCGGCCTTCTTGAGCACAGGACGGTTGGCGTCGACGTCGACGGCGTTGAGCGCCCGAGCCACACCGAGGCGCAGGGCGCCGGCCTGGCCGGTGATGCCGCCGCCGTGGATGCGAGCGATCACGTCGAAGCGGCCGACCAGGTCGGTGGTCACGAAGGGCTCGTTGACGACCTGCTGGTGCAGCTTGTTCGGGAAGTAGCTCTCGAGGGTGCGGCCGTTCACGGTCCACTGGCCGGTGCCGGGGACGAGGCGCACGCGGGCCACGGCCTCCTTGCGGCGACCTGTGGCCGACGCGGGAGCGATGGTGGCAGGGCGAGCAGCGGCCTCGGACGACGGGGCGCTCTCTGAGCTGTAGGCGACGCCCTGCTCGTTGACCTCGTAGGTGTCCTCGACGCCCTCGGTGGTGGTCTCAGCCACGGATGATCCTCACTTAACGACTGCTGTTCTCGGCGGGTTGGGTTACTGGGAGATCTGCGTGATCTCGAAGGGCTGGGCCTTCTGTGCCTGGTGCGGGTGCTCCGGGCCGGCGTACACCTTGAGCTTCTTCAGCATCTGACGGCCGAGGCGGTTCTTCGGGAGCATGCCCCACACAGCCTTCTCGATGGCCCGGCGCGGGTCCTTCTCGAGGAGCTCGCCGATCGGGGTCGACGAAAGACCGCCCGGGTAGCCCGAGTGCCGGTAGGCCATCTTGGAGGTGGACTTGTTGCCGGAGAGGGCGACCTTCCCGGCGTTGACGATGATGACGAAGTCGCCATTGTCGACGTGGGGGGCAAACGTGGGCTTGTGCTTGCCGCGAAGCAGCGTCGCGGTCTGGACGGCGAGGCGTCCGAGCACCACGTCGGTGGCGTCGATGACGTGCCACTCGCGCTGGATGTCAGCGGGCTTCGGGCTGTACGTACGCACGGTTGTTTGCCTTCTGATCGAAATCGGTTGTGTGTTCGGCTCGTGAGTCACGAGCCGGGGCGGCCCATCGGCGGACTGCTGGAGTCCGTGCCTGAGCATGCCGCGACCGCCAAGACTACCGGCGGCGCGTCCCCACGGTCAAAACGGCCCCGGTTTCCCTGAGAGGACGGTTCGGGCATAAGTTAGACAGGACTACCCGTGACCTAACAGTACGACGTCCCCCGAGGCGCACTTCGCCCCACACCATGGCGAACGCGCGTACGGGCCCAGGACGGTCCCGACTCAGCGAGGAGCCGACGTGACCGACAGTACGGCCACCGATTCCAACTCCGCCCCCGGCGGCACCACCGGCGAGACCCTCACCGTCCGGGACAACCGGACCGGTCAGGAGTACGAGGTCCCGATCCTTGACGGCGCAATCAAGGCTGCGGACATGGGCAAGATCCGTGTCGACGAGGACACCCCGGGCCTCGCGGTCTACGACCCGGGCTTCGTGAACACCGCCTCGTGCCGCAGCGCGGTCACCTTCATCGACGGCGACAAGGGGATCCTGGAGTACCGGGGCTACTCCATCGAGCAGCTCGCGGAGAAGTCGACCTACCTCGAGGTCGCCTACCTCCTCATCCACGGCGAGCTGCCCACCAAGGACCAGTACGACTCCTGGGTGCACGAGATCACCTACCACACCTTCGTGCACGAGAACGTCCGTCGCTTCATGGAGGGCTTCCGCTACGACGCCCACCCCATGGGCATGCTGCTCGCCTCGGTCGGCGCGCTGTCGACCTTCTACCCCGAGTCGCGCAACATCACCGACGGCGACAACCGCCACATGCAGATCGTGCGGCTGATCGCGAAGATGCCGACCCTCGGCGCCTGGGCATTCCGCCACGCGCAGGGCAAGCCCTACATCTACCCCGACAACGACCTCGGCTACGCCGCGAACTTCCTCGCGATGCTGTTCAAGATGAGCGAGGCGAAGTTTCAGGCCGACGAGCGCCTCGTACGGGCCCTCGAGGTGCTGTTCATCCTCCACGCCGACCACGAGCAGAACGCCTCCGCCAACGCGGTGCGTGCCGTCGGCTCCACCCAGGTCGACCCCTACTCCTCCATCGCGGCCGGCATCTCCGCGCTCTACGGCCCCCTCCACGGCGGGGCCAACGAGGCCGTGCTCCGCATGCTGCGCCGCATCGGCTCGGTGGACAAGGTGCCCGACTTCATCGACGGGGTGAAGAACGGCAAGGAGCGCCTGATGGGCTTCGGCCACCGGGTCTACAAGAACTACGACCCGCGGGCGAAGATCATCAAGAAGGCCGCCGACGACGTCTTCGAGGTCACCGGGGTCAACCCCCTCCTCCAGATCGCCCTGGAGCTGGAGAAGATCGCGCTCGAGGACGAGTACTTCATCAAGCGCAAGCTCTACCCCAACGTCGACTTCTACAGCGGCCTGATCTACGAGGCGCTGCAGTTCCCGCCGGAGATGTTCACGGTCCTCTTCGCGATCCCGCGCACCTCGGGCTGGCTGGCCCAGTGGCTCGAGCTGGTCCAGGACCCTGAGCAGAAGATCGCCCGGCCCAAGCAGATCTACACCGGCGCACGCTCCCTGGACTTCGTCCCCGCGAGCGAGCGCTGGAAGTAGGCGCCCGGCTACGAATTACCAAGGTATGCAGGCAAATGATCACTCCCCACGGTGAATTCACCGTGGGGAGTGTTAGTTCTCCTGCATACCTTGGTAACTGATCATCCGCTGGGCCGGTCCGGCCGCCCGACGGAGCTCCGCCGGCCCGAGCCCCGGCAGGGGTACGCCGGAGGTCAGGCCGCCCTGCGGACGAAGGCGAGCCGCCATGCCTCGGGGCCGCGCTCGAGGTAGCTGACCTCGAACGTCCCCGGCGAGCGCTGCTCGATCTGACCGAGCAGCGGCAGCGGGTCATGGGGCGCGACGAGGACCATGCCGCTTCCGGGACGCACGGCGTCGAGGGCGCCGAAGATCGTGGCGTGGCGGATGGCGTGGGGCACCGTGCGGGCGTCGAGCTCGGGGTAGCCGTCGGCGTCCTTCTCGCCGCAGTTGCACTGGTGCCCACCGCCGTGGCCGTGAGCGCCCTCGGCCTCGTGGCCCTCACCACCGAGGAGCTCGTGCATGCCGCCGAGCAGCTCGGCCACCGACACGTCCGAGGCGCTGACCAGCAGCGGCAGGACCAGCTCGTTCTCCTTGGCGAGATGGCTTTCGAAGGCCACCTGGAGGGCCTTGGCCGCAGCGGCGGCATGCACCGGCTCCTCGGTGGCACGGAGGAGCTGCACCAGGCCGGTGATGGTCTGGTGCTCAGCCAGCATCCCGTCGACCAGCAGCCGCCCCTCCGGCTTGGCCTGTGCTGCCGGGTACATCGCCTTCTCCTCGGCGAGCGCGTGGGGCACGAGGTCGTCCTCGCACCAGCCGACGAGGTCGTTCCGCGCGCTGCGCGCCGCGTCCTCGTCCCGCCCGGCTGCGGCGGTCAGCAGCGCCTCCACCCGTGCGGCGAGCGCGCCCGCCATCTGCGCGTGGTGCTGCTCGACCGCCTCGGCGGCGCGTGCGTCCGCCTCCGTGGACGCGATCACGACCTTGTCCATCTCATCCTCCGCCTTCGTGGCAGTGCCACGGTTGGTTCGGGTCGCCGGAGTGGCGACGACATCGGTTATTTATTACAGTAAACACCGTGGAAAATAATCCGGGCAACTCGACCCGCCCCGGCTACGGCCCGCGACCCGCGACGCCCGTGCGTGAGGGCAGGGCGCTGTCCGAATCCCGCGCTGCCGTGCTGGAGGCCGTCCAGGCGTCGCCAGCCCCCCTCACCCTGGCTGACCTGACCGCCTCGACCGGCCTGCACGCGAACACCCTGCGCGAGCACCTCGAGGCTCTCCTAGCCCGAGGGCTGGTGCAGCGGGTCCGGTCGGCCCCGAGCGGACGAGGCCGCCCCGCGTGGCTCTACGAGGCCACCGAACCCGGGCTCGACGCGACCGGTTCGGAGTACGCCGGCCTCGCCGCCACCCTCGCGGCGCACCTGCACCGCACCAGCGCCGATCCCCGGGCGGACGCGGTCGCCGCCGGGCGTGCCTGGGGCCACGAGCTGGCCCGCAAGGCCGGTCCCCCTGCGGGCGACGGTCAGACCGCAGCACGCCGCAAGGTGGTGGCGCTGCTCGACGACGTGGGCTTCTGCCCCGAGGCCGACGAGCCTGCGACCACGGCCCGGCTGACCCGCTGCCCCCTGCTCGAGACCGCGAAGGAGTACCCCGACGTCGTGTGCGGGGTCCATCTCGGGATCGTCCGCGGTGCGCTCGAGGAGTACGGCGCCGAGGATACTCGCACCGACCTCAAGCCCTTCTCCGAGCCGGGTGCCTGCCGCCTCGAGCTGCTCACCGGGCAGGACGAGCTGTGACGGCAACCCTCGAGGTCCCGGCCACCGCAGCACCGGCCCCGGCACCGCGCCGCTCGGACCTGCGTCGCCTGCCGTTCCTCCTCCCGGGCGGCATCGCGCTGCTGGCCGGGCTGGACGCGGCCCTCATGCTGCTCGGCCTCCCCGCCCCGGTCTCGGCGGAGCGGCTGCCCGACGTGCACGGCATGCTGCTCGTCCTCGGGTTCGTGGGCACCCTGATAGCCCTGGAACGAGCCGTGGCCCTGGGCCGCCGGACGGGTTACCTGGCGCCCGCCCTGCTCGGCGCCGCCGCGATCCTGCTGGTCTCCCCCGCCCCGCTGCCCGTGGCGCGCGCCGTGCTCGTCGCCGGGGCCATCGCCCTCACCGCGGTCTACGTCCCCCTGTGGCGGCGCCAACGTGACGACGCGGTGCTCGTCCAAGCGCTCGGGGCGGTCCTCGCCGTCGGGGCAGCGACCCTCTGGCTCGGCGGAGCGCCGGTCCCCGCCCTGCTGCCCTGGCTGGTGGGGTTCATCGTCCTCACGATCGTCGGTGAACGCCTCGAGCTGGCCCGGATCGCGATGGGGCCGCAGGGCGGCCGGGCGCTCGTCGCGGGCTCGACGGCCCTGACCGTGACGGTCGTGGCGTCCCTGTTGTGGCCGCGCGCCGGGACCCCTGCGGTCGGACTTGTCCTCCTCGGCCTCGTCGGGTGGCTGGTGGTCCACGACGTCGCGCGACGGACCGTCCGGGCCCGTGGTCTGCCCCGGTTCATGGCGGCCAGCATGCTCGCGGCGTACTTCTGGCTGGCGGTCGCCGGCGCCGTCTGGCTGGTCGGCGGCCAGGCGACCGAGGGTGTGGCGTACGACGCGGTGGTGCACGCGGTCTTCCTCGGCTTCACCCTGTCGATGATCATGGCGCACGCGCCTGTGATCCTCCCCGCGGTCCTGCGGCGGCCGATGGCCTACCACCCCGCGCTGCTCTTCCCGGCGGCACTGCTCCACGCCTCGCTGGTCCTGCGGCTGTGGGTGGGCGACGCGCTGGGCGTGCAGACGGCCTGGCAGGTGGGCGGGGCGCTCAACATCGCCGCCCTCCTCGGCTTCGTCGGGGTGGTCGTCTGGTCGCTGGCCCGCAGCGGACGTCAGGGAGGTCGGTCGTGAGCGGCGCCGGCACCCGCGGCTTCTGGCCCCTGCGCGACCTGCCCGTGGTGTTCTGGCTGGCTGGGACCGTAGTGGTCGCCCTGGCCCACCCGTTCGTCCCCGCGCCCCGCTGGCTGATGATCCACCTGCTGCTCCTCGGCGCGGTGAGCCACGCGATCCTGGTCTGGAGTCGGCACTTCGCAGACGCACTGCTGCACACCTCTCAGCAGGGGGGCGACCGCCAGGTCCAGTCGCGCCGGCTCCTCCTGCTCAACGGCGGTGTGCTCCTCGTCGTCGCCGGTGTCGTCGCCGACCGGTGGCCGGCGACGCTCCTCGGCGCGGTCGCCGTGGTGGCAGCGGTCGTGTGGCACGGCGTCGCGCTCGTGCTGCAGATGCGCCGCGCGTTGCCCTCGCGCTTCGGTGCGACGGTTCGCTACTACGTGGTCGCGGCCGCCTGCCTGCCCGTCGGGGCGACGTTCGGGACGATCCTGGCCAGGGGTCTCGCCGACCCGTGGCATGGGCAGTTGAGGCTCGCCCACGCGACGGTGAACCTGCTCGGCTGGATGGGCCTGACCGTGGTCGGCACGCTCGTGACCCTGTGGCCCACGATGCTGCGCACCCGGATGGCCGAGGGCACCGAGAAGGCGGCCCGCCGGGCGTTGCCGGTGCTCACCGGCGCCGTCGCGGTGGCCACCTCCGGCGCCGTGCTCGGCTCCAGGGCGGCCGTCGCACTGGGCCTCGCGGGCTACCTGGGCGGACTGGCGCTCGTCGCCGTCCCCTTCGTCAGGACCGCGGTCAGCAAGCGACCTTCGTCGTACCCGACCTGGTCGGTCCTCGCGGGTGTGACCTGGCTGGCGGGGACCCTGGCAATGCTCGCCGTCGGGGTTGCACTCGCCCCGTCGTGGGACGTCGTCGACGACCGTGTCTCCTGGCTGACCCCGTTCCTCGCCGCCGGGTTCGGAGCGCAGGTGCTGCTCGGGGCGCTCTCCTACCTCGTGCCCATGGCGCTCGGCGGCGGGCCGACCCCGGTGCGCGCCGCCAACACCGTCCTCGACCGGGGCGGCGCGCTGCGGATCGTGCTCGTCAACGGCGGCCTGCTCGTCGCCGTCCTGCCGGTGCCGAGCGCGGTGCGGGTCGCCGCCACCGTGCTGGTCCTGGGCGGCCTGGCGGTGTTCGTGCCCCTCCTCCTGGTCGCGGTTCGGGCGTCTCGACGAGCCAAGGCGGCCCCGGCTCCGGCAGCTGCCTCGACCTCGGACCGCCGGTCCGCTGCGCCCGCCGGGGCACGCCCCCCGGGCCAGGTCACCGGCCTGGCCGCCACCGGCCTCGCTGCCCTGGTCCTCGCCGTCGCCGTGGGCGTGGCAGTCGATCCGGCCTCCGTCAGCGGCACGCGGACCCTCGCAGCCGCCTCGGCCGGCGTCGCCGCCACGGGCGAGACCCGCACGGTCGAGGTCGAGGCCCGTGACATGCGCTTCTTCCCCTCCCGGATCGAGGTCGAAGCGGGGACCCACCTGGTCGTCGAGCTGACCAACACCGATGACGAGGACGTCCACGACCTCGTTCTCGACTCCGGCGCCGAGAGCGGGCGCCTCGCCCCCGGCGCGTCGGCGACCCTCGACGTCGGGGTCGTCGGCCGCGACGTCGACGGCTGGTGCTCGGTGGTCGGCCACAAGCAGATGGGAATGGTGCTGACCATCGAGGTCAGCGGCGCCCCCACGGGCGGGGGCACGGAGGCCGCCTCCGGGAGCGACGCCGGGGACGGCCACACGGACCACGCCCACGGCCCCGGCGCACCTCAGCACGACGCGGCGGCCGCGCCCCAGGACGGCGCCGACGCCGCCGACGACCTCGACCACATGGCGACCCCGGGTGAGGGGTTCACCGCTCACGACGCCGAGCTCCCGCAGGTCCCGGCCGGCAGGGTCCATCGACGTACCCTCACCGTCACCGAGGTCGAGCGCGAGGTCGCACCCGGGGTGACCCAGCGACTGTGGACCTACGACGGCTCCGCACCCGGCGCGGTCCTGCACGGCAAGGTGGGCGACGTCTTCGAGATCACACTGGTCAACGACGGCACGATCGGCCACTCGGTCGACTTCCACGCCGGCGCCCTCTCCCCCGACCGGCCGATGCGCACGATCGCTCCCGGGGAGTCGCTGGTCTACCGGTTCACCGCTACCCGGGCGGGGATCTGGATGTACCACTGCTCGACGATGCCGATGTCGGCGCACATCGCCAACGGCATGTTCGGGGCGGTCGTGATCGAGCCGTCCGACCTCGAGCCGGTCGACCGCAGCTACGTGCTGGTGCAGTCCGAGATGTACCTCGGCGAGCAGGGCGGAGTGGTCGACGTGGAGAAACTGCAGGCCGAGGAGCCGGACGTGGTCGCCTTCAACGGCTACGCCGGCCAGTACGACGCCGATCCCCTCGTGGCCCGGGTCGGTGAACGGGTCCGGGTGTGGGTCCTCGACGCCGGCCCGAACCGGTCGAGCTCCTTCCACGTCGTGGGCGGGCAGTTCGACACGGTGTGGTTCGAGGGCGACTACCTCCTCCGAGACGGCAGTGGCGGTGCCCAGACCCTCGCTCTCGCCGCCGCGCAAGGCGGGTTCGTCGAGCTCACCTTCCCCGAGCCGGGGAGGTACCCGTTCGTCTCCCACGTGATGGTCGACGCCGAGCGGGGCGCCCACGGGATCTTCGAGGTCGAGTGAGGGAAGTCGTGACGTACGCCTCTGGCGGACTGCACGGCCCGCCCGGATGCTGGGTGCAGCGCACCTACGAAACGGGGGTTTCATCATGCTCAGAAGGAGTGCCATCGCGCTGTTCGTCACGGCTCTTCTCGTCCCCTCGGCGGCCATGGCCGTCACCTTGACCGGTACGCCCGAGACGGACGTGCTGAAGGGCACCGACCAGGCCGACACGCTCGTCGGCCTCGGCGGGGACGACCTGTTGTTCGGCTACGGCGGGGACGACCTCCTGCGCGGTGGCCCGGGCAGCGACCAGCTCTGGGGCGGTCACGACGACGACGCCCTCTTCGGCGGGCTCGGCTGGGACACCCTGCGCGGCGGTCCCGGCTCCGACCTGCTTGTGTCCGGCAAGGGAGGCGGGAACCTTCTCGGCGGCGCCGGAGGGGACCTCATCGAGGGCGGCGACGGCCCCGAGTTCATCCTCGGCGGTCGCGGCGACGACCTGATCCGTGCCCGCGGCGGCGACGACAGCATCGCAGGCGGCTACGGGAACGACCGCGTCTTCGGCGGGGCCGGCGACGACTCGCTGACCGACACCGACATCGGCTCGCCCGGACCGGGGGCGGACGGACCCTACGTCCCGAAGGACAAGGACCTGCTCGTGGGCGGCCCCGGCAGCGACATCATCGCGGTCCAGGCGGGCCCCGACCTGGTTCGGGCGGGCACCGGGGACGACCGGATCAAGGTCTTCGGCCCCGACGGCTCCGTGGACGTGATCCGCTGCGGCCCCGGCAAGGATGTGGTGATCTACTTCGGCGCGCTCGACCCGCTCGACGTCATCGGCGTCGACTGCGAGCGCCTGGTGGTGGCCGCGAAGTAAGGACCCGGGCCGGGTCGGTGCATCACCTGACGCGCTCGACCCGGCCCTCGTCCCACACGGGCTCGGGCGACTCGTAGACCGACCCGTCCGCGCCGTACACCAGGAACCGGTCGAAGCCACGGGCGAACCACCGGTCGTGGGTCACCGCGACCACCGTTCCGTCGAACGCGTCGAGACCGTCCTCGAGAGCCTCGGCCGACTCCACGTCGAGGTTGTCCGTCGGCTCGTCCAGGAGCAGCAGGGTCGCCCCGGACAGCTCGAGCAGCAGGATCTGGAAACGGGCCTGCTGTCCGCCCGAGAGCGACTCGAACCGCTGCTCGGCGGCGTGGGCGAGCTCGTAACGGTCGAGCGCCCGTGACGCCTGCTCCCGCGGCATCCCGTGCCGGTGGTCGTCGCCCCGGTGCAGGATCTCCAGCAGGGTACGACCCGTGAGCTCGGGGTGCTCGTGGGTCTGGACGAACCATCCCGGCCGCACCCGCGCCCCGAGCCGGACACGCCCGGTGTGCGGCACGGGCTCGATGCGCTCCTCGCCCACAGGCCGGTGCTCGACGTCAGGGTCGCTCCCGCCCGCGGCGAGCAGCCGAAGGAAGTGTGACTTGCCCGACCCGTTCGAGCCCAGTACGGCCACCCGCTCGCCGTACCAGACCTCGAGGTCGAAGGGCTTCATGAGGCCGGTGAGCTCGAGCTGCTCGCAGACCACCGCCCGCTTGCCCGTGCGCCCGCCGCTGAGCCGCATGGTGACCTGCTGCTCACGCGGGATCGCCTGCGGCGGACCGGCCTCCTCGAACTTGCGCAGCCGGGTCTGGGCCGCGCGGTACTGCGAGGCCATCCCGTCGTTGTACTCCGCCTTGATCTTCAGCCGCAGCACGAGCGCCTTGAGCTTGGCGTGCTCCTCGTCCCAGCGGCGGCGAAGCTCCTCGAACCGCTCGAACCGCTCCTTGCGGGCCTGGTGGTAGGAGACGAACCCACCCGGGTGGGTCCACACCGTGTTGCCGGCGGCGCCGAGCTCGACGGTGACGACCCGCGTCGCGGTGTTCGCCAGCAGCTGCCGGTCGTGGCTGATGTAGAGGATCGTCTTCGACGACTCGTTGATCCGCCGCTCCAGCCACGTCTTGCCCGGTACGTCGAGGAAGTTGTCCGGCTCGTCGAGGAGCAGGACCTCGTCGGGCCCTCGCAGGAGGAACTCCAGCACCAGCCGCTTCTGCTCACCGCCCGACAGGGTCCGCAGCTCGCGGTACTTCGCCTTGTCGTAGGAGATGCCGAGCGCCGTGGTGCAGCACACGTCCCAGGTGACCTCGATGTCGTAGCCGCCGGCGTCGGCCCACTCGGCCAGCGCCGCGGCGTACCTCATCTGCGTCTTCTGGTCGTCGCTCTCCATCATCGCGAGCTCGCAGGCCTCGACCTCCGCCGCGGCGGCCCGGACTCGCGGCGGGGAGACCGACAGGAGCAGGTCGTGGACCGACCTGCTCTCGTTGCCGTGGGTGACCATCTGCCGCATGACGCCGAGCCCGCCGCTGCGCACGACCGTGCCCTCGTGCGGGACGAGGTCGCCGGTGATGATCCGCAGCAGAGTCGTCTTGCCTGCGCCGTTCGCACCGACGAGTGCGACCTTGGCTCCCTCACCGACCCGGAAGGAGACGTCGTCGAGGAGCACCCGGCCGTCCGGGAGCTCGTACCTGATACCTGAGACGTCTACGTGACCCACGTCAGCCGATTGTCCCCGCGACCGCACTCCGGCGCACGTCAGTTTCCGGGGTACGACGGGCGGCTCTTATCGCGGACCTGCACCACGGTCTGCCCAGCCCGTCGGTCGAAGCCGTCCGGGGCGGTCTTGACGCGGTCCCCCGGGCGGGACCAGGGTCGGTGTGTGGCCGGCATCACGGCCGGACCATTCGTCACGGGAGGGACCCATGGCTCACGGAGACATCACGCACATCGACATCCCGGTCAGCGACACCGAGCGCGCCAAGGGCTTCTACCAGGCCCTCTTCGGGTGGCAGATCGCCGAGGTGCCCGGCTACGAGGGGTACCCGATGTGGCAGGCGCCGAACAAGGTCTCCGGTGGCGGGCTGGCTCCTCGGTCGGAGGGGTTCACCCAGCCCCGGTCGTACGTCGAGGTCGACTCGATCGACGAGGCACTGACGCGTGCCGAGGAGAACGGCGGCAGGGTCGTCATGGGCCGCCAGCCGATCAGCGACACCAGCTGGTGGGCGATCTTCGAGGACCCCGACGGCAACCAAGTCGGTCTCTACGAGGGCACCACTGAGACCTGACCGGCAGAACCCGGCCGTGGACGGATGTACCCCGGCCGCTGCCGCGGCCGAGGTACATCCGTCGAGGGACCCCGCTCAAGCGGAGTCGCTCTGGTCCGCGACGTTCGAGCGGGCGGCCTCCAGCCGGGCCACCGGGACCCGGAACGGCGAGCAGGAGACGTAGTCGAGCCCGACCTCGTCGAAGAAGTGGATCGAGTCCGGGTCTCCGCCGTGCTCACCGCAGACGCCGAGGTGGATCTCCGGGCGGGTGGCGCGGCCCCTCTCCACGGCGAGCCGCACCAGCTGGCCCACCCCGTCACGGTCGAGGGTCTCGAACGGCGACACCCCGAAGACGCCCTTCTCCAGGTAGTTGCTGAAGAACGACGCCTCCACGTCGTCGCGCGAGAACCCCCAGGTCATCTGGGTCAGGTCGTTGGTGCCGAAGGAGAAGAACTCCGC
>DATHVS010000126.1:0-19917 GCA_035461195.1 Nocardioidaceae bacterium
CGCCTCGGTGAAGGCGGCGCCGCCGAGGTCTAGGTCGAGCGACCGCGTCGGCACGACCAGACGAGGGGCTGCGGACTGTTCCGCAGCCTGCCGCAGGGGCGCGAGGGCGGGATCGACGCGTAGCGGCCCGTACCCCTCGGCTCGCACGGTGCCGGCACCCACGACGAGCACGTCGGCGAGCGCGCGCAGGAGTAGCAAAAGACGTTGGTCGGCGGGCCCGGTGAGCGTCCGGACCCGCCCGTCGAGGGTCGCGGCGCCGTCGATGCTCGAGACCATGTTGACCCGGACGTGGCGGGGGACGTCCGGGACGGCGTAGGCGTCGGCCGCAGCCACCTCGCCGATGGGTTCGGGGAGGAGACGGTTCACCGTGAGCCAGGAGGTGGGGTTCATGCGGGGTGGCCCGGTTCCATGTCGGCGGCGTCCTCGAGCGTGTAGGCGACCGGTCCGAGCCGAACCGAGATCTCGGCAGGTTCGAGCAGGAGGCCGAGGTGGTCGGCGAACGGGATGCGCTGCAGCACGCGTCCGACCATGTGGCGTGGACACTCCCCGAGGACCGGGACGCCCCCGGCGCCGGTGTGCCAGGAGCAGCGCGCGAACTTGTCCGTGTCGTCGCCGGTCTCCTCGCCGAACAGTTCCGCGAGCGCCTGCTGGTCGGGGGAGAGCACATGAACGGCCAGATGCTCGGCCCGCTCGGCGAGACGGTGCGTGTGGTTCTTCTCCGAGATGCACACGAGCATCTGCGGCGGGTCGATGCCGACCTGGGTCGTGAAGCCCACGAGGCACCCCGAGCGCTCCCCGTCGAGAGCCGTGGTCACGACGTACACGGGGTAGTCGAGGCCTTCCACGAAGGCGCCGAACTCCTCGGTGCCGACTCGGCTCGTCTGGTCCTCTCCCACCCGCGCGATCCTTCCACAGGCCGGGTGCGGCTCAGACCAGGAGCCCGTCGAGCCGCCGGAGGGTCCCCACCGCATCCGTGACCACCCGGTCGATGAGCTCCTCGCACGTCGGCAGGTCCTCGATCACGCCGACCACCTGCCCGGAGGCGAGCACCCCTGCGTCGGTGCGTCCGTCGACGAGCCCCGCCTTGAGCATCATCGGGGTGTTGGCGGCCAGGACCATCTGCGACCAGCCCCGGTCGCTTCGGCGCTTCATCGACCGTCCGTCGGCGACCAGCTGCCGCCAGGTCATGCCGCTCATGCGCTTGAACGCAAGCGTCCTTCGGAAGGTGGGGCCGAGCCGCCTGAGCGCGCTGGTCTCCTCGAGCTCCTCGACGAGGTCGGTGCGCAGCATCCGGTGCGGCATCCCGTCGACCTTGGTGGTGACCACGGTGCCGTCGAGGTCGTGCTGGAGGTACTTCTGCTTCACCGCGTCGGGCACGGTGCTGTCCTTGGTGAGCAGGAAGCGGGTGCCCATGCCGATGCCCGCTGCGCCGTAGGACAGAGCGGCCGCCAGACCGCGCCCGTCGAAGAATCCGCCCGCTGCGATCACGGGGATGTCGACGGCGTCGAGCACTGTCGGGAGGAGCAGCGTCGTGGGGACCGGTCCGGTGTGCCCGCCGCCCTCGCCACCTTGGATCACGACAGCGTCGGCGCCCCAGGAGGCGACCTTCTCGGCATGGCGTGCCGCGCCCACCGAGGGGATGACGACCACGCCGGCATCCTTGAGCTCCTCGACCATCTCCCGCTTCGGTGCCAGGGCGAAGGACGCCACCTTCACGCCCTCGTCGACCAGCAGCTTGACGCGCTCGGCGGCGTCCCCGGCATCCGCGCGGAGGTTCACCCCGAACGGAGCGTCGGTGCGCTGCTTCACCTCACGGATCGCGACCGCGAGCTCGTCGTACGACATGGTCGCCGATGCGAGGATGCCGAGCCCGCCGGCGTTGGCCGTGCCCGAGACCAGACGCGGCCCCGCCACCCACCCCATGCCTGTCTGTACGACGGGGTGCCTCACGCCGACGAGCTCGGTGAGGGGCGTCCTGAGGCGTTGCTCGATCATGCCGGTGGCACCTCGCGGTCCCGCAGTGCCTTCGGGTCGAGGACCTCGCGGACCAGGACCAGCTCCTCCGTCGTGGGCGTCCTCGTCTCCGGGACGTCACCCTCGACCAGGATCTCGCAGCCGCTGGACTCGCGGACCTCGTCGACAGTGACGCCGGAATGGACCGAGACCAGGCGCATCGTGTGGTCGGGCCCCTCGAAGTCGAGCACCCCGAGGTTGCTGACGACACGGTGCACCTGGTGGAACCGAGCCGCCGCCGCACCTGCCTCCGCGGCGCGTTTGCGGCCCACGCCGGAGACCATGTCGACCTGCTCCACGAACACCCGGGGACTGTGCCTGGGCACCCAGTAGCTGGTCTTGTTGTTGACGGTGTTGCCCGGGGCGCCGCGGACGCCGAGCAGCTGTCGCGTCGGCTTGGCGAAGTCGCCGATGCAGGAGATGTTCTGGTTGCCGTGGCGATCGAGCTGGGTCGCCCCCATGACCACGTGCCGACGGCCGTAGGCGACGACGTCGAAGACCTTCCGGAAGGGCATCCAGCCCTCGACCACGTCGGCGCTCTGACCGAGTGGCGGCACCCCTGCGAGGATCAGCGACTCGCCATCGGTGAGCAGCAGGTCGGGCGAGTGGGTGAGCTTGGCGAGGCGTGCGCCGAGCGTGGGCAGCAGGCCCATCGGGCTGGCCATGATCTCGCCGTCGCCACGGAACAGGTCGGCGCAGGCCGCCGCGCACACCTCTGCTCGCGAGAAGTCAGACACCGTTCGCACCTCCTTCGTCGTCCTGCTCGGCGTTGAAGGCGGCGACCGCCTCCTGGTAGGCCCGCTCGTCGCCCCGGAGGAACCGCTCCTCGAACTCCGCCCAGGACGTGGGGTCGGCCGCCGCCGACGCGTAGGCCTTCTGGAACCTCTCGTCCCTCCCGTAGTCGGGGACGCAGGTCGTGAAGTGGGCGCCGTTGGGGGTCTCGACGACGCCGTCGACCATGAGGCGGTTCAGCAGCAGGCTCTGGACGGGTGCGTCGACGGTCAGGCCGGCGGTGTCGACGATGCGCTCGGTGGAGAGGAACCGCTGGTCGGCGGCGAGGCAGAACAGGTCGTCGAAGTACGGGTCCGGGCCGAGGTACTGACCGTTGCCGTGTGCATCGGCACGGTTCATGTGGACCAGGGCCACGTCGAGCTTCAGCGCGGGGACGGCGAGCAGCTCCTCCCCGACGTCGTAGGGGGAGGTGACGGTGCGCAGGTGCGGGTTGTAGGTCATCACGTCCGAGCCGAGTCCGGCCCGCACGGGCAGGAAGGGCAAGCGCTGTGCGGCGGCGCGGAGCCCGGTCTGGAACATCCCCTCGTCCCACTCCTCGACTTCGACCGCGGCGTTCTCGCGAGCGGCGCGGAAGAGCGGCTCGAGCGGGATGGAGTCCAAGGAGACGAAGGCGTAGACCAGCTTCTTGACCTTGCCGGCGGCACAGAGCAGGCCGACGTCCGGCCCGCCGTAGGACACCACCGTCAGGTCCTTGACGTCCGAACGGCACAGTGCCCTCACCAGCGCCATCGGCTTGCGCCGCGAGCCCCAGCCGCCGATGCCGAGGGTCATGCCGTCCTTGACCCTGCCCACGACGTCGTCGATCGTCATCTGCTTGTGCTTCATGCGGTCCTCGATCACTGTCGCGCCACCGCGCCCTCGGCCCGGTCCGCCTTCTGGGTGCCGGCGAACTCGTCGCGGTGCTCGTCGGAGACGCCGGCGAGGTTGAGCTCCATCGTGAACCCCTGCTCGAAGCGGTAGCTGCGGTTGACGTCGACCGGGTCGATGCCGTTGATCGCCTCCTTGGCCGCACGGATCACGCGGGGGTCCTTGTCGGCGATCTCTCCGGCCACCCTCAGCGCCGCGTCGTCCAGCTCGGCTCGGGGGACCACCTCGAGCACCGAGCCGTGGTGGTGCAGCTGCTCGGCGGTGATGTTCCGGCCGGTGTAGTAGAGCGTCCGCATCAGGTGCGGTGGCACCATCCGGGCGAGGTGCGTGGCGGCACCGCGCGCGCCGCGGTCGACCTCGGGTACGCCGAAGAACGCGTCGTCGCTCGCGACGATGGTGTCCGCGTTGCCCACGAGGCCGACACCGCCGCCGAGGCAGAACCCGTTGACGGCCGCGACGACGGGGACCGCGCACTCGTAGACCGCCTTGAACGCCGCGTAGCAGCCACGGTTGGCCCCGATCAGGGCATCGAACCCGCTGGTGGTCTGCATCTCCTTGATGTCCACGCCGGCGTTGAAGCCGCGGCCCCCGGCGCGGAGCACCACCACGTGCGTGGAGGTGTCCTTCGACGCCTCGCCCAGGGCGTCGGCGAGCCCGAACCAGCCGGCGACCGGGAGGGCGTTCACGGGCGGGAAGTCCATCGTCACGACGCGGATCCCGTCGTCGCGCAGGGTCGAGCTGATGCTCATGTACCTTCCTAACCTAGCATTTGCTTGGTAGCCTAACAGTCGCTTGGTTTCGGCGGAAGACGACGGAGGACTCGTGGCGACAGAGCTCGACCTGACAGGGCGCGTCGCCCTCGTGACCGGGGGCGTGCGCGGCGTCGGTCTGGGCATCGCCAAGGCCTTTCTCGCCGCGGGCGCGACCGTGGTCACCTGCTCCCGGACGCCGCCGGAGACCCCGGTCGAGACAGGTCGGGGCGCGGCAGACCACGTGACGACCGACGTGCGTGATCCGGAGTCGGTCCGCACGCTCGTCGAGGGCGTCGTCGCGCGGCACGGCCGCCTCGACGTGCTGGTGAACAACGCCGGGGGTGCGCCGTACACACCGGCGGCCGACGCCTCACCGCGCTTTCACAGCAAGGTCGTCGACCTCAACCTGCTCTCGCCTCTGCTTGTCTCCCAGGCCGCGAACGCGGTGATGCAGCGGCAGGACGACGGTGGGGCGATCGTGATGATCTCCAGCATCAGCGCGACGCGGCCCTCGCCCGGCACGGCGGCCTACGGCGCCGCGAAGGCGGGCGTCGACAGCCTGGTGAGGAGCCTCGCCGTCGAGTGGGCGCCCAAGGTGCGCCTGAACGCGGTCGACGTCGGCCTCGTCCGCACCGAGCAGACCGACCTGCACTACGGAGGTGAGGCGGGGGTCGCTGCCATCGAGGCCACCATCCCGATGGGTCGCCTGGCCCGCCCGGAGGAGATCGGCCAGGTCGCCGCCTTCCTCGCCTCCCCGCTCGCGTCCTACGTCAGCGGCGCGACCATCGCCGCCCACGGCGGGGGAGAGCCACCCCCGTTCCTCGCCGCAGCGTCCTCCGCCTCGGCCGAGCCCCAGACCGCCCGTAACGGCAAACCATGAGGAGCAAGGTGAGCAGGATCTGTGAAGGACGCGTCGCGATCGTCACCGGTGCAGGACGAGGCCTCGGGCGCGAGCACGCCCTCGAGCTGGCCCGTCAGGGCGCGAAGGTCGTGGTGAACGACCTCGGCGCCGCGGCCGACGGCGTCGGAGCCTCCGCTGACCCGGCTAACGAGGTCGTCGCCCTGATCGAGCAGATGGGCGGCCAGGCGGTCGCCAACGGCGACGACGTCGCGGACTTCGAGGGCGCACGCCGGATGGTGCAGCAGGCGATCGACACCTTCGGCGGCCTGGACATCCTCGTCAACAACGCCGGCTTCCTCCGCGATCGGATGCTCGTGAACACAGGGGAGGAGGAGTGGGACGCGGTGATCCGCGTGCACCTCAAGGGTCACTTCGCCCCGCTGCGGCACGCGAGTGCCTACTGGCGCGCCGAGGCGAAGGAGGGGCGGACCCGTGCTGCGCGGGTGGTCAACACCAGCTCCGGTGCCGGCCTCCAGGGCAGCGTCGGACAGGCGACGTACACCGCCGCCAAGGCCGGCATCGCGGGACTGACGCTGGTCGCGGCCCAGGAGCTCGGTCGCTACGGCGTGACCGTCAACGCCATTGCCCCCGTCGCCCGGACGCGCATGACCGAGGACGTCTTCGCGGAGACCATGGCCAGGCCCGAGTCGGGCTTCGACGCCGTCGACCCCGCGAACGTCTCGCCTGTGGTGGCCTGGCTGGCGAGCGAGGACTCGGCCGAGGTCACAGGCCGGGTCATCGAGGTCGAGGGCGGCAGGATCTGCATCGAGGAGGGTTGGCGGCACGGTCCGACCGTCGACATCGGACGGCGGTGGGAAGCCGGCGACGTCGGCCCGACCGTCCGGGACCTCCTCGCCAAGGCCGAGCCCCCGGAGCCCGTATACGGCGCCTGAGCTCCCGCCGCCTGATTGCCAAGGTATGCAGGCGAACTGTCGCTTGCCACGGTGACCTTGCCGTGGGAGGCAACAGTTCACCGTGGGAAGTGGGCCTCGCCGGGCTGCGACTTCTGACTTCTCGGCAGCTGCGGTCACTTACCTCAACGCGGCTGCTGGACCACGCCGGCTCACGGCAGCGAGGTCGGGAACCGGCCCCAGCCCTTCGGCGTGCGGCACTTCTTGCGCGGCGTGCCGTCGTGCAGATGGCCAGGACCGCGGGGGAGTACTGCCGGTAGTCCTCGCCGCCGACCGAGTAGTGCACCACAACCCCCTTGCGACCGAAGTAGCCCGGCTCGTCGACCTTCATCCCTCGTCGCCGACGATCCCGACGCCGTGGAGCACGCCGTCGGCATTCCCCGGCAGCTCGAGCGTCTCCACACCGTCGGTGAACGCCTCGCCGGGCGCGACCGACATCGCCCATGCGTGGCGGTTCGGCTTCATGAGCGGGCCTTCCCCCGGCGTCCCGTCTGAGCAGCCCGCGAGGGCTGCGGTCACCAGAACGGCGGCCGCGGCCCGCTCCCGCCGTCTGTCCGTCAGTACCACGGGGCTTCCCGCGTCGTCGGCGCCTACGCCACGTCTCGGAACCGCATGCGGATTCTCGCGTTCAGGGCTGGGGATGCCCCGCGTCGACGTACTCGGAGCTTGTCCCTGCCGCGGATGCACGACACACCACACGCAGGAGGGACACGCCCGGTCAGATCCGCTCGATGATCGTGCCGCTGGCCATCGCGCCACCTGCGCACATCGAGATCAGCGCGCTGGAGGCGTCGCGGCGCTCGAGCTCGTGGAGGGCGGTCGTGATCAGCCGCGTGCCTGTGCTCCCGACGGGGTGGCCGATGGCGATCGCGCCACCGTTGACGTTGACCCTCTCCATGTCCGGTCCGTGAACGGCTGCCCAGGACATGACCACCGACGCGAACGCCTCGTTGACCTCGAACAGGTCGAAGTCGGTGATCGACCGGCCACTGCGCTCGAGCAGCCGCTCGGTGGCCTGCACCGGGCCGTCGAGGTGGTAGTACGGGTCCGACCCGACCAGGCACTGCCCGACGATGCGGGCCCGGGGTGTGAGGCCTAGTCGACGAGCCCTGTCCTCGTCCATGAGGAGTACGGCGGACGCGCCGTCACTGATCTGGGAGCTCGTGCCTGCTGTGTGGAGGCCGTCCTCGAGGATCGGCTTGAGCTCGGCCAGCCCCTCCATCGTGGTCTCCCGGAGGCCCTGGTCGCTGTCGACGGTGCGGGTCTGGCCGCTCGGGTTGCCCTCGCCGTCGAGGACAGGGGCGTCGACGGGTGTGGTCTCGCGCTTGAAGCGTCCCTCGTCGACCGCGACGCGGGCCTTGTGCTGGGAGGCGAGGCCGAAGGCGTCGATCTCCTCCCGGGTGAGCCCCCGGTTTCGGGCGATCCGGTCCGCGCCCTCGAACTGGTTGGGCATGTCGATGGTCCACGACTCGGGGCGGGGACTGCCCGTGCCGGGGGTGATGTTGGCGCCGAGGCCGATCCTGCTCATCGACTCGATGCCACACGCGATGCCGGTGTCGATCACGCCCGCGTGGATCAGGGCTGCGACGAGGTGGGTCGACTGCTGAGCGGAGCTGCACTGGGCGTCGATCGTCGTGGCCCCCGTCGACTGGGGGAGGCCCGCATGGAGCCAGGCGCGCCGGGCGATGTCCCCGGACTGCTCGCCGGCCTGGGTGACGCACCCGCCGATCACCTGCTCGACAATGGCCGGGTCGATGCCGGCCCGGTCGACGAGGGCCCTCTGCGCGGCACCGAGCAGCTCGGCCGGGTGAAGGCCGGCCAGCCAGCCGCGGCGCTTGCCCAGCGGGGTGCGCACGGCCTCGACGATGACGGGGTTGCCCATGGATTCTCCTCGTGGTTCTCAGACGGCACAGACCTGCCGCTCTGCACAAACTAGAACACGTTCTCGGATGTGAGCAAGGAGAGAGGGGTCTTCCCGTCCTGGCCTGGAGGGGTTCCCACGGCTTCGGGAGTGTGCGAGACTGAAACTAGAACGTGTTCCAGATCCCGGAGGTTTCACGCGTGAGCTCGCCAACCATCCCCACGGGTTTCGACCCGACAGACCCTGACATCTACATCGAGCGAGTGCCTCACGACGAGTTCTTGGCGCTGCGAAAGACGGCGCCGGTGTTCTGGGTGGAACAGCCTGAGGAGGCCCGCGCCGGCCAGCTCGGCGGTAGCGGGTACTGGGCGGTGAGCAAGCACGCAGACGTCAGCGCGGTCTCCAAGAACAACAAGGACTTCTCCACCTACGAGAACGGTGCGATCATCCGCTTCGCACCGGACATGACGCGCGACCAGGTCGAGGCCCAGCGCGTGATGCTGATCAACCACGACGTGCCAGAGCACACCAAGCTTCGCCAAATCATCTCCCGTGGATTCACGCCGCGATCCATCGGTGCGCTCGAGGAGCACCTCCGCGAGCGTTCCCAGAGGATCGTGCAGGAGGCGGTGGAACGGGGATCGGGCAACTTCGTCGAGGACGTCGCTGCCGAGTTGCCCCTCCAGGCGATCGCCGACCTGCTGGGCGTGCCTCAGGAGGACCGCAAGAAGCTCTTCGCGTGGTCGAACGAGATGCTCGGCTACGACGACCCCGAGTACTCCGTGGACCCCGAAGCCGCGTCGATCGAGATCCTGACCTACGCGATGGAGCTCGCCGAGGACCGGAAGGCCAACCCGCGCGACGACATCGTCACCAAGCTGATCCACGCCGACGTCGACGGCCACGCGCTGACCGCCGACGAGTTCGGCTACTTCGTGATCCTGCTGACCGTGGCGGGCAACGAGACCACCCGGAACGCCATCACCCACGGGATGAACGCTTTCTTCGAGCACCCGGAGCAGTGGGAGCTGTTCAAGGAGAGGCGGCCCGAGTCGGCCGTGGACGAGGTGATCCGCTGGGCGACGCCGGTGACCGTGTTCCAGCGCACGGCGCTCAACGATGTTGAGGTGGGCGGCGTGCAGGTGAAGAAGGGGCAGCGTGTCGGCCTCTTCTACGCCTCCGCGAACCACGACACCGATGTGTTCACCGACCCGCACGCGTTCGACATCATGCGTGACCCGAACCCCCACCTGTCGTTCGGCGGCCACGGCGCGCATTACTGCATCGGGGCCAACCTGGCCCGGCTGGAGGTCAAGCTGATCCTCAACGCCCTGGCCGACCATGCTCCGGACATCTCCAAGGCCGGTGAGCCGCGACGCCTCCGGTCGGGCTGGATCAACGGCATCAAGGAGCTCGAGGTCAACTACAAATAGGGCCATCCTTCCCCGCGGCGCCCCGGTGAGCCAGCCTCCCGGGGCGTTCTGGTGCCTGGCCTGCTGCGTCGCCGCTAAGAACCTCGGTGGGTTGTGGCGAGGGGGACAATGGCGGTGCGATGTCACGCTACCCAGCGGCCTTGGCCGCCGCCTTGCTCGCCCTCGTCCTGACGGGGTGCTCGCTCCCACCCGAGTCGACGGGAGGAGCGCCAACCGGTGCCCCCGAGCGGAGTACGTCGACGGAAGGGCGGAACCCGACTCAGGAACCGCCCCGACCGGCCGCCCCCTCCGAGAGGGCAGCGATCGGCCGGCCCGCGAGCCGCGCCGGCGACGGCAGGCCTCAGCGCTCGTCGCTGACCATCCCGGCTATCGGGGTCCGGGCGCTGCGCGTGGTCCCCTACCGGGGGGCGCCGGACGACCTGCCCGGCACGAGGATCCAGGACAAAGGGGTCGCAGCCAGCCCGCACGGGCCCCGCGGTGGGGTGGGCCCAGGCGGCATCGGCAACCACCTCGTCACCGCTCACCGCACCTCGTCCACGCGAGCGTTCGCCGACCTGCCCCGGCTCCGGACCGGTGACAGGATCCATGTCGTGGCTGCCCGCACCCGCTACGTCTACCGCGTGGTCGGCACCCGGACGACCTCGTTCCGGTCGCCGCGGTCACTGGCACGCCAGTCCGCCGCCGTTCCCGGCCACCCGGGTCGGCGTCCGACCCGGGCGATGATCACGCTCTCGACCTGCGCCACCCCCGAGGACCACGCCCGCGGCAACTACTGGGCAGACCGGTTCGGGAACCCCGAGCACCGCATCGACAAGATCGGCGTCCTGGTGGCTGTGCGGCCAGGGTGATCTCAGGCGGTGGGCGGCTCGGCGCCGACGACCCACATGGCGAAGAACTGCGAGCCGCCGCCGTAGGCGTGGCCGAGGGCGCGACGGGCGCCCTCGACCTGGTGCTCGCCGGCCTCACCCATCACCTGGAGCGCGGCCTCACCGAACCGGAGCATGCCCGACGCGCCGATCGGGTTGGAGGACAGCACGCCGCCGGACATGTTGACCGGAAGGCGTCCGCCGATCTCGGTCTCGCCGGCCTCGGTGAGCTTCCAGCCCTCGCCCTCGGCGGCGAAACCGAGGTTCTCCAGCCACATCGGCTCGAACCACGAGAACGGCACGTAGATCTCCGCGCAGTCGATCTCGTCGATCGGGCTGGTGATCCCGGCCTGCTTCCACAGGGAGGTCGCCGCCTCCCGTCCGGCGAGAGGGTTCACCTGGTCACGCTCGGCCGCTGTCGTGGGCTCGGTGCGCATCGCCGTGGCGTGGATCCACGCCGGGTTGTCCACCGACCTCGCCGTGTCCTCGTCGCTGATGACCAGGGCGCAGGCGCCGTCCGATGAGGGGCAGGTCTCGTCGTAGCGGATCGGGTCCCACAGCATCTGCGAGGCCATCACGGACTCCATGGTCGTGTCGGGTTGGTGCAGGTGGGCGTAGGGGTTCTTGCAGGCGTTGCGGCGGTCCTTGGCCGCAACCATGGCGCCGACGTGCACGGGCGCGCCGGTGCGCCTGATGTAGGAGCGCACGTGCGGGGCGAAGTAGCCACCGGCTCCGGCGTGGACCGGCATCACGAAGGGCACCGGCAGCGACAGCGCCCACATCGCGTTGGACTCCGACTGCTTCTCGAACGACACGGTCAGGACCCGCCGATGGACGCCCGCCTGCACGAGGCTGCTCGCCACGGTCGCGGTCGAGCCGCCCACCGAGCCGGCCGTGTGGACCCGCAGCAAGGGCTTGCCCACGGCACCGAGGGCCTCGGCGAGGAAGAGCTCGGGCATCATCACCCCCTCGAACAGGTCAGGCGCCTTGCCGACCACGACGGCGTCGATGTCGTCGAAGCCGAGGTTCGCGTCGGCGAGTGCACGGTCGACCGCCTCGCGGCACAGGCCGGCGATGGACACGTCCTCCCGCTTGGCGCGGTGGTGGGTCTGACCGACCCCGATCACCGCGGCGAGCTGCTTGCCCATCAGTTCCGTCCTTCCATCAGGCACACGAGGTTCTGCTGGAGCGCGGGGCCGGAGGTGGCATGGCCGAGCGCCCTGTCCGACGTACCGGCCCAGATCCGTCTCGCGGACTCACCGATCCGCACAAGCCCTGTGGAGAACATCGGGTTGCCGCAGAGCGGTCCGCCCGACGGGTTGATCGTGGTCGAGTCGTCGAGCCCCAGCTCGCGACGCACGATCAGCTCCTGGTGGCTGAAGGGCGCGCAGAGCTCGGCGGTGTCGACGCCCGCGACACCTGCTGCTGCGCCGGCCCTCGCGGTCGAGGACGACCGGGTGAGGTCGCGCACGCCGAGGGCCTGTGCGTCCGAGTAGTGGGCCAGGCCGGTGATCCACGCGGGACGGTCCACGACCGACCGAGCACGGTCCTCCGCCGCGAGCACGATGCCGGCGGCCCCGTCGCTGACCGGAGCGCAGTCGTGCTTGCGCAGCGGGTCGGAGTACAGCGGCTCGCCGAGGAGATCGGCGACCGAGACGTCCCCGGAGAGGACGGCGTACGGGTTGTCCGCGCCGGCGGCACGGCTGCGGGAGACGACCCCGGCGAGCGCCTTCTCGTCCCACAGTCCCTGCTCCAGGCCGAGCCGTGCCTGCATGGCTGCGATCGAGACCGTGTCGGGCCACAGGGGGGTCAGGACGTACGGGTCGAGCTGGAGCGCCAGGGTCCGGCGCAGGAGACCTGCCGAGGACTTCCCGAAGCCGTACACCAGGGCGGTGTCCACCTCACCTGTCTGGATCTTCACCCACGCCTCGTAGAGCGCCCAGGCGGCGTCCATCTCCACGTGGGACTCGTTCACCGGGGGCAGGGTTCCGATGGCGTCCACCGCCGACACGAACGAGAAGGAGCGCCCGGCCAGGTAGTCCGAGGACCCCGAGCACCAGAAGTCGATGTCGGCCTTGGTCCAGCCGGTCTGCTCGTAGAGCTCGCCGATGATCGGCACGAGCAGCTCGACCATCGTGGGGGAGCCCTCGAACTCCCTCATCTGCCGCTGGGCGAACCCGACGACCGCGACGTCTCTCAACGCTTGGCTCCTTCTCACAGGTGGGCGGCGAACGACTCGTAGGCCGCGTCGGGCTCGCCGGTCGGTCGGAAGTGGTCGATGTTCTGCATCGAGGTCGTCCACTCCTCGCGGGACTTCCACACCGCCTCCACACGCATCCCCATCCGGACGTCGGAGGCGTCGCAGCCGAGGACGAGGTGCAGGAAGGGGATGTCGGCGCCCTCGAGAAGGACGTACGCCGAGACGTAGGGCGGGGCGATGCGCTGCCCGAGGAAGGGCACGTTCACGATGCAGAACGTCGTGACGATGCCGCGGTCGGGCAGCTCCACCTCGTCGCGGGTAGGGACACCGTCGACCGGGCAGGCACCACGGGGCGGGACGTAGACCTTCTCGCACCGGGGGCAGCGCTGGCCGCGGATCTTGCCCTCCGCCATCCCGCGCAGGAACCGGGACTCCTCAGCGGAGGCGGCATAGGTGTAGTCGAGACTCACGGGGGTGACGATGCCCCTGACGCCGTCTGGGGGAGCGGCAACGGTCGCCGGGGTACCCGCGCTCGCTTCGTCGGCGCCCGGGCCCGTCGGCTCGAAGCAGACGATGTCGCGGATGTGGCCGACGGTGTCCTCGGCCCATCGCACCCGCACCCGCATCCCAGTGTCCATCTGTTCGGGACCGGCGACGTCGACGGCGTGCAGCATGGGGGTGTCCGCGCCGTCGAGGCGCACGAGCGCGAACGCGAACGGCCGGTCGAACGGCTGACCGGGCACAGGCTCGGAGACCCAGGACCACGTCTCGACCGTCCCGGTGGTGCTCACGGGCACGAGATCGACGAGGGGCTCGTGAGTGGTCGGGTCGTACTCGGGCGGTGGCACGATCACCCGGCCGTCGAAGCACCTCCCGCCGAGGACGGTGTGGTCGCGCAGGCCGGTCATGAAGGATGAGAGCACCGGCCCGAGCGAGCGCGTGTAGTCGAACTCGACGTGCAGGGGTGCCTTGAGGGTCCCGGTCATGGGCTAAAGTGAAACAGGTTCTCGTTTTGTTCCGCAACCCTCGGCGGGCATCGATGCAAGGAGACAGGTGGTCTTTTCATGAAGCTCGGACTGCAGCTCGGCTACTGGGGGGCGCAGCCTCCCGAGGGCGTCGGTGAGCTCGTCGAGGAGGCGGAGCGGGCCGGCTTCGAGGCGGTCTTCGCCGCCGAGGCGTGGGGCTCGGACGCCTTCACCCCGCTCGCCTGGTGGGGTCACCGCACCTCCCGCATCAAGCTCGGCACGTCGATCGTGCAGCTGTCGGGGCGGACCCCCACGTCGTGCGCGATGCATGCGCTGACCCTGGACCACCTCTCAGGCGGCCGCGTCGTGCTGGGTCTGGGCGTCTCGGGGCCCCAGGTCGTCGAGGGTTGGTACGGCCGGCCCTTCTCCAAGCCCCTGGCCCGCACTCGCGAGTACATCGGCATCATCCGCCAGGTCATGGAGCGCAAGGGGCCGGTGACCAACGACGGGCCCCACTACCCGCTGCCCTACACCGGCGAGGGGGCGGTGGGCCTGGGCAAGCCGCTGAAGCCCATCACCCACCCGCTGCGGCCTGACCTGCCCGTCTGGATGGGGGCGGAAGGCCCCAAGAACGTCGCCCTGGCCGCCGAGATCGCCGACGGCTGGCTGCCGATCTACTTCTCCCCTCGGATGGCGGACATGTACTGGTCGTGGCTCGACGAGGGGTTCGCCCGGCCGGGGGCGCGTCGGACCCGGGAGACGTTCGAGGTGGCCGCCACCTGTCAGCTGATCGTCACCGACGACAAGCGGGCCGCCTACGACGCGATGCGGCCGTGGATGGCGCTCTACATCGGCGGCATGGGCGCCAAGGAGCAGAACTTCCACAAGACTGTCTTCGAGCGGATGGGCTACCAGGAGGTCGCCGACCGGATCCAGGAGCTCTACCTCGAGGGCCGCAAGGAGGAGGCGGCGGCGCTGGTCCCCGACGAGCTGGTCGCCGAGGTCACGATCATCGGCGACCGTGACGAGGTGCGTGAGCAGGTCGAGCGCTGGGCGGGGGTCGGGGTGACCATGCTGATCCTCACCCTTCGCAGCCCCGACGAGGTTCGTCAGGTTGCCGAGGTCGTCCTGGGCTGAGTCGTCACCGTTGCCAGAATACTGGAACACGTTCTAGCCTGTCGCTCATGACCGCCGACCTTCGCCGTGGACCGCACCTCGGCCACCTCCTCGCCTCCGCCCTGCAGCGTCATGCGGCCGCCCCGGTGCTGCACATCGGCGAGCAGGCGTGGACCGGCCAGGACCTCGCCAACCAGATCAGCTGCTACGTCAAGGCTCTCCAGAGCGTGGGATGCACGACGGGAAGTCCTGTCGCCCTACTGGCGCTCAACCGCCCCGAGGTGCTGGTCATGATCGGCGCCGGGCAGATGGTCGGCCTGCGCCGAACCGCGCTCCACCCGCTGGGGTCCTTGGACGACCACGCCCACGTGCTGGCCGACGCCGGCATCGAGACCCTGGTCGTCGAGCCGGTACCGGCCTTCGTGGAGCGCGCCCGTGCCCTCCAGGAGAAGGTTCCGGGTCTCCGACAGGTGCTCACCTTGGGGGAGGCCGAGATCGGTCAGGACCTGATCACGCTGGCCGCCAAGTACACCCCGGCTCCGCTGGAGGTGACCGACCTCGACCCCGAGGCGGTCGTCAGCGTCACCTACACCGGGGGTACCACCGGCAAGCCCAAGGGGGTGGTCGGCACCGCGAGCTCGATGGCGGCCATGACCCAGGTGCAGCTCGCCGAGTGGGAGTGGCCGCAGGCTCTCCGGTTTCTCATGTGCACGCCCCTGAGCCATGCGGGCGCGGCGTTCTTCGTGCCCGTCCTCATGGCCGGCGGCTCGATGGTCGTCCTCCCGCGGTTCGAGCCCGGCGAGGTGATGCGGGCGGTCGAGGAACACCGGATCACCGCGACGATGCTGGTGCCGAGCATGATCTACGCCCTGCTCGACCACCCTGACGCAGAGACGGCCGACCTGAGCAGCCTGGAGACCGTGTACTACGGAGCCTCGGCGATGAACCCGGTCCGCCTTGCCGAGGCGATCCGTCGCTGGGGGCCGATCTTCGCCCAGTACTACGGCCAGTCCGAGGCCCCGATGGTGATCTCGTACTACGCCAAGGGCGACCACGACCTCGCCCGACCCGAGCGCCTGGCCAGCTGCGGCCGGCCGAGCCCGTTCCTGCGCACCGCCCTGCTCGACGCCGACGACGAGCCGGTGGCGCCCGGGGAGCCGGGGGAGATCTGCGTCGCCGGCCCGGTTCTCGCCGCCGGTTACTGGAACCTCCCGGAGGCCACGGCGGAGACGTTCCGCGACGGCTGGCTGCGCACCGGCGACGTCGCCCGCGCCGACAAGGACGGTTTCTGGTACATCGTCGACCGGACCAAAGACATGATCGTCACCGGCGGGTTCAACGTCTTCCCGCGTGAGGTCGAGGACGTCGTCGCCGAGCACCCCGCCGTCGCCCAGGTGGGTGTCATCGGGGTCCCGGACGAGAAGTGGGGCGAGGCGGTCACCGCGGTCGTCGTGCTCCGTCCGGGCACCCCCTCCGACGAGGACTCGCTGGCGCGGCTGACCGCCGAGATCCAGCAGCGCGTGAAGGAGCGCAAGGGAAGCGTGCAGGCACCCAAACAGGTCGTCCTCGCCGACGCGCTTCCGCTCACCGCCCTGGGAAAGCCGGACAAGAAGGCCCTGAGGGCGCAGTTCTGGGCCGGTCGCGAGCGCGCCGTCTGATGGCTTCGGGCCTCGCCGACCTCTCGCGTGAAGAGCTCGCGAGGATCGTGCCAAGCTCCTGCTCTGCGGGCACCTGATCGACCGGGCGGGGATGCCCCGTCTGCTCGGTGCGGTCGGGCTCGAGGGGATGCGCGGCGTCGCCGTAGTCCCTCGACTTCCGGTTCACCGTGCACGACCGCTGGTCGGGCACCTTCGCCCTCGCGCACTGCGGCGCACTGAGGGACGTCGAGCCAATGGGGAGGAGTACGCCGAGGCGATGTGCCACGCGATCGAGGACCCCACGATGGCCGCCACGGCGATCGCCACAGACCCACGCGCACGGATGAGACCCGTGCATCGGCCACCACGCAGACCGGCAGACGGGACGCCGCAGTGCGAGTGGGTCGTGGACGTCGGCGAGTCAGGTGACCCGATCGAGTGGCCGGCCTACACGCTGGAGGCCGGGGCCTCCGCGGCCGCCACGTTCGCCGACGTCACGACCATCGACGCCACCGACCAGGGCGCGGGCGACAACGTCGGCCAATCGTCTCCGACGTCGAGTTCGCCCGAACAGGCTGCGGAGGCCCCACGACGCCAGTTCACTGGTGCCGCACGTGTCACCTCCGAGAGGCTGTGCCGGGCAGCTCGGCCTCGGGCAGGACCTCGAAGCGGTCGAGGCCGTGCTCTCGCTCCACCCTGCCTTCGGCCCTTGTGGCTACGTCGACCTCCGACTGTCCCGGGCGTGCCCGGCGCACCACGAGGGCGCCTGGGGCCCGCTTCCGACGTCGAGCATCTCGAGCCGGTGGAGGCGGTCCTCCACGCGGTGCACCCCACCTGGACCGCCGAGGTGGTGGAGGGGCGAGGTCTGCCGCGCAGGCGCCCGGTCGGTCTCCGAACGACTGAGGCGCTTCCGCCGGGCGCTTCAGAGGGCCACGATGGACCGGTGGCCGAGTCGGTTCTTCCCAGCGAGAGCGAGCACCTGACGACCGGGTGGGAGCCGGATGTGCCGCCTGGCGACACGCTCAAGCGGCGCGCGGTCCTCGCGCACGCCTCGTGGCCGATCGCCGTTGCCTCGGCGCTCGACCGTCCCGCGCGCCGGACGGACCGCTGGGCCGGTGCCCTGATCGCCGCCGGGGGTGAGCTGACGAACCCGGTGATCCTTACCCGACCGGTCGCCGACTCGGACGCGGCGTCACTCGTGGCCGAGGTCGGGGAGCTGGTCCCGGCGACGACGACGTACTTCCTGCTGAGCCCTTGGCCGAGGCCCGACTTCGCGCGGCAGGGGCTGGCCCTGCTCGGACATCCACCGCTCATGGTGCGCCTTCCCGGGCCCCGTTCCCACAACGACCCGGAGGGGGTTCGCGTGGTCCAGGCGCGCGACGCCGACACGCTCGCGGTGGCCGAGCGCGTGCTGATCGCGGGTTACCCCATGCCGGGCAGCACTCCGGGAAGCGTGCTCCAGCCGGGTCTTCTGGACGGCACCACCCAGGTGTGGGTCGGGTACGTCGACGGGGAGGCCGTCTCGGTGGCTGCGGCGCACCGGGCCGCCGGCGCAACTCTCGTGGAGTACGTCGCGGCCCTTCCTGCTGCGCGGGGAAGGGGGGCCGGCGCGGCGGTCACCTGGGCGGCGACGTTGGCAGACCCGAACCTGCCGGCTGTCCTGGTCGCGAGTGACGACGGACGCCCGACGTACGAACGGATGGGCTACGTCCCGATCGAGCGCTGGACCGCGTGGTTGAGGCCGGCTCAGCCCTGAGCCGGGGGTCGGTGCCGAGCCGCGACGGCATGCTCAGCTGCCGGTGAAGACCGGGGTCCGCTTCTCCGCGAACGCTTGCGGCCCCTCCTTGGCGTCGTTGCTCGAGAAGACCGGCGCCCCGACCTCGGCGTCGAGCTTGAAGGCGTCCTCCTCGTGCATCCCCTCGGTGTCGCGGATCGTCCGCAGGATCGCCTGGACGGCGAGCGGCCCGTTCGCGGCGATGAGAGCGGCGATCTCGCGCGCCTTGTCCAGTGCGGTGCCGTCGGAGACGACGTGTCCGATGAGGCCGATCTCCTTGGCCTCGGGGGCCTTGACGTGGCGTCCGGTGAGCAGCAGGTCCGCGGCCACGGTGTAGGGGATCTGGCGGGGGAGCCGCACCGCAGAGCCGCCGAGGGGGTAGAGCCCCCACCTGGGCTCGGAGACGCCGAACCGCGCGCTCTCGCCCGCGACCCGGATGTCGGTGGCCTGGAGAATCTCGGTGCCGCCCGCGATGGCGGGTCCTTCCACAGCCGCGATGAGCGGCTTGGTCAGGCGGAAGCCCTTGAGCAGGGGCTTGATGACCGAGAGGTCCCAGCCGCCGCCCTCGAAGGAGTCGCCCGGATGTTTGCTCGTCATCGCCTTGAGGTCGGCGCCCGCGCAGAAGGCCCCGCCCGCGCCGGTGAGGATCGCCACCCGGATCGTCTCGTCGGTGTTCACGCGGTCCCAAGCCTCGCGCATGATGTCCATCATCTCGCCGGACAGGGCGTTGCGTGCCTCGGGGCGGTTCATCGTGACGACGAGGGTGTGGCCCTCCTGCTCGACGAGGCAGTGTGGCTGGGTCATGGCGGGCCTTCCGTGGTGGTCGGAGAAGAATCTGCTGGACGACACCCTAGTCAGAAACGAGAACGTGTTCTAGTCTCTCCTCGTGGCTATCAACATCGCAGATCTCTTCGAGCACGCAGTCGACGTGGTCCCGGACCGTTCCGTGATCCAGGTCGGCGAGCGCAAGGTGACCTACACCGAGCTGGAGGCCGAGGCCAACCAGCTCGCCCACTTCCTGATCGGCCGTGGCATCGGTGTCGGTGACCACGTCGGCATCTACGCCAAGAACAGCGTCGAGCACGTGGTTGCCCTGCTCGCGGTGTTCAAGATCCGGGCGGTGGCGATCAACGTCAACTACCGCTACGTCGAGAACGAGCTCAACTACCTGTTCGACAACTCCGACATGGTTGCGCTCCTGCACGAACGGCCCTACGCCCCGCTGGTCGCAGCCACGGCACCCAGGCACGAGAAGCTGACCACGATCGTGGCGATGCCCGACCCCACGGACCCGCACAACGATGCGGACATCAGCGACTACGGCGCGATCACGTGGGAGTCCGCGCTGAGGGGCCAGAGCAGCCAACGAGACTTCGACGAGCGCAGCGCCGACGACCTCTACATCGTCTACACCGGCGGCACGACTGGCTTCCCCAAGGGCGTGATGTGGCGCCATGAGGACTTCTGGCGGGTCCTCGGCGGCGGCATAGACTTCATGACCGGCAACCGGATGGAGGAGTACGACCAGTCGAAGCAGGCTCTCGAGAACGAGCCGATGGTCACCTTCCCCCTCAGCCCGCTGATGCACGGTGGTGCGCAGGCAGCCATGCTCATGCACCTCTTCGCCGGGCACCTCACGATCCTGGCGCCGAAGTTCGACGCCGACGAGGTGTGGCGGGTCGTCGACCACAACTCGGTCCAGCTGATCTTCATGACCGGCGACGCGATGGCGCGTCCCCTGATCGAGGCCTACGAGAAGGGCGGCTACGACGGGTCCTCCCTGGTGGCCGTGGCCAGCAGCGCCGCGATCTTCAGCCGCCCGGTCAAGG
>DATHVS010000127.1:0-17600 GCA_035461195.1 Nocardioidaceae bacterium
CACCGAGGCTCCCCAGCAGGTCTCCGCGTGCTTCATCCTCTCCGTCGACGACTCCATGGACTCGATCCTGAACTGGTACAAGGAGGAGGGCTTCATCTTCAAGGGCGGCTCGGGCGCGGGCCTCAACCTCTCGCGCATCCGCTCGTCGAAGGAGCTGCTGTCGTCGGGTGGTACGGCGTCCGGCCCGGTGTCCTTCATGCGCGGCGCCGACGCCTCCGCGGGCACCATCAAGTCCGGGGGAGCGACCCGTCGTGCGGCCAAGATGGTCGTCCTCGACGTCGACCACCCCGACATCGAGGAGTTCGTCGAGACCAAGGCGCGCGAGGAGGACAAGATCCGCGCGCTGCGTGACGCCGGCTTCGACATGGATCTCGGCGGCAAGGACATCACGTCCGTGCAGTACCAGAACGCCAACAACTCCGTCCGTGTGAGCGACGAGTTCATGCGTGCCGTCGAGGAGGGCACCTCCTTCGGTCTTCGTGCGAGGCAGACCGGCGAGGTGATCGAGGAAGTCGACGCGCGTGAGCTCTGGAAGAAGATCGCCAAGGCCGCCTGGGAGTGCGCCGACCCCGGCCTGCAGTACGACGACACGATCAACGACTGGCACACCAATCCCGAGACCGGCCGGATCACCGCGTCCAACCCGTGCTCGGAGTACATGTCGCTGGACAACTCCTCGTGCAACCTGGCGTCGCTGAACCTGCTGAAGTTCCTCAAGGACGACGACACCTTCGACGCTGCGCTCTTCGCCAAAGCCGTCGAGCTGATCATCACCGCGATGGACATCTCGATCTGCTTCGCCGACTTCCCGACCGAGTCGATCGGTGAGACCACCCGCAACTACCGCCAGCTCGGCATCGGTTACGCCAACCTCGGCGCGCTGCTGATGGCGATGGGTCTGGGCTACGACTCCGACGGTGGTCGCGCGATGGCCGCCGCGATCACGTCGCTGATGACCGGTCAGTCCTACAAGCGCTCCGCAGAGCTCGCCGCCGTGGTCGGTCCCTACAACGGCTACGCCCGCAACGCCGACGCCCACAAGCGGGTCATGCGCAAGCACCAGGCCGCCAACGACGCGGTGCGCACCCTGCACGCCCACGACCGCGACGTGCACCAGCTCGCCACGAAGGCGTGGGACCAGGTCGTGAAGCTGGGCGAGAAGAACGGCTACCGCAACGCACAGGCCTCGGTGCTCGCGCCCACCGGGACCATCGGCTTCATGATGGACTGCGACACCACCGGCATCGAGCCCGACTTCTCGCTCGTGAAGTTCAAGAAGCTCGTCGGCGGCGGGTCGATGCAGATCGTCAACCAGACGGTCCCGCGGGCGCTGAAGAAGCTGGGCTACCAGCAGGAGCAGATCGAGGCGATCGTCGAGTACATCGCCGAGCACGGCCATGTCGTCGACGCCCCCGGCCTGAAGCCCGAGCACTACGAGGTCTTCGACTGCGCCATGGGTGCGCGTGCGCTCGCCCCGATGGGCCACGTGCGGATGATGGCGGCGGCCCAGCCGTTCCTGTCGGGTGCGATCTCCAAGACCGTGAACCTGCCGGAGTCCGCGACTGTCGAAGATGTCGAGGACATCTACATGCAGTCGTGGAAGCTCGGTCTGAAGGCAACGGCGATCTACCGCGACAACGCGAAGGTCGGCCAGCCCCTGGCATCCGGCAAGGGCGAGAACAACGGCAAGGACGTCGAGGTCGTCACCGAGAAGGTCGTCGAGTACCGCCCGACCCGCAAGCGTCTGCCGAAGTCGCGTCCTTCGCGGACCACGTCGTTCACCGTCGGTGGCGCCGAGGGCTACATGACCTCGGGCTCCTACCCCGACGACGGCCTCGGCGAGGTGTTCCTCAAGCTCGGCAAGCAGGGCTCGACGCTCGCCGGCGTGATGGACGCCTTCTCTATCGCGGTCTCGATCGGCCTGCAGTACGGCGTCCCGCTGGAGACCTACGTCTCGAAGTTCACCAACCTGCGCTTCGAGCCGGCCGGCCTCACCGACGACCCGGACGTGCGGATGGCACAGTCGATCATGGACTACATCTTCCGCCGCCTGGCGCTGGACTACCTGCCGTTCGAGTCCCGCTCGGCGATGGGCATCTACACCGCGGAGGAGCGTCAGCGTCAGCTCGAGACGGGCTCCTACCAGGCGCCGGCCGAGGAGGAGTACGTCTCCGAGGCCGACGAGCTGAAGACCGAGACTCCCGCTGTCGAGGCGGCGCCGGCTGCTCCGGAGGCCGCGAAGGAGGCGCCGAAGGCGGCGCACACCACGGCGGAGCTGATGGAGGCCATCACGGGTACCGCGGTCGACAGCCCGCTGTGCTTCACCTGCGGCACGAAGATGCGCCCGGCGGGTAGCTGCTACGTCTGCGAAGGCTGCGGCAGCACCAGCGGCTGCAGCTGAGCCCCCGTAGCCCAGGGCGGCGAGGTCGTTCTCGATCCGCCGAGTAGCCCGCAGCCAGCCGTCACGAGCCCCGGACCTTCCCCTTTGGTCCGGGGCTCGTGCGGGTCGCGGTGACTGGGGTCAGCACCTACAAGGTTCTCCTCACGCGCGGCATGCTCGGCACGATGGTGTACTCGACCGATGCCGAGACGCAGGAGTTGCTACGGTCGCTCATCCCTGACTCCGTCTGAGCGAGGTGCACTGCCATGTCCGATCTTGAGGCGCTCAGAGATGTCATGCGGGAGTTCACCTCTGAGCGGGACTGGGAGCGGTTCCACGACCCGAAGGCGCTGATTCTCGCCTTGGTGGGCGAAGTGGGGGAGCTGAGCGAGCTGTTCCAGTGGTTGCCGGCCGAGTCGGCTGCGGACGCCGTTCGGGAAGAGCCGCTGAGGACGCGAGTGCAGGAGGAGCTCGCGGATGTCCTCCTGTATCTGGTGCGCCTGGCTGACGTGCTGGACGTGGATCTGCGGAGCGCGGCAGAGCGCAAGATAGAGCGGAACGCAGTCAAGCACCCAGGCGCTGCAGGCATCACCCCGACACCTGGCGTGGGGGACAAGTGACCAGCGTGACATTTGGTGCCCTCTGGACGCCTGTCTACGCTGGTCGAGCCCGGCGCCGACTGCCCGGTGTCACACAACTGCACAGCCGAACGCGGAAATGCCGAGTCCTGCCCGCCGCTGCCGGCCCAATCCACTTATCACGCGGGCAGGAGTGGGGGACCCACACGTTCCTTGCGTTGCCGAGACTCCTCAGCGGAGCCCGGTAGCGCTGGGGTGAAGTCACCGATCCGGTGGCGGAGCACCTTTCAGCTCCAACCCGACAGCTCACCTCACAGGCGTGGAAAGGAACCGCACCATGCCTGTCCTCAATGCTGTCCGACCCCTGCTGCTGGTCATGGCGCTCGTCGTCGCCCTCTTGGCCACCATGGCCGGGCCGGCCAACGCTCACAACGGCGCGACCCGCTGGGATTGCCTGGCTCACTACGAGTCGACGCACCGCTGGCACGTCAACACCGGCAACGGCCACTATGGCGGCCTGCAGTTCGCGCTCTCGACGTGGCGGTACTACGGCGGACCGAACTACTCGGGCAAGAAGTATCCCCACCGCGCGAGCAGGCGGGAGCAGATCGTGATCGCGAAGCGCGTCGCGTTCAAGGGTTGGCGTGACCGAGCGCCCCAGGGCGGGCGCAATGCCTGGCCCAACACCTGGCCCAAGTGCCGCTGAGCAGGCGCTGAGCAGCCGGGGACCCCCGTCGACCACGCCGCGGCCCGGGGAGAGATGAACCGGGCCTGTCACAGTCTTAAATAGATTCACAAAGTTGTGAAACAGGCGTAGCGTCGGTCGCATGACCACCGCTATCCGGACCTCAGAACTGGTGAAGACCTTCGGACCGGTCCGCGCCCTCGACGGCCTTGACCTCGAGGTGGCGACCGGGGAGGTGCACGGCTTCCTCGGCCCGAACGGGTCGGGCAAGTCCACGACCATCCGGGTGCTCCTCGGCCTTTTGCGCGCCGACGCCGGGGAGGTCAGGCTTCTCGACGGCGACCCGTGGCACAACGCCTCCGAGCTCCACGCCCGTCTGTCATACGTCCCCGGCGACGTGAGCCTGTGGCCGGGCCTCAGCGGGGGTGAGGTGATCGACCTGCTCGCCAGCTTCCGGGGCGGCATCGACCAAGCGCGGCGCGACGACCTGCTCGAACGCTTCGAGCTCGACCCCACCAAGAAGGCGCGGACCTACTCCAAGGGCAACCGGCAGAAGGTCGCGCTCGTGGCGGGCCTCGCCTCCGACGCCGAGCTTCTCCTGCTCGACGAGCCCACCTCCGGTCTGGACCCGCTCATGGAGGCGGTGTTCCAGCAGTGCATCGCCGATGTGAAGGCAGAAGGCCGCACGGTGCTGCTCTCCAGCCACATCCTCGCCGAGGTCGAGGCGCTCTGCGACCGGGTGAGCATCATCCGTGCCGGCCGGGTCGTGCAGTCGGGGACGCTTGCGGACCTGAGGCACCTGACGCGTACGACGATCGTGGCGGACCTCGTGCGTCCGGTCGACGGTCTGTTGGACCACAGCGGCGTGCACGACCTGGTCGTCGACGGCAACCGGGTGCGCTTCGACGTCGACGACGACCAGATCGAGCCGGTGATGCGACGCCTCGGCGACCACGGCATCCGTTCCCTCACCAGCCAACCGCCGACCCTGGAGGAGCTGTTCCTGCGGCACTACGGCGACGAGCTCGCACCCCAGGAGGAGCCCGAGGAGATTCGGGCAGGAGCGCGGCGATGACCACGATGATCGCCCGGCCGGCTCCGGCAGGCGTCGGGGTCGTGGGGGAGCGTGGCGCGTTCGCAGGCACTCGGCGTCTGGTCCGGTTCGCGCTTCGCCGTGACCGGATCCGCCTCACCGCGTGGATGCTTGGCATCACCGCACTGTCGGCGTCGACCGTGGGGAGCTTCGCCGGCCTCTACCCCACCGCGGCGGACCGGGCGGGCACTGCGGCGACGATGGACTCTCCGGCCGGCCTGGCGATGACCGGCCCGCGGCACTACCTCACCGACTACAACATCGGCTCGATGATGGGCCACCAGATGCTCGGCTTCACCGCTGTACTGGTCGCCCTGATGAGCATCTTCCTCCTGGTCCGCCACACGCGTGCCGAGGAGGAGAGCGGTCGCGCCGAGCTGCTGCGTGCAACCGTCGTCGGGCACCATGCGCACCTCGCGGCAGCGCTGGTCGTCGCGCTGGCCGCCAACGTCCTGCTCGGGCTGCTGATCGCGGTGACCCACGGTGGCCTCGGCGTCGACGGGGTCACTTGGTCGGGCTCGATGCTCTACGGTGCCGCCCACGCCGCGGTCGGCATGACCTTCGCCGGGGTCGCCGCAGTCACCGTGCAGGTCATGGAGCACCCGCGTGGTGCGTCCGGTTCTGCCGCGGCGGTCCTGGGTGCGGCGTACGTCTTGAGGGCCGTGGGGGACGCGGGCAACCAGACGCTGTCATGGATCTCACCGATCGGGTGGGTGCAGGCGACGTACGTCTACGTCGACGACCGCTGGTGGCCGCTGCTGCTCTGCGTGGCAGCCACGATGCTCCTCGCCGCAGCCGGCTTCGCGCTCAGCACCCGGCGCGACCTGGGCGCGGGCCTGCGCAAGCCCCGTGCCGGGCATGCCACCGCCTCCGCGGCCCTGCGCCGCCCCCTCGGGTTCACGCTCCGGCTGCAGCGCAGTGTGCTGATCGGCTTCGTCATCGCCCTCGCCCTGACCGGGGTCTCCTACGGCTCCTTCCTGGCCGACGTCGACGAGATGCTCGCCAACGTCGAAGGTCTCGACGAGGCCGTGGCGGCCATGGGCGGCGCGACGCTCACCGAGTCCTTCCTGTCGATGGTCACCATCGTCATGTCGATCATCGCCTCGATCTTCGTGGTGCTGGCGGTGCTGCGAGCGCGCGGGGAGGAGAACGCCGGGCGTGCCGACCCGGTGCTCGCGACGAAGCTGACCCGGACCCGCTGACTGGGCAGCCACCTGCTCGTCGCGGTCGGCGGAGGTGCGCTGCTCTCGCTCTCCGGCGCCCTCGGCCTCGCTGTCGCGGGGGTCGCCACCACCGGCGACGGCGCTCTTTTCGCGACCGCCGTCGGCGCGGCGCTGGCCTACCTTCCCGCCCAGTGGGTGGCCGCCGGCGTCGCGGTCGCGCTGTACGGCTGGGCTCCACGGCTCGTCACACTGGCCTGGTTGGTCCCCGGCTACGCGTTCCTCGTCGGCTACCTCGGCAGGATCCTGCAGATGCCGGAGTGGCTCCAGAACTTCTCGCCCTTCAGCATCGTGCCGACGGTCCCGGCCGAGGACGTGGTCTGGGGCCCACTGCTCGGGCTGACGATGCTGGCCGCGGCCCTCATCGCGGTGGGCCTGCTCGGCTTCCGCCGCCGCAGCGTGGGTGTGACATGACCGGCGGGGGCGACCCGGACGCGCTGCTGCGGGCAGTCGAACGGATCGCGATGACGCTGACCGAGACCGGGATCCCGCGGATGCCGGCTCGGGTCTTCGCCTACATCCTCGCCGACGACGCCGACCGCTACACCGCGGCTGAGCTCGCCGAGGGCCTTCGTGTGAGCCCTGCCGCCATCTCCGGCGCGGTGCGCTACCTGGTGACGGCACGGATGGTGTTCAAGGAGCGTGAACCCGGCCTTCGCGCCGACGTCTACCGCGTGTACGACGACGACGTCTGGGGGCGGATCATGAGCGCACGGCTGCCGATCCTCGAGCAGTGGGAGGACACCCTGGAAGCGGCGATCAAGGAGATCGGCCCGCAGAGCCGCGGTGGACGAAGACTCCTGGAGACCAAGGAGTTCTACGCCTTCATGCGTGCCGACGCCGAGAACATGCTCGAGCGGTGGCGCAAGCACCGGGAGCAGGTGGAGTAGAACGACCCAGACGCTGCTCGAACTGCTGGATGCTCGGCACGACCAGTCGTTACGGTGAAGGACGAACGGGGGAGCGTGATGAGGGTGCAGCCGACTCGACTCCGGACGTTGAGCGCATACACGCTGCTCGTCCGTTCGGTGAGCTGTTGCTCGCCCCCATGCTGCTGGGCTACGTCTCCCACGACACCACGCCGTGGGCCGAGGCAGTGAGCGGGCTTTTCTTGATGGCGGCCGCGGTGTTCGTCTGGCCGGCCCGTCTCGGACGTCGTCCGGGGCAGCGAGGTCAGCCTGCGCCCACCTGCACGAGCCCGGTCTCGTAGGCAAGCACCGCCACCTGCACCCGGTCGCGTACGTCGAGCTTGGTGAATAACCGCGAGACGTAGGTCTTCACGGTGGCCTCACTCAGGAACAGCTCGGCGGCGATGTCGGCGTTCGACAGCCCGCGCGCCACGCACTTCGCCACACGCAGCTCCTGCTCGGTCAGTGGCACCCACACGTTCGGCACCGCGCCAGGACGAGGCGCTCGGACGAACTTCTCGAGCAGGCGTCGGGTGAGCGAAGGCGCGAGCATCGACTCGCCTCGCTGCACCACCCGCACCGCGTGCACGAGGTCGTCAGGGGGCACGTCCTTCAGCAGGAACCCGGAAGCCCCCGCCTGGACCGCCGCGTAGACGTACTCGTCCAGGTCGAACGTCGTCAGCGCGAGCACACGCATCTCGGGGTTCTTCCGGACGATCTGGCGCGTCGCCTCGATGCCGTCCATGCGGGGCATACGGATGTCCATGAGTACGACAGACGGGCAGAGGTCGTCGGCGAGGGCCACCGCCTCGAGGCCGTCGGATGCCTCTCCGACCACGTCGAACCCCGCCCGCTCGAGGATCAACCGGAACCCTGCTCGGACCAGCTCCTGGTCGTCGACGAGCAGCACCCGGGGCGCCCCGGACCCGGGGCTCGCCCCCGTCACAGTGACACCTCCGCCCGAGCCAGGGGCAGCTCGGCGTACACCCGGAAGCCGCCGTCCGGTCTCGGCCCGACGTCCACCTGACCGCCGTACAACGCGGTCCTCTCGCGCATGCCGATCACTCCGTGGCCGGACGACTGTCCCGGATCACCGCCGACGCCGTCGTCGAGCACCTCGAGGATGAGCTTGTCGTCCGCATAGCCGACGTTGACCTCCGCCGTCGAGGCTGTTGCGTGCCGGCGCACGTTGGTGAGGGCCTCTTGCACGATCCGATAGGCAGCGAGGTCGAGGCCTGCCGGGAGGTCTCGCCTGGTGCCGGAGACACGCAGCGTGACGTCGAGGCCGGTTGCGCGGGCTTCCTCGAGGAGGCTTTCGAACTGGTCGACCCCGGGCTGCGGTGTCAGGGCACCTGCCTCGTCCGTCGCGCGGAGCATGGCGACCACGCGTCGCATCTCGCCGAGCGCCTCCGTCCCCGTGGCTCGGATGGTGGCGAGCGTCCGTCGTACATGCTCGTCGTCCTCACCCACGACCTGCTCCGCGGCGCCGGCCTGGACGACCATCATGCTCACCGAGTGCGCCACGACGTCGTGCAGCTCACGCGCGATCCGGGTCCGCTCCTCGACGACGGCGGCCATCGCCTGCTCAGCCGATGCCACCTCCGCGTCGATGGCCCGGCGCAGCGAGTCGGCGGTACGTCTCTCAGCGATGTAAAGGCCACGGCCGAACGCCCAGGCGATGGTGAAGACCATCCAGTGGAAGACGATCTCGCCCGGTGACTGCAGCTCCTCCACGCTGAGGTCTATGAACAGCAGCAAGGTGGCGCCGGCGAGGGCGCCGTAAACCGGCTCGCGACCACGGCCGTGCCGTGCCACGGAGAACACCGCAATGACCATGGGCACGAACGCGCCCCAGAAGACGACGGGCACCGGCTGCACGAGCGCGGCCAGTGGCCAGGCCACGAGGACGGCAACCGCGGCGGGCAGCGGAGCCGCGCGACGGAACACCAGTGCGGTGCACACGACGACCACGGTGGTGGTGGCGACCGGAAGCGATCCTGAGCCCTCGACGGACGTGAAGGGCACCCAGAGCTCGGCGACCCCGACGGCGGCCAGCGCCGACGCCAGGCCCGCGTCGATCGCCCACTGACGAAGCGTCAGGCTCCTCACACCGGTCATCGTAGGCCGACACGGCGGCCCTGAGAGTCATACCGAGGTTGACACCGGTGTCCACCTCGGTGGGATGTGCCAGACGGTTCGGCCCCGCGACGCTTACTCCATGACGAACACTGCAACCTTCCGTCGATCGGCCGCCGCAGTCGGTCTGGTCACCGCGTCGATCATCACGGCCGTCTCCACGGTCCTCGCCCCCGAGCTCCCCAGCGAGTACGCCGACCGGCTCGGTGCGATGGCGGCCGGCGGGACCTCCGCGACCGTCTCGGCGGTCGCCTTCACGCTCGCCCAGCTACCGCTCCTCGCCGGCATCCTGGGCATCGGGCATCTGCTCCGGCGGTCGGCTCCTCGACTCTCGAACCTCGGCACCACCCTCGCGGTGGTGGGCATCTTCGGTCACAGCGTCGTCGGTGGAGTGATGCTGGTGCAGCTGGAGCTGGCCCAGGACGTGCCCAACCGAGAGGCCCACGCGGCCGTGATCGCCGGGCTCGAGAGCGGACCCATCGGCCCGTTCATGGGCATGGGTCTCATCGGCACGGTGCTGGGCCTGCTCCTGCTGTCGATCGGTGTCTTCCGCGCCGGTCTGGGTCCCCGCTGGGTCGGCCCGACACTGTGGGCGTTCCTGGTGGTGGAGTTCGCCGGCAGCGCGGTGAGCGGATGGGCAGCGCATCTGGCGGTCGTCCTGTACGGCGCCGCTCTCTTCGCCCTGGCACTCACCATCGCGCGATCACCGGAGTCCGTGTGGACCGTCATGGCGGACGAGCAGCCGTCGACCGAGTTGGTGGCCGGCCGCTCCTGAGAGCCGCCGGTGCCGGTGCCCGCCTGGGCTGGGGGACAGGGTGACGCTGGGGTCGGGCAGGGCATGCCGGCCCCGGCGTCGTACGCGGACAGCGGGCCCCCTGCTCGGGCCCGGGTTCTGTCGGTGGTCGTCTCTACAGTGATTCGTCGCGGAGGTCGCGACCAGTTCCACGGGGGAGTTCACGTGTCAGTTGCATCTGTTCCTTCATACCCACACCCGGCGGACCACGGCTTTGCACCGCGATCCGCTCACAAGGACAGCGAGCAACCGGTCGACGTGAGGGGAGATGCAGGAATGCAGGAGCAGTGGCCTGACGAGACGCGAGGAACGTGCCCTCGCTGCGGGAGCGGTGACGTGGTCCACGTCGTCTACGGAATGCCGGAGCCGTTCGAGGCCGCGTCGGCGCCACCATGGGTGGAGTTCGCGGGATGCGTCGTGATCGGCGAGCCCTTAGCTCGACGCTGCGACAACTGCGGGGCCGGTTGGAACCCGACACGTGGGGAGGGCACCGGCGAGCTCATGGTCCACAACGTGGAGGAGCTGCTTGCCGCTACCGAGACCACGTCGCTCGAGGAGCTCGCGGAGGTGTCGTCCGAGGACTATGGGCTGGGCGTCGACCTCGTTCCGTCGACCGCGGAGCTCGAGATCCGGGTGCATCGGGTCGGGATCACCTTGCCGTTCCCGTTCGACCTCGAGGAGTTCTGGGAGGCGATCGATGACGCCAACGAGGAGGCGGAGCGCATCGAGGAGTGAGGGTTCGGTTGACACGAGCGAGCGCGTTGGCGCACTGGGTGAGGTTGCGCCGCGCCCACGTTTCTCACCGCCACATCCCGTTGTCTCCGGGGACGCTCTCACGGACACCTACAGGCCGCCTGAAATGCCCGGCCAGAAGGGCACGTGGTACGAGCGTTCAGCCGCACCGCCCGCCGACGATCTGTACGACGCCGCTGACCTGCTCGCTCACATCGGTGAACCCGCGCTGCTCGAGGAGTGCTGCCACCTCGCCACGGTCGAACATCCGCATCCCGCTGACCATGCCGATCGTGGAGTCCAGGGTCCGCAGCGCATGCGGCGATGCGCGCTGGTCAGCAGGGCGAGGCGACCGCCGGGCTTCAACAACCTGGCGAACGACGCGAGTGCGGTCTCGGCGTCGTCGAAGAGATGCAACGCCGCGAAGCAGCACACGGCGTCCAGAGAACCGGCTCGGAGCGGAGGCCGCACGGCGTCGGCTCGCAGGTACGCCAGCGGTTGATTCGGGTCAGTCTCCGCGACCGCGCGCGCCAGCATCGTCCGCGACGCGTCCAGCCCGATCGACAGGCCTTCCGGGCCGACCTGGCGGGCGAACCCGCGGGTGAAGGCTCCGGTGCCGCAAGCAACGTCCAGCACCACCTGACCCGGTGCCAGCCCGAGCAGGTCGGCGGCAATCCTGTGCTCCTCGGACATGCTGTGCCCGTGTCGCCCCTTCGCAACTCGGCCAAGGGCGGGTCGCCACCACCGCTCGTAGACGCTGGAGACGACCTCGTTCCGCATCAGACGCTGGGCGAACCCGGTGCTGGCGCCCGCCAGCGGTGCCTCGCCGAGAAGGTCGATGTATCCCGGCCCGTCACCACTGGCGGTCGGAACAGGGTCGAGCAGGTGGTGCAGACGCTGTTGGGCCTTGGATCGTGCGTCTCGGGTCATCCCGCGCAGACTACTCGTGGTCGAGGAACTGGCGGCGCTGAGCGCAAGGATGTCGGTATGCGTGCGCTTCGTCGCGCGTAGTCCTATCGGGCTATACGGCGGGAGCGACTCGGGTGGTTTGTCTGGAGGAAAGGTCCTATTAGTCCCTTTCTTCGATGGCGGCATGCTTGCGGTCCACATCCTTGTGGTGCCCCGCTGTTTCACGAAGGCGGCCGCGGGGAGCCGTCTCGGACCCTGGCTGCCTTCAGGGGATCGCTATGACCGTCGAGAGCAACAAGGCACCAACGGCTGCCCACGCGTTCTGTGCTTGGTGTGGCGGGCAGCTGGTCAGGGGCGCGCGCTTCTGTCCAGGCTGCGGTGAGGCCACAGGCGAGGCCGCTACCGTGCCTGACACACCGCCGGCAGCGTGGGTCACGGAAGAGCTGGATCCTCGTGCGGATGGTCGTCCCGGGGAGGACGCTCAGGAGACCTTGCCGATCTGGGAGTCGGTTGCCGTTGGCGTGGATGAGCCCGCCCCGGTCCGACGCACCTCCAAGCCTTCCCGCCGCTGGATGACCGTCGGGGCGGCGGCGACGGCAGTCCTCCTTGTCGCGATCCTCGCTGGCACCTTCGGCTTCCGCTACCTGCAGGACCGACCCGTCCACGAGGCCTTCGGTGCCGCTCAGCAGGTGTTCGCTCCCATGGTGGAGTCGTTTGCCGAGGCGAACGACCTCGAGCAGGTGGGCTTCGCAGGGCAACGGGCCGAGGACGCCGTCGGCCGACTCAGCACGCGGCGTACGGCGATCGCGGATGCCGACACGGAGCTGGCTCGCAGCTTGGTCCCGGTCCTCGACGCCCAGGTCGCGGCAGCTTGGGCGGGCGCGCAGCTGGCAGGCGTCGAGGGTTCGGAGCTCGGCGTCTGGGGTGAGGCGCACGCTTCTTTGTCAACGGCGCTGGAAGACCTCGCCGCGGCGACCAAGGACCTTCAGCTACAGGACGCGGAATCTGCCCAGATGGTTGTCGATGGTCAGGCGATGTTGAGCAACCTGGACACGGTGGTCGGCACCGCCGTGGCCAAGCAGATCGAGGCGTCAATGCAGAGCCTCCTCGGTGAGCTGACCGTCGCCAAGAAGACCGCCGACGTGCGCGCCACTGCTGAAGCGGCAACACGCGAGCTTCAGGCCGGCGAGGCCGCTCTGAAGGGAATGGCGCCGGACAGCCCGCAGGCCGAGCATCTCGAGTCATCCCTGGCGGTCAACCATGCGATCGCGGGACTCGACCTGCTCGACGGCGAGACGCTCGGCGAGTGGCCTTCGCTGCGTCGGTCACTGACAGCCGCGATGGGATCCGTCCCCTCAGACAGCCCGCTTGTTGCCGATGGACGAGAGGCCGTTGGCGGCCTGAACAAGCTCGTGGCCCGGGCCGACACCAGGCTCAGTGACTGGCAGGCGGCGTACGACGGCGCCGTGCAGGAGAAGGCCGCGGACAGCACTGCCCTCGCTGAGTACGCCGCAGCGATGGAGGCAGCCATGCGCCGCTACTCCACACTGCGCACTGACCTCTCGGAGTGGATTGACCGCGTCGAGTCGCCCAATGCCTATGTGACCTATGACGAGGCGTACTCGGTGCTGTCGCAGGCTCGGTGGGACAGGCAGGTGATCCGCGACGAGATGAACGGGCTGGCCGTTCCTGCCGACGTCCAGGCTGCGCACGGCGAGCTTGTCTCGGTCGTGGATGATGCGATCGCGGCGATGCAGGCGGCGTACGACGGCGCGACCGATTCGGACTACTGCATGACGAGCTGCTACTACAAGGAGACTCCCGGCTGGACCCGGTTCAGCTCTGAGTCCGGCAGGATCACCGAGGCTTACCGGGCCGCGGATCAGAGCTGGCAGGCTGCGGTGGCTGCGGCGAAGAGCAGTGTCGAGTCCAGGACGTTGACACGGAAGCCCCAGGTCTGACCTCCTGTGGTCCGCCGCGCCATGTGAGGGACGGGCCGTGTCGGGTACCGGGTCGGCGCAGAGACCCGACCGGAGGAGGTTGTGCAATGGCTGTCACGACGTTCCAGGACCTGCCCATGGCGGACCGTGACCGGGAGTGGGACGGCGGCGCTGCGGAGAAGCGGGTGCGAGCATGGGCCCGCGCGGAGGAAGAGCCGAACCAGAAGTACCGCGACGCCCATGTCTGGTACGACGCCGACAACAAGGACAACTTCACCGCCTACAAGCTGCTGATCGCCGACGTCATCGACGGACAGCTCCGGGCGGTGCCGCGAGGTGTCATGGCTGCCGGGAACATCATGCAGGGCTCCCGAGGTGGCATCGACCTGCCGCAGTCGGACATCGACCGGGTGAAGAGTCACCTGGCCAAGTACTACCGGAAGATGGGCGACGAGCCTCCCTGGGAGCGCTGAGCCGACCTTGGTCCTGCTCGGCGAGCGAGGAGCCGGCACTCACATGAGACAGCAGCCGGGGCAGCAGCACCGGGAGTACGACGTCGAGCGCCTCGTTGAACAGCAGGTGAGGGTCGGCCTCGAGGGTCACCAGCTCCTTGGCGGGCGCGTCGATACGGTCGAAGACCTCGCGGGTGTACTCGAGGCTGAACAACGGGTCGCCTGAGGCTGCCAGGACGACGACCGGGCAGCGGGCCGGGCCAGGCAGGTCGTTGGTCAGCATCCCGCCGAGCAGGCCCAGCGGGTAGCTCCGCAGGCCGAGCGGGTCGGTGTAGAAGTAGTCCTCAACAGCAGGGTCCCGGCTCACCCGTCGCATCTCCAGGTAGGCGTCGAACGGTACGCGTAGCCCGGGGGCGACCTTTGCGAGCAACCGGAGTGAGCCCCGCAGCTGGGGGTAGACAGGTGCGAGCCACGCGGGGGCGCGAGTCACCGAGAGACTGGAGGCCAAGGCGGGGTCCAAGACGTTGTGGGCGTACACACCTGCCGGCTGGTCGCTGCGCGCTGCCACGGCCATGGCGAGCACTCCGCCTTGGGAGGAACCGATCACCAACAGCGGCACCGACGGGTAGGTCTCGCCCATCCAGCCGAGCGCATCGAGGGCGTTGTCGACGAGCGTCTGGAAGGTCAGCTGCCGGGGCCTCCGCAGCCGGGGGCTCTTGCCGTGCCCGGCGGGGTGCAGCCCGACCACTGACAGACCGGCCAGGTTGAGAGCGTCCAGGAACTCCTCGTAGAACAGCGGGTGCGTCATCGTCCCGGGCAGGAACAGCACCGCAGGTGCGACATGCTCCCCGTCCCAGACCGACAGCGCTGACGTCGTGCCGGCGGACTCGATGAGCACCTCCTGGTAGGCGTCGGGACGCTGCACCTGGTTCAGGACTCGTTGCTCTCGGGTGCGCATGGGGGCTCCAGGCTGGTGGGCTCCGGCGACCTCGACGTGAGCCGCTTCGGCCTCGCGGGTGGTGGTTGCGTCTGCAGCCGGCACGCTCCCAGCCTGGTTCGCGCCCAAGCCTCGGGGTAGGGGCGAAGGTCACCGTCGGGCAGTTCGCCCGCCGCCGCCTGTCATCGGTGCGGCAGGCCGCCTTCCGCGCGCTCGGCCCATGCCTGCAGCCCTTCCCTGTCGTCGGCGCGCCCGAGGGCGACGGCAGCCTCGATCAGACCCAGGTGGGTGAACGCCTGTGGGTAGTTGCCGAGGGCCGTGCCGTCGGCGTCCATCTGCTCGGAGTACAGCCCGAGCGGTCCGGCATGCCCCAGGAGCCAGTCGAATCGACGATGAGCCTCGTCGACGCGGCCGGCGAAGACCAGCGCCGTCACCATCTCGAAGGAGGACAGCAAGAAGGCACCCTCGCCGCCGGAGATCCCGTCGTCGACCTGGTCGGTGTCGTAACGCTTGATGAGGGCCGGCCCGTCTCCGAGCTCCTCTGCGATCCGGTCGATCGTGGAGAGCACGCGTGGGTCGTCGCCGGGGAGGAAGCCCACGAGAGGGATGCGGAGCAGGGACGCGTCGAGTGCAGGGCTGTCGTAGGCCATCGTGAACGCGCCTCTGCTCTTGTCGAAGCCTCGCTCGAGCACGTCCTCGCGGACGGCCTCGCGGTTCTCCCGCCATCTGTCCACGGGCGCGTCGGTGTCGCCGAGCTCCTCGGCGAGGCGGATCCCGCGGTCGATGCAGGCCCAGCTGAGCACCTTGCTGTTCACGTAGTGGCGCTTGGGCCCGCGCATCTCCCAGAGACCGTGGTCGGGCTCGGCCCAGTCGCGACAGGCGGTGTCGACGACATCGCGCAGTGCCACCCAGTGTCCGTGGTCGAGGCCGCCGGTGAGTCGTCGGTAGGTGAAGGCCGCGTCCAGGACGTGTCCGAAGGTGTCGTGCTGCACCTGCTCGAACGCCTCGTTGCCGTAGCGGACGGGCGGTGAGTCGGCGTACCCGGAGAGATGTTCCAGGTTGTGCTCCTCGCCCGACTGCTCACCTCGCAGTCCGGCGACCGGGCGGAGCCGCTCGGTGCGGCGGACACAGCTCTCGATCAGGAACTCGCCGTAGCGGCGACCGAGGCCGCCGTGACCGAGCAGGTAGAGCGCCAGCACGTGGAGACTGGCATCCCGGTGCCAGGTGAACCGGTAGTCCCAGTTGCGTTCGCCTCCGATCACCTCCGGCAACGAGGTCGTGGGGGCGGCCAGCAGGGCACCGGTCTCGTCGAACGAGAGGGCCCGCAGGACCAGCGCGCTGCGGACCACGGCCTCGGGCGCGGGGCCTTCGTAGGTGCCCCGGGAGCTCCAGGTGCGCCACGCCGAGCGGGTCTGCTGCAGCAGGTCGTCGGCGGCCTCGAGGGTGCTGCAGTGAGGAGCGTCCCGCTCGTAGGCGAGCGCCCAGATCGTCTCCTCGCCCTTGCCGAGCTCGACCGTTCCCCGGAGCCGGTCCCCGTCGTGGGACAACGGTGTGCTGGACCTCAGCACGAGTCCGGTGGTCTCGTCCACCCAGGTCTCCCCGTCGGCCCGCCAGCGCGCCGCGTCCCGCGCATAGTCGGGGCGGGCGTCCACCTCGACCCCGATGCGCACCTGCCCGGAGGTGACGTGGACCATCCGCAGGAGCACGTGATGGGCCTCGAGCTCCTCGCCGTCCTCGCCCGGCCCTCCGATGCTCAGGAGGTCACGGACCTCGGCCTCCCCGTGAGGACCTCGCCAGCGCGTGACCAGCACGAACGTCTCGGGCTCGTAGGAGCGGTCGACGACCATGCCGTCCTCGACCCAGATCCGCCACGTCCCGCCGCGCGAACGGTCCAGGATGCGGGCGAACACGCTCGGGCCGTCGGCGGCGGGCACGCAGAACCAGTCCACGCCTCCGTCGGGCCCTACCAAGGCCATGGTGTGGGTGTCGGAGAGGAACCCGTGGTCGTCGATCGAGGGATGAGCGCTCATGTCGCCCCCAGAGCGGGGAGCACCTTCTCGGCGTACACGTCGAGGAAGCCCTGCTGCTCCTGACCGACGTGGTGGACGTACACCTCGTCGAAGCCGATGTCCGCCAGCTCGGCAAGCCAGGCGACGTGCTGCTCGGGATCGGAGCACGCGAGGACCTGCGGGTGCATGTCGTCGGGGCGGACGTATTGCGCGACATCCTCGAAGTCGGAGGGCAGGGCGAGGTCCCAGCCCACGGGGCTCCCGAGCACCACCGCACCCCACTGCTCGTGCGCGATCCGCAGGGCGGTCTCGTCGTCGTCGGCCCAGCTCACGTGGACCTGGAGGTTCACCGGCTTGCCCTCTCCGCCGTAGGAGCGGAACGCCTCCACCACCTCTCGGAGGACCTCCACCGGCTGGCTCACCGTGATCAGGCCGTCTGCCCACTCGGCCGTCCAGGCCGCTGTCGCGGGCGTCACCGCAGCGCCCAGGATCGCCGGTTGGATCTCGGGAAGCGTCCACAGGCGGCCCGGTCGACGACGACGCGCCCCTCCGCGGAGACCTCCTCGCCGGCCAGCAGTGCGCGCAGGATCTCGATACACTCCGCTGGGTGGTAACGCTGCCCGGGTGCCGTGACGATGCCGAACGGCATGTCCGTCGTCGCGAGGGCCGCCCCCAGCCACGACCACGCGAAGCCGGACTGGCCCTGCGCCGAGGTCCACGGCGCGAAGTGGTCGGAGCACATGGCTGCGGTGAAGCCGGCCTGCTCCGCGGCGGCCTGCGTCGCTCGCAGGAGCCCGCCGGGCTCGATCTGCTCATGGGATGCATGGA
>DATHVS010000128.1:0-27082 GCA_035461195.1 Nocardioidaceae bacterium
CTCCAGCTCTTCGCCTGCGAGCTCGCCACCCACAAGGGCTTCGACGTCGACCAGCCGCGCAACCTCGCCAAGTCCGTGACGGTGGAGTAGTTCCCGTGATCGTGGGCGTGGGCATCGACGTGGTGGACGTGGGCCGGTTCGAGGAGGCCCTCGACCGGACCCCCACGCTGCGAGAGCGGCTCTTCACCCAGGCCGAGCGGGATCGTCCCCTCGCCTCCCTTGCGGCGCGGTTCGCCGCCAAGGAGGCGCTCGCGAAGGCGCTCGGCGCACCGACCGGGATGGCCTGGCACGACGCCGAGGTGGTCAGCGAGGCCACCGGGAACCCCGAGTTCGAGATCCGGGGGAGCGTGCTGGCGCGGGCCAACGACCTCGGGGCGAGAAAGGTCCACGTCTCGCTCTCCCACGACGCCGGCATCGCCGCGGCCGTGGTGATCCTCGAGTCCTGAGGTCCTGAGCCCGGGTCGCCACGACGGCCGTCAGCGGCTCGCCCGGCGCGATGCGTCTGGGCTTGCCTGGGGTGAGGCCCGCGGCGCGCAGCTGCTGGACGAGCACGTCGAGGTCGGGTAGCCCCATCTCTCCCTCCTGAGCCCGCAGCAGCAGGTCGAAGTGGCGGCTGAACATCGCACGGGTGAGGACGTTCGTGACGACGACGAGCGACCCGTCTGCGGTGAGCCGGTCGGCGATCGAACGCAGGAGGGGGATGCGCTCGGCGACCGGGAAGTAGTACACGACGTTCGCGAGGAGCACCAGGTCGAACGAGCCCAGGTCCGGCCCGAGCACCTCACGCACGTCACCCTCGACGACCTGTGTCCGCTTGGTGAGCCCGTCGTTCTCGAACGTGGACCGGGCGAGGGCGGCTGCAGCCGCGTCCGGCTCCACACCGATGCCCTCGGCCCCGGGGAGAGCCCGGAGCAGGTGTGCAAGGTGGTGTCCGGATCCGCACCCGATGTCGAGGACCCTGCCCGGTCGGCGCCGTTCCAGGTGCGCGTCGAGGACGTCGAGGACGAACGGGTCCATGGCCTGGGACAACCGAGCGATCACCTCGCCCTTCTCGGCGACGTCGCGCCTGCCGGAGCCCCCGGCGAGCTGCTGTCCGAGATCCCGGTAGAGGCCGACGTGGTAGTCCGAGAACCCTGCGTACGCCGCCCTCACCACCTCGTCCTCGAGCACGGCACGCCCGCGACGGGTCAGCGTCCACCGCCCGCCGGAGACGCGCACCAGGCCGATCCCGGCGAGGACGTGCAGCAGGCCGTCGACCGGGTCGGCGTCGGCCCAGCCACATCGCGCGGTCACCGTCGCTGCCGTCGCCGGAGCGTTATGGAGCGCCTCGAGGACGCCCGTGTCCAGGCCGGCCCCGACGGCAGCGACCCGTACGCCCGCCTGGCCGTCCCTGATCGCGGACAGGCGGGCCCTCGCGTGCCCGCCTCGGAGCAGCTTGAGAACCGTCCCCGCCCTCATCCCGCCACGGTAGACCCGGCCAGGTCCGGCCCGCGACGTGGATTCGGGGGCCGACTGACTCAGTGCTGTGGACCGTTCCTCGGCGGTATGCCGCTTGTGGAGCGTCCATAACCCCGCGTTACAAGCCCTAGGGTGAGGGGCATGCGGAGCGCACACACCGTCCAGCAGGTTCGCGACGCCGAGGCGGCCCTCATGTCGCGGCTGCCCGAGGGAGCCCTCATGCAGCGGGCGGCCGCAGGGCTGGCCCACGCCGTGCTCGACCTGCTCGGCAGCGCCTACGGCCGACGGGTCCTTCTCCTGGTGGGCTCCGGGGACAACGGGGGTGACGCGTTGCACGCCGGGGCGATGCTGGCGCGACGCGGGGCCGCTGTCGAGGCACTCCTGATCAGTCCCGAGAAGGCCCACCGGGCAGGTCTGACTGCACTGCGCTCCATCGGGGGCCGGGTGGTGGCCGACGTGGAGGCGGCCCACGTACCCGACGTGGTCGTCGACGGGATCGTCGGCATCGGCGGCACCGGCCCGCTGCGCGAGGACGCCGCGCGGGTCGTGGGCGCGCTCGAGGGCAGGCCGTTCGTCGCCGTCGACGTGCCCTCCGGGGTGAACGTCGACACCGGCGAGGTCGACGGCCCCCACGTCGAGGCCGCGGTCACCGTCACGTTCGGCACTCACAAGGTCGCCCACCTCGTCGACCCGGCCGCCCGGTCCTGCGGCGCCGTGCACCTCGTCGGCATCGGCCTCGAGCTTCCCGAGGCGGACGTGACCGCGCTCCAGGCCGGCGACGTCGCCCGCATGCTGCCCGTGCCGGACGCCGCCGCGCACAAGTACACCCGCGGCCTCGTCGGCGTCCGGGCCGGCTCGGCGGAGTACCCGGGGGCGGGGGTCCTCTGCGTCTCCGGGGCCTCCAACGGGTTCGCCGGCATGGTGAGGTACGACGGGGGAGCAGCCGACCCGGTCCGCGCGGCCCACCCCGAGGTCGTGGTCGGCCCCGGCCAGGTCCAGGCCTGGGTCGTCGGGTCCGGCGGTGGCTCCGGCGCGGAGGAGGCCCTCCGGCTCAGCGTCGGGGACGAGGTGCCCGTCGTGGTGGACGCCGACGGGCTCACCCATGTCACGGGACCCCTCGGCGTACCGACGCTGCTGACGCCGCACGCCGGCGAGCTCGCGCGGATGCTCGGGGTCGAGCGGGCCGAGGTCGAGGCAGAGCAGCTCCGGTGCGCCCGCGAGGCGGCGACCCGGTTCGGGTCGGTGGTGCTGCTCAAGGGCCGGCACACGCTGGTCGCGGCCCCGGACGGCAGGGTGCGAGTCTCCACCTCCGGCGTACCCTGGCTCGCCACCGCCGGAGCCGGCGACGTGCTCGCCGGGCTGTGCGGGGCGCTCCTCGCCGCGGGGCTCGACCCGTTCGACGCCGGGTCGGTGGGCGCGTGGCTCCACGGAGCGGCAGCCGCGCACGCCGGAGACGGTGGCCCCGTCACCGCTCCGGATGTCGCACGAGCAGTCCCCGTGGTGTCCCGCGGGCTCCTCGCCGTCCGGGGATGACAGGATTGACCGCATCATGAGCACCCCTGGGACGACCGCTGCCCGGGCGGAGATCGTCGTGGACCTCGACGCGTTCCGCCACAACGTGCGCACCCTTCGGGAGCGGTTCGAGGGCCGGGCGCTGATGGTCGTGGTGAAGGCCGACGGCTACGGCCACGGCATGCTCGAAATGGCCCGGGCCGCCCGCGAGGCCGGTGCAGAGTGGCTCGGTGTCGCCTTCATCGAGGAGGCGCTCGCCCTGCGCGCCGCCGGCGACACCGGCCCCCTGCACACCTGGCTCGCAGTTCCGGGGGAGGACTACCGTCCCGCGCTCTCGCACGGCATCGACGTCACCGCCTACAACGTCGAGGAGCTCGACGAGATCCGGGAGGCCGCGCGCGATACCGGCACGCCGGCCCGAGTCCAGCTCAAGATCGACACCGGCCTCTCACGCGGGGGCTCCAGCCAGGAGGCTTGGCCCGACCTCGTGGCCGCGGCGGTGGCGGCCGAGGGGGCCGGTGAGGTGCGGGTGACGGGTATCTGGTCGCACTTCGCCTGCAGCGACGAGCCGGACCATCCGGCCAACGACGCGCAGGAGCAGGTCTTCCGCTGGGCGCTCGAGCTCGCGGAGCGTTCCGGCCTGCGGCCCGAGGTCCGCCACCTGTGCAACTCGGCCGGTGCCCTGACCCGCCCGTCGTCGTGGTTCGACCTGGTCCGGGTCGGGATCGCCGCCTACGGGCTGACCCCGATGCCGCAGGTGGCCAGTGCCGCCGAGCTCGGCCTGGTGCCGGCGATGACCGTGCAGGCACGGCTGGCGGTCGTGAAGGACGTGCGGGCCGGGTCGGGGGTCTCCTACGGCCACACCTACGTCACCGCCCACGACACGACTGTCGGGGTCGTGCCCGCCGGGTACGCCGACGGTATCCCGCGGCACGCCTCGTCCAAGGCGCCTGTGCTGGCGGCCGGGCAGGTGCGTCCCATCGCGGGCCGGGTGTGCATGGACCAGTTCGTGCTCGACCTCGGTGACGCCGAGGCGAAGGCAGGGGACCGTGTGGTGCTCTTCGGCCCCGGGCGCGACGGGGAGCCGGGAGCGCAGGACTGGGCCGACGCCTGCGGCACCATCAGCTACGAGATCGTCACGCGCATCGGAGGACGCATGCAGCGCAGGTACGTCGGGGGCGGCTCGTGAACCGCCGGGGGCTGGCCGGGGTCGGCGCCGCCGCGGCCGGAACCGTGGTCGCCGGTGGTGTGGCAGCCGCTCTCGCGTCGCGACGCGCGGTGCGCCGTCGGCGAGCCCAGTCGACCTCGCGAGACCCCTTCGGCACCCTCCGCTCGGAGCCGGTGGAGGTGTTCACCACCGACGGGATCCGGCTTCATGCGGAGGTGGACGAGCCCGACGGCCCCCTGTCCGGACCGACGGTCGTCTTCGTCCACGGCTACGCCCTGAACCTCGACTGCTGGCACTTCCAGCGCGAGCACTTCCGCGGCAGCCACCGCCTGGTGTTCTACGACCAGCGGTCCCACGGCCGGTCGGAGCGTTCCCATCGCGAGAACGCGACGATCGACCAGCTCGGCCACGACCTCCACTCCGTGATCGAGCAGCTCGTCCCGGAAGGACCTGTGGTCCTGGTCGGTCACTCCATGGGCGGCATGACGGTCATGTCGCTGGCCGAGCACCGTCCCGAGCTGTTCGGGGACCGCGTCGTCGGGGTCGCCCTGGTCGCGACGACCGCGGGTGGACTGAAGACGCACCGGGTGATCAACCCCTACGTGCCCGACCGCGTGATGCGCCAGGTCACGCGCCGCGGGATGGCGCTGCTGGCCCGGGCCCCGGGTCTGGTCGACGGTGCCCGGCGTACCGGCTCCGACATCGGCTTCCTGGTCACAAGCCGGATGGCGTTCGGGGGCGATGTCCCGACGCCGTACATCGAGTTCGTCGACGAGATGCTCGCCCAGACGCCCTTCCAGGTGATCGCAGAGTTCTTCCCGAACTTCGACACCCTCGACAAGTTCGCGATCCTGCACGCCTTCGAGCAGGTGCCGACGTTGATCATCGGCGGTACCGACGACCTGCTGACCTCGATCGGCCACAGCCGGAAGATGGCTTCGCGGGTCAAGGGCGCCCGGCTCGTCGAGGTGTCGGGCGCGGGCCACATGGTCATCCTCGAGCGGAGCGAGCAGGTCAACGCCGCACTGGAGCGGCTGCTCGCAGACGCCTCCGAGCCCGGCAAGGCGGCAGGGTGAGCGAGCCCGAGCTTCCCGGCACGGTGGTCGTGCACGAGGTCGGCCCCGAGCGCGCGGCCGAGGTCCTCGCCGTCGTCCATGCAGCCTTCGGCGCCCGCCCCGTGCTCGACCCGCCCAGCACCGCAACCGAGGAGACCGTCGAGTCGGTCGCCGAGTCACTGGCCGCCCACCGGGGCCTGCTCGCCGTGAGCGGGACGCTGCCCGTCGGTGCGATGCTGCTCGAGCCCGACGGCCCCCTCCTGCGGATGCGCCGGGTCTCCGTCGACCCAGCGGCGCAGGCGAGCGGCGTGGCCGGCGGGATGGTCGGCACGGCCGAGCGGCTCGCGACCGAGGAGGGGTACGACGGACTGGTGCTCGGCGCGAGGGCCGAGCTCCCCTCCACCGTGGAGTTCTGGCGTCACCTCGGCTACGACGAGCTCGACCGTCAGGGCACCTGGCTGACGATGGCCAAGGCGCTCCCCCTCGCGGTCGACGCGACCTCGGCAGAGGACACCCGTGCTCTGGGCGAGCGTCTCGCCGCGGTGCTCCGCGCCGGTGACCTGGTGATCCTCACCGGGGACCTCGGGGCCGGGAAGACCACCTTCACCCAGGGGCTGGGGGCGGGGCTGCAGGTCCGCGGCGGCATCACCTCGCCGACCTTCGTCATCTCCCGTGTCCACCCCTCCCTGGTCGACGGCCCGGCACTCGTCCACGTCGACGCCTACCGCCTCGGCGGCATCGAGGAGCTCGACGACCTCGACCTCGAGACCTCCCTCGACGAGGCGGTCACCGTCGTGGAGTGGGGCGAGGGTGTCGCCGAGGGGCTCGCGGACACCCGTCTGGAGGTGACCATCACCAGGGCCAGGGGCGTGGACCCCCTCGACGAGACCGACCCCCGGCACGTGCGCCTCACGCCCGTGGGCGCCCGGTGGATCGGTGCGGGGCTGCACAAGGTCCTCGCGTAACCTCGACCCGTGCTGCTCGCCTTCGACACCGCCACACCAGCCGTCACCGTCGCCCTGTACGACGGTGAGCGCGTCGTCGCGGAGCGGACCACCGTCGACGCCATGCGCCACGGTGAGCTCCTCGCCCCGGGCATCAGCGCGCTGCTCGACGACACCGGGATCATCCGGCAGGACCTCACCGCGATCACCGTCGGTGTCGGGCCCGGGCCGTTCACCGGTCTGAGGGTCGGACTCATGACGGCCCGGACTCTCGCGGCGGTCCTGGAGATCCCCGTCTACGGCGTCTGCACGCTCGACGTGATCGCGGCGGAGGCGGTCGACGCCGGCACCGTGCAGGGGCCCTTCCACGTCGCCACCGACGCCCGTCGCAAGGAGGTGTACTGGGCGTCGTACGACGCCGACGGCATCCGGCTCGAGGGGCCCGAGGTGGTCAAGCCGGCCACCGTCGCCACCGACGGCGCGGTCGTGGGGCGCGGGGCGGTGCTCTACCCCGAGGCGTTCCCCGACGGTCGTGTCCCGGTCGACCCCAGCGCCGCCGTGCTCGCCAGGGTGGTCGCCGAGGAGCGGGCGGAGCTCTACGACCCTGAGCCCATGTACCTCCGCCGCCCCGACGCCGCCGCACCCCACAAGCCGAAGCGGGTGTCGTGACGCTGCGCCCCGCGACATCCGCGGATGCCCCTGCCCTGACCGCGCTCGAGGGCGAGCTGTTCGGCGCCGACGCATGGTCGGAGGTCGCCGTGCTCGACGAGCTCGAGGGTCCCGGCCGGCACGCCGTGGTCGCGGTGGACGACGACGAGGTCGTGGGCTACGCCGTGACGATGCGCTCGGCCGACCTCGCCGACCTGCAGCGCATCGGCGTACGCCCCGACCGCCGACGGCAGGGGATCGCGCGCACCCTGCTCGACGAGGCACTCGGCCACGCCCGCGACGAGGGAGTGACGCGGATGCTGCTCGAGGTGAGCGCCCGCAACACGGACGCGCTGGCGTTCTACGCCGCGGCCGACTTCGTCGAGATCGACCGGCGTCGCCGCTACTACCGCGACGGCAGCGACGCCGTGGTGATGCGGCGCTCCTTGGGGCGCGCAGCCTGCGGCGGGAGAGGATAGGGACATGGCAAGCAACGACGGGCCCCTGGTGCTGGGGGTCGAGACCTCGTGCGACGAGACCGGCGTCGGCATCGTGCGCGGCCACGACCTGCTCGCCGACGCGATCGCCTCCAGCGTCGACGAGCACGCGCGGTTCGGCGGTGTCGTGCCCGAGGTGGCCTCCCGGGCGCACCTGGAGGCGATGGTCCCCACGATCGAACGGGCCTGCGAGACCGCCGGGGTGAAGCTGCACGAGGTGGACGCCATCGCGGTCACCAGCGGACCGGGCCTGGCCGGGTCGCTTCTCGTCGGGGTCGCAGCGGCCAAGGCACTGGCGCTCGGGCTCGGCAAGCCGATCTACGGCGTGAACCACCTCGCGGCGCACGTGGCTGTCGACCAGCTCGAGCACGGGCCCCTGCCCGAGCCGTGCCTGGCAATGCTCGTCAGCGGTGGCCACTCCTCCCTGCTGAAGGTCGAGGACGTCACCACCGGCGTCGAGCCGCTGGGATCGACCGTCGACGACGCCGCAGGCGAGGCGTTCGACAAGGTGGCGCGGCTCCTCGGCCTGCCCTTCCCGGGTGGGCCCCACATCGACAAGGCCGCGCGCTCGGGCAGTTCGGTGGCGATCGACTTCCCGCGCGGCCTCACCTCGGGCCGCGACCTCGAGCGCCACCGGTTCGACTTCTCCTTCTCCGGCCTCAAGACCGCCGTGGCCCGCTGGGTCGAGGCCAAGGAGCGTGCGGGGGAGGCGGTCCCCGTCAACGACGTCGCCGCGTCCTTCCAGGAGGCCGTGTGCGACGTGCTCACCCGCAAGGCGGTCGACGCGGCCGTGCGGAGCGGCATCGACGACATCCTCATCGGCGGCGGGGTCGCGGCGAACTCACGACTGCGTGTCCTCGCCGAGGAGCGCGCCGCCGCCAAGGGAGTCCGGGTCCGGGTGCCACGACCGGGCCTGTGCACCGACAACGGCGCCATGGTGGCCGCGCTCGGAGCCGAGCTCGTCGCCCGGGGCCGCGATGCCTCGTCCCTCGACCTCCCCGCCGACTCGAGCATGCCGGTCACGACCGTCGTGGCGTGAGGGTGATCAATTACCAGGGGATGCAGGGGAACTGTCTCCTCCCATGGTGAACTTGCCATGGGAAGAGACGAATCGCCTGCATACCCTGGTAATTCGTCAGCACCCCCACCCCGCCGCACTCACCAGCCCTCGGCGCCGAGCCAGACCGGGAAGTCACCGAACGCGTCGTCGACCTCGATCGGCTCACCGGCCTGCTCGACGCGACCGTCGAGCTCAAACCGCTGGAAGCTGAAGGTCGCGCCCTCGTTCACGATCCCCAGGACGGTGTCCTCGTCCTCCCAGGTGCCCTGGAAGAGCACGGTCGGGTCGTTCCTGCCCGCCGCGAACTCGACGACCACGTCACCGGTCGAGACGTCGAGGATCACCAGGCTCGGTGCGCCCAGGCCGTCGTAGTCCGGGATGGAGCCGGCCACGTAGCGGCCGTCGGGGCTGAGCCCCCGGAGGGAGTGGTCGCAGGTCTCCCACACCATCTCGGTCGTGCTGGCCGCAGGGTCCATCACCCCGTAGCAGGAGCCGTTGAGCAGGTCCGACCGCGTCTGGCCGACGATCAGCCCGGTTGCCGTGTTCGCGTCGAGGACACTCACGAAGCCCTCGACGGGGGTCTTCCCCTCGGCCGAGACCAGGCCGACCGTCGTCGCCCCCTGGGCGTCCTGGGTCTGGTAGAGCACGGTCCCGCGGTCCACGAAGCCCACGGGCTGCAGGGCGGGCCGAGCCGGGAAGGGCCAGGCCTGGACGTCCGCCCCGTCGGTGGGGGCGTTGACGAGGTACTGCGAGCCGTCGTCCTGGATCTCGACGTAGGCGACCTGGCTGCCGTCGGAGCTCACCGCGAAGGACTCACCGCTCGGGAAGGCCCGCTCGACCCCCATGTCGTCGTCGAGTATGAACATCTGGGCGCCCTCGCCCGCGTAGCCCAGGGCGAGCCAACCGTCGGCGTACCTCGTGACCTGCTGGTAGGCGATCTCGGTCGGGAGAGTGCCGCTGGGGGTGACCACCGACGGACCGAGCCCGTCGACGTAGGGCTGCTGCGGCGCCTCGCCCCGGGGGTGGCCCTCGAGCGTGAGCGGGAAGGTGCCGTCCGGCCGGGGCGTCGGGGCAGCCGACGGGCTGGTCGCGATCAGCGAGTCGTCGACGGGTCTGTCGTCGGCTGACAGCGTGCTGGTGATCGCGACGCCGGTGGGCAGCGCGACGCCCGCGAGGACCGCGGCGACCGCGCCGGTGACGATGTTGCGGCGGCGCCGGATCCTCCCGGCGCTGTGACGCACCGCCTCGAAGCCGATGTGGGAGCCGGCGACGTCGCCTGCACGCTCCCGCAGCTCGCGGGCGAGCATGTCCTTCTCGTCGAGGTGGTTCATCGCTCCTCCTCCCCGTCACGGGCGAGTATGGGCTGGGTGTGGACGCGCTCTCGCAGGGCGGCGAGGGCTCGGCTGGACTGGGACTTCACCGTGCCGACCGAGATGCCGAGGGTCTCGGCGACCTCGGCCTCGCTGAGGTCCTCGTAGTAGCGCAGCACCACGACGGCGCGCTGCTTGCGCGGGAGCGTCTGGACGAAATCCCACAGGGCCGAGCGCTCGCCGTGGTCGTGGCGGTCGTCGACCCCGGCGTGGTCGGGGATGCTGTCGGTGCTGACCTCCCGGCGCTTCCACGCCCGCCGCCACAGGGAGTTGTTCTCGTTGACCATGATCCGGCGCACGTAACCGTCGATGAGCTCACGGCGCTGCACCTTGTCCCAGGACAGGTAGAGCTTCGCGAGCGAGGTCTGCACCAGGTCCTCGGCCGCGTGCCGGTCCCCGGTGAGGAGGTACGCCGTACGCAGCAGGCTCGGCTGGCGGGCAGCCATGTACTGCTCGAACTCCGCATCTCGCGCGGATCTCCCCGCAGAGGGCTCCATGCCCACCCCCGCTCCGACCACCAGCTGCACCGTCGTCACATCCTCTCGACATTCCTTCCTCCAAGACGCCGAATCCGGTGGATCGGTTGCATCCGGTCTCCGGCACGATGGACCGGTGCTCGAGACCCTCTCCGCCGTCGCCCTGCTCGTGGCGGGTGCCGTCCTGCTCACGGCGGGTGCCGAGGCGTTCGCCGAGCACATCACCGACGCCGCTTCCCGGCTCGGGGTGAGCGTGCTCGCCCTCGGCGTGCTCCTCGCGGGCGCTGAGCCGGAGGAGGCGGTGACCGCGATGTTGGCCAGCGGTCAGGGCCATCCTGCACTCGCGGCCGGGGACGCGATCGGCGCGAACCTCGTCATCCTCACGGTGGCGGTCGGGCTCGCCGCACTGATCACCCCGCTGCCCGTGAGCCGCCGTGTGATGCAGTACGCCGGTGCGGCTGCTGCCGCCGGGGCGGTCGCGGTGGCCCTGATGTGGAACGGCGTCCTCGGCAGGGGGGAGGGGACCGTGCTGGTCGTCCTCTACCTCGCCGGTGTGGTGTGGGTGTGGCGTCGTGAGAAGGAGCCGCCGCTCGTCGGGACGCTGGCCGAGCTGCCGGAGGAGGAGCGACCGGTCCCGGGGCGACGGGGGCAGGGAGTGGGGGAGCCGTCACGGGCACTGCTGATGGTGCTGCTGGGGGCGCTGGGGATGGTCGCGGGCGGCTTCCTGGCGGTCCGGGGCGCGGCCGGGCTGGTGGGTGCGGCCGGGCTGACCGAGTCGGTCGTCGGCCTCACGGTGCTGGCCCTGGCCACCAGCGCGGAGATGGTGGCGCTGGTCTTCGCGGCGCACCGCCGCGGGGTGACCGAGGTCGCCCTTGCCGGTGCGATCGGGTCGGTCGCCTACAACTCCACCGTCACCTTGGGGCTCGCGGCCTGGGTCGACCCGCTCCTGCTGGGCCGGAACACCCCGATCCTGACCGTCGGCATGGTCACCGCCGCCCTGCCCCTGGTGCTCCTGGCGGGCCGTCGTACCGGCTCCTTCCCACGCCCGCTCGGCTTGGTCCTGGTCGCGGCCTACCTCGGCTCGACGGCCTGGCTGTTCACCCTCTGAGGGGTGTGGGACAACCTCAGCAGGGTGGTGCGACGACACAGCAGTCGAGCACCGGGGGGCGGCTCCGGGGCGGGAGCCTCAGAGCCGCTCGAGGGCCTCGCGGATGCCTTGGGCGCCGTCGTCGAACAGCTTGGTCAGGAACGGCTTCAGCAGCGGCTCGGTGACCTTCGCGACGCCCTTGAAGTCGAAGTCCCCACGGTAGGTCACCTCCGTCCCGGACGGCGTCTCGCGGAAGGTCATGGTGTCGCGGGCCACGACGGTCTTGTTCTCCCCTCGCAGGGCGAACAGCGCGTGGGGCTCGATCTTCTCCACGACGTAGGTAAGCTGCGTCTTCCGCCCGGCGAACTTGGAGGTGTTGCGGTACGCCGTCCCGACGCCTCCGTCGCCGCTGGCCCGGACGGTCTCAACCGTTCCGGGGTCCCACTCGTTCGTGGTGGTGAAGTCACTGAGGTAGTCGAAGACCTGCGACAGGGGGCGGTCGACGACCACGGTGCGCTCGAGGGTGACGGTCATGGGTCCACGCTAGCGAGCCCCTGGTCGCCGCACGTCGCGTTCGGGTGACAGCCGGTCTAGGGTCGTGGCTCATAGCTTGAACACGCGCACAGGGGGAACCAGAGGAATCGTGATCGCCACCTACCGTCTCCAGCTCCATGCCGGTTTCACGTTCGCCGACGCGGAGTCGCGGGTCCCGTACCTCGCTTCGCTCGGAGTCAGCCACCTGTACCTGTCGCCGGTGCTGCAGGCGGTGTCGGGGTCCCAGCACGGGTACGACGTGCTCGACCACACGCGTGTCAACGAGGAGCTCGGCGGGGAGCAGGGCCTCGTCTCGCTCGCGGAGGTGGCCCGGTCACACGGGCTCGGCGTGGTCGTTGACGTCGTCCCCAACCACATGGCCCTGGTCGCGCCGGAGCACTCCAACGCCCCGCTGTGGGAGACCCTGCGCCACGGGCGGGAAGCCGCGACGGCCCACTGGTTCGACGTGGACTGGGAAGCCGGCGACGGCAGGCTCGGGCTCCCGGTCCTCGGCGGCACGCTCGAGGAGGCGCTCACGGAGGGTGAGGTGCGGCTCGACGAGCACGACGGGGAGCAGGTCGTTCGCTACTACGACCACGTCTTCCCGGTCTCGCCGGGCACCGGGGGCGACGACGTGGCGGAGGTGCTGTCCCGGCAGCACTACCTGCTGGCGAACTGGCGCGACAGCGACGCGGTCCTCAACTACCGGCGCTTCTTCGACGTGGGGGAGCTGATCGCGGTGCGCGTCGAGCTGCCCGACGTGTTCGAGGCGACCCACCGCCTCCTGCTCGACCTAAACCACCGCGGTGTCGTCGAGGGTTTCCGCATCGACCACCCCGACGGTCTCGCCGACCCCGAGGGGTACCTCCGGCAGCTGCGCGAGGCGACGCTGCCCGGCACCGGCATCTGGGTCGAGAAGATCCTCGAGGGTGAGGAGCGGTTGCCCCGGTCCTGGCCGTGCGACGGCACCACGGGCTACGACGCCATGCGCGCGGTGACCGCCGCGCTGGTGGACCCGGTCGCGGCCCCGGCGCTGGACGAGTGCTGGCACGAGTCCGGCGGCGGGCTCGACCTCCCCGACGCCGTCGAGCGCGCCAAGCGCAAGGTCGTCGACGAGCTCCTCGGCCCCGAGGTCTCACGGCTGACCCGGCGGGCGTGCGAGTCGTTCCCCGACCTCGACGAGGAGCGGACTCGCGACGCGGTCGTCGAGCTGCTCGTGGCGAGCGAGGTCTACCGTGCCTACATCCGGCCCGACGAGCGGCTCTCCCCGTTGGCGCGCAAGCGACTGGAGCGGGCCCGCGACGAGGCCGTCGCGGCCCGGCCCGAGCTCGAGCGCGAGCTCCTGCGTCTCGCCGACCTCGCCAAGGCGGAGAACCCCGACGACAGCTCGCTGGACTTCGCCGTCCGCCTCCAGCAGACCTGGGGCCCGGTGATGGCCAAGGGGATCGAGGACACCACCTTCTACCGCTGGCACCGGCTGGTGGCGCTGAACGAGGTCGGTGGCGACCCCGCAGTGCTCGAGCACGCCGAGCCTGGTGTCATGCACCGGTGGGCTGCCTACCAGCAGGAGGCGTGGCCCTTGGGCATGACCACGCTCTCGACCCATGACACGAAGCGCAGCGAGGACGTCCGGGCCCGGCTGGTCGCCGTCGCCCAGGACACCGTGGCCTGGGAGGACTGCTCCAAGCTCTTCCGGGAGGCGGCCGACGAGGCCGGGGTCGACCGGCCGACCGCGCACCTGCTCTGGCAGACCCTGGTGGGTGCGGGCCCCCTGCCGAAGGACCGGCTGCACGGCTACCTCACCAAGGCGATGAGGGAGGCCAAGCGTCACACCGCGTGGGTCGACGGCGACCCGGCCTACGAGGAGCGGGTGCTCGCCTTCGCCGACGAGGTCAGCGCGCCCGGTCCGCTGCGAGCGGCCGTCGACGAGGCGGTGCTGGAGAACCAGGACGGCATCCGTGCCGCGATCCTCGGTCAGAAGCTGCTCCAGCTGCTCCTTCCCGGGACCGCTGACACCTACCAGGGCTGTGAGGTGGTCAACCTCTCCCTGGTCGATCCCGACAACCGCCGCCCGGTGGACTACGACGCTCTCGAGGACCGGCTCACCCGTCTGGAGGAGGAGGCGCCGATCTCGCTCGACGACGAGAAGCTCCTCGTGACCTCCCGGGCGCTCCGGGTGCGGCGAGAGCTGCGCGACTGCTTCGGCGACTCGGGCGACTACGAGCCGCTTGCCACCGGCACCGAGCACGCGCTCGGCTTCGTGCGCGGGGGCCGGGTCGCCGCTGTGGTGACGCGGGCCCCGCGCCGCCTCGTCGACGGGGGTGGGTGGAAGGATGAGACGGTCACGCTGCCCGTGGGCACGTGGCGTGACGACCTGACCGGCCGGATCTTCGACGGGGGTCGAAACATCCCTTGCGCCGATCTGTTCGACCGTCTGCCTGTGGCCCTGCTCGTCGCCCGCTGAGCCCCCGGCGAACCATCTTCGATCCCCGCCCCGATGTCCCCTGAGAGGAGAGGTCCATGCGTGAGCTCACGGTGTGGGCGCCCCGTGCCGAGTCGGTAGACCTCCTGTTGCCCGGGTCGCGCCGGCCGATGACCCGTGGCGAGGACGGCCACTGGCACGTCACGGTCGAGGTCGACCCGGACTCGACGTACGCCTTCTCGCTCGACGGCGGGGAGCCTCGTCCCGACCCGCGCGGACTGCGTCTCCCCGACGGACCGCACGGCTGGTCGCAGCTGTTCGACCCCGCCGAGTTCGCCTGGACCGACACGCGTTGGGCCGGAGTCGACCTCGAGGGCACGGTGATCTACGAGCTGCACGTAGGCACTTTCACGCTCGAGGGAAGCCTCGACGCGGCAGCCGCGCGGCTGGACCACCTCGTGTCCCTCGGCGTGGGGATGGTCGAGCTGATGCCGCTCGCGCCCTTCCCGGGCACGCGCGGGTGGGGCTACGACGGGGTGGCTCCGTACGCGGTGCACGAGATCTACGGCGGCCCCGCCGCTCTCCAGCGCTTCGTCGACTCGGCCCATGCCCGCGGCCTCGGGGTCTGTCTCGACGTGGTGCACAACCACCTCGGTCCGGACGGGAACTACCTGGGCGAGTTCGGCCCCTACATGACCGACACGCACCACACTCCCTGGGGCGCCGCGCTGAACCTCGACGCCCCCGACAGCGAGCCGGTACGCCGCTGGGTGCTCGACAACGTCCGCCAGTGGTTCCGTGACTTCCATGTCGATGCTCTTCGTCTCGACGCGGTGCACGAGCTGCACGACGACCGGGCGGTCCACCTGCTCGAGGACATGGCGCGCGAGGTCGACGAGCTCGGGGTACGCGAGGGCCGCCGCATGTGGCTCATCGCCGAGTCCGACCGCAACGACCCCCGCACGGTCACGCCCCGAGGACGTGGGGACTCCATCGGCGGGCTGGGCCTGCACGCGCAGTGGGCCGACGACGTGCACCATGCTCTTCACGTCACGCTGACGGGGGAGACCCAGGGCTACTACGCCGACTTCGCCGACCCCGGTGCCCTCGAGAAGGCCATGCGCTCCCCGTTCTTCCACGACGGGACCTGGTCGTCGTTCCGCGGCCGCCGGCACGGGCGTCGCGTCGACGCCGCCTCGATCCCCGGCTGGCGCTTCGTGGCGTCACTGCAGACCCACGACCAGGTGGGCAACCGCGCGACCGGCGACCGAATCTCCGCATCCCTGTCGCCCGGTCTCCTCGCCTGCGGGGCCGCGCTGCTCCTGACCTCGCCGTGGACGCCGATGCTGTTCATGGGGGAGGAGTGGGGCGCGAGCACCCCCTGGCAGTACTTCACCGACCACACCGACCCCGAGCTCGGTGAGGCGGTCCGCAGGGGCCGTCGGGCCGAGTTCGCCTCCCACGGATGGGACGAGAACGCCGTGCCCGACCCCCAGGGCCCCTCGACCTTCGAGGCATCGACGTTGGACTGGACCGAGCCCACCCGCGGCGACCACGCGCGCCTGCTGCGGTGGTACCGCGACCTGATCCGGCTGCGTCGCGAGCGCCGGGACCTCCGCGACCCCCACCTCGACCAGGTCCGCACCCGTCACGACCGCGACGCGGGGCTGTTCGTCCACCAGCGCGGCGAGCACCAGGTGATGGTCAACCTCTCCGAGGAGCCGGTGCGCGCCGAGGCCTACGGCAAGGTGCTGCTCAGCTGGGAGCATGGCGTGGAGGTCGTCGACGGGGCCGTCGAGGTGCCGCCACACTCCGCGATCGTCCTCTCACCGTGACCTGGAAGGATCGACCCATGACCGCGTGGAGGGCCGCCACTGTTGTCGCGGTCTCGCTGCTGCTGGCCTCGTGCTCCCCGCCGGGCGACGCCGGAGCTCTCGCCGAGCGCACCTCGGCGTCCACCCGCCCGTCTGTCACCTCGAGCCCGTCCCCGTCCGTGTCGGAGACAGCCACGGCAGGAGCCTCGGCCGACCCCTCAGAGCCTTCACGTAGGTCGGCCCGAGAGCTGCCTACAGGTGTCGGCGTCACCGGAGGGTGGGGGCCCGACGCCGAGACCCTTCGCCGGGCCGAGCGGGAGGCGCGGCGGATGCCACTGCGCAAGCTGGCCGGCCAGGTGATCGTGGCTGAGTACGCCGGGAAGCGGGCGCCCACCGCTCTGGTCAACGACCTCCACCTCGGCGGGGTGATCGTGATGAGCGGCAACATCGCCGGCTCCGACGACCTGCGTCGCAGCAACCGCCGGCTCCAGGCATCGGCTCGTGAGGCCGGACGCCGCTGGCCGGTCTTCATCGGGGTCGACCAGGAGGGCGGCATCGTCGAGCGCGTGAAGGGAAGCGCCACCCGGTTCCCCGCCTTCATGAGCACCGGCGCCGCCCGGGACACCGGGCTCACCCGCCGTGCCGCCGCCGCGAGCGGGGCCGAGCTGCGCGACCTCGGCTTCAGCGTGGTGTTCGCGCCGGACGGCGACGTGACGGCGGGCCCCCAGGACCCCACGATCGGGTCGCGCTCGGCGGGCAGCCGGCCCAAGCTCGTGGCCAACCAGATGAGCGCCGCAGTCGACGGCTACCTCGCCGCCGGGATCCTGCCGGTGGTCAAGCACTTCCCGGGCCACGGCTCGGTCCCGGCCGACAGCCACGTGTCCCTGCCGGTGCAGCACAAGACGTTGAGGCAGCTGCGTCGCAGCGACCTGGTGCCCTTCGCCGACGGGGTGTCGCGTGGCGTGCCTTCGGTGATGACCGCTCACATCGACGTACGCGCGGTCGACGCCGGAACCCCCGCCACGCTCTCGCGCCCGGTCGTCACCGGCCTGCTGCGTCGCGAGCTGGGCTTCCGGGGCCTCGCGGTCACCGACGCGATGAACATGGGGGCGGTGGTCGGCCGCCACTCCACCGGGGTGGCGGCGGTGCGGGCCCTGAAGGCCGGCAACGACGTGGTGCTGATGCCTCCGCGTCCCGCTGCCGCCCGCGACGGGATCGTGCGAGCTGTCCGGTCCGGTCGGCTGTCCCGGGCGCGCCTCGAGCAGGCGGCCGCTCGGCAGATCGCGGCGCTGCTGCACCAGCGTGACCTCGAGCCTGCTCTGGTGCGCAAGCCGGGCACGAGCCGGCAGGCGTCGTACCGTCTCTCCGCCGGTGCCGCCACCGTGGTCAGGGGGGCGTGCCGTGGTCGGCTGGTGGGGCCCGCCGTGCGCGCGAGCGGCCCGTCCGACGCGGTCGCACGGTTCAACCACGCGGCCCGCCGGGCGGGGCTTCGCACCGGGTCGGGCACGAGCGTCGCGCTCATCGGCTACCGCGGGGGCGGGCGCTCCGCCGACGTCGTGGTGACCCTGGACACGCCGTACGCCCTGGGGCGGAGCAGCGCTCGCGTCGCCAAGGTCGCGATGTACGGCAACACCCCGGGTGCGATGCGGGCACTGGTGGACGTGCTCGTCGGCAAGGCCCGGGCCCCGGGGAGGCTGCCGGTCCCCGTCAGCGGGGTCCAGCGCACAGGCTGCTGACCCGGCGCGTCTGCCGCGCTGGATCTTGCCGACCCGGCGCGTCTGCCGCCGAGGCGGTCGTCAGAACGGCCGGACCAGCAGGGCCACACCGTGGCCGTCGGCGCGGGTGAGCACCAGCGTGGCCTCCTCGTCGCCCTGCAACGCGAGGCGACGGCGAAGCTCGTCGGGCACGACACCGACCCCACGTTTCTTGATGGTCAGCCGGCCGATCGCCCTGTCGCGAAGAGCGGCTTTCAGGGCCTTCTCCTTGTAGGGCAGGGTCTCGACCACCTCGTAGGAACGGGCGAACGGCGTGGTGAAGGGCCGATCGCTGGTCACGTAGGCGATGTGCTCGTCGAGCAGCCCGCCCTCGACCCCCTCCGCCACGGCCGTGACCAGCCCGGCCCGGATCACCGCGTCGTCGGGCTCGTACAGGAACCGGCCCACCTCTCGCACCGACCGGTCACCCGGGTCGTCCTCGTCGGTGAGGCTGGCGAGCCCGGAGGGACGGATGACCGTGGCGCGGCGCCGCGCTGTCGCGAGCTGCGGAGACCAGAGCGAGGCCTCCTTGAGATCGCTCTCGTCGCTGACCCACTCGGCCTCGACACCCTCGGGCACGAGGTCGTGGGGGATGCCCGGGGCGACCTTGACGACCGACGGTCGCTCGAGCAGCCGTTCGACGAACGACCACGGCGGCTCGTAGGCGTCGGGGTCGAACACGCGCCCCCGGTCGGTACGTCGGGCGGGGTCGGCGAACACGACGCCGAAGCCGGAGACGTCGATGGTCGCGGCGTCGGCCACCTTCACGGCCCCGCCGAGGCCGAGGGCGTCGAGGTTCGCACCGGCCACGGCCACCCGGAGGGGGTCGCGGTCGATCCCGGCGGCGGTCAGGCCGGCGCGGGCGAAGGCGACGAGGTCCCCGCCGATGCCGCAGCCGAGGTCGAGCACCGAGGAGGGGGCGGCTGCGGCGATCCGCGCGGCCCGGTGGGTGGCGACACGCAGGCGGGTGGCCTGCTCGAGGCCGTCGGGGGTGAAGAACATCGACCCCGCGAGGTCGCCGAACTTCGCCTGGGCACGGCGGCGCAGCTCGACCTGGGTCATCGCCGCGGCGACGATGTCGGGGGAGGCCTCGCGGCGGAGGGCGGCCGATGCCGCGAGGGCGTGCTCGGGCCGGCCGTCGTACACCTCGGCGGCGCGCGCGAGCACGGTGCGGCCGTCGTCGGAGAGCAACTGGCGGAAGGCGTCGAGATCCACGGAATCAGTCTGGCACTCGACTTGACCGAGTGCTAATCGCGGCATAGATTCGCCCTTAGCACTCTCCCCTCGAGGGTGCCAACGCCCAGCCATCTACGCACGGCCCCCGCGACGGCGTGCGGACCCGGCGGGCACCCAATCAGCCATGTGAGAACTCTCGTCACGAGAAAGTGGAGGTCGACATCGTGTCGGTCAACATCAAGCCGCTCGAGGACCGCATCGTCGTCAAGCCGCTCGACGCCGAGCAGACCACGGCTTCGGGCCTGGTCATCCCCGACACCGCCAAGGAGAAGCCGCAGGAGGGCGAGGTCATCGCCGTCGGCCCCGGCCGCTTCAACGACGACGGTGACGAGCGCATCCCGATGGACATCAACGTCGGTGACAAGGTCATCTACAGCAAGTACGGCGGCACCGAGGTGAAGTTCTCCGGCGAGGAGTTCCTCATCCTCTCCGCTCGCGACGTGCTCGCCGTCGTTGGGTGACGCTTCCTGAACACCCCGCTCCTGTGAGCACGATCTCTGCGACTCCGCCCCGGGCGGCCTGACTCGTTCGGGCCCTCGGGGCTGTGTCTTTCACCTGCACCAACCGGAAAGGTTGATACCTCACGATGCCGAAGATTCTTGAGTTCGACGAGAACGCCCGCCGTTCCCTCGAGCGGGGTGTGGACACCCTCGCCAACGCCGTCAAGGTGACGCTCGGTCCGAAGGGCCGCTACGTCGTCCTCGACAAGAAGTGGGGGGCGCCGACCATCACCAACGACGGGGTCACCGTGGCCCGAGAGATCGAGTGCGACGACCCGTTCGAGAACCTCGGTGCGCAACTGACCAAGGAGGTCGCCACCAAGACCAACGACGTCGCCGGTGACGGTACGACGACCGCGACGGTCCTCGCGCAGTCGATGGTCCACCTCGGCCTCCGGGCGGTCGCCGCGGGCGCGAACCCGATGGGTCTCAAGCGTGGCATGGACACCGCCGTCGAGGCCGTGGGCGACGCGCTGCGCAAGCTCTCCCGCGACGTGGACTCCAAGGAGGACATGGCCGCGGTCGCGACCGTCTCCTCCCGTGACTCCGTCATCGGCGAGCTGATCGCCGAGGCCTTCGACAAGGTCGGCAAGGACGGTGTCATCACCGTCGAGGAGTCCAACACCATGGGCACCGAGCTCGACTTCACCGAGGGCATGCAGTTCGACAAGGGCTACATCTCGCCCTACTTCGTCACCGACGCCGAGCGGATGGAGGCCGTCCTCGACGACCCCTACATCCTGATCCACCAGGGCAAGATCTCTGCCATCGCCGAGATGCTGCCGCTGCTCGAGAAGGTCATCCAGGCCGGCAAGCCGCTCTTCATCCTGGCCGAGGACGTCGAGGGCGAGGCGCTCTCCACCCTGGTCGTGAACAAGATCCGTGGCACCTTCAACGCCGCTGCGGTGAAGGCCCCGGCATTCGGTGACCGTCGCAAGGCGATGCTCCAGGACATCGCGACCCTGACCGGTGGCCAGGTCGTCTCCGCCGAGGTCGGCCTCAAGCTCGACCAGGTCGGGCTAGAGGTGCTCGGCCAGGCCCGCCGTGTGGTGATCACCAAGGACAACACCACGATCGTCGACGGTGTCGGCAAGCACGAGGAGGTCGAGGCCCGGGTCAACCAGATCAAGGCCGAGATCGAGTCCACCGACTCCGACTGGGACCGCGAGAAGCTCCAGGAGCGTCTCGCCAAGCTCGCCGGGGGCGTCTGCGTGATCCGCGTGGGTGCGGCCACCGAGGTGGAGCTGAAGGAGAAGAAGCACCGCATCGAGGACGCCGTCTCCGCGACCCGGGCCGCGATCGAGGAGGGCATCGTAGCCGGTGGCGGCTCGGCCCTCGTCCACGCTGTGTCGGCGCTCGAGGGCGACCTCGGCCTGTCCGGTGACGAGGCCATGGGCCTCAACGTCGTGCGCAAGGCGGTCGACGAGCCGCTGCGCTGGATCGCGGAGAACGGTGGCGAGAACGGCTACGTCATCGTCGCCAAGGTCCGCGAGGCCGGACCCGGCAACGGCTACAACGCCGCGACTGGCCAGTACGGCGACCTGGTCGCCCAGGGCGTCCTTGACCCGGTGAAGGTGACCCGGTCCGCGCTCGTGAACGCCTCCTCGATCGCCGGCATGCTCCTCACGACCGAGACCCTGGTCGTGGAGAAGCCCGAGGACGAGGACGACGAGGGTGCTGCCGCCGGACACGGGCACGGTCACGGGCACTGATCCCTGGTCCGCAGCACCTCGAGACGAACGCCGCCCCGGCCACCTCGCCAGGGCGGCGTTCGCCTTCCTCCTGTAACGCGGGGTCATGGACGCTCCACAAGCGGCATTCCGCTGGGGAACCGTCCACTGCGCTGGGGAAGATCCGGCGAGGCGGCCCCTCGGACCCCCACAGACGGCTCGGTAGACTGAAGACCTGTCGTCCCACGCTCCGGAAGGTCACATGAACCTCACTCCCGCCGGCGTCCCCGACAAGTTCGCGGCTCTCGGTCTCACCTACGACGACGTCCTCCTGCTCCCGGGCGAGACGGACGTGATCCCGAGCGAGGTGGACACCACCACGCGGCTCACCCGCGACCTCGACATCCGCATCCCGCTGATCTCCAGCGCCATGGACACCGTGACGGAGTCGCGGATGGCGATCGCCATGGCCCGAGAGGGCGGCATCGGCATCCTGCACCGCAACCTGTCGATCGAGGACCAGGCCTACCAGGTCGACCTCGTCAAGCGGACCCAGACCGGGATGATTCCCAACCCGGTGACCATCAGTGCCAAGGCCACTCTCGAGGAGTTCGACGAGCGCTGCGGTGAGTACCGCGTCTCTGGCCTCCCGGTGATCGAGGAGGACAACACCCTCGTAGGCATCATCACCAACCGCGACCTGAGGTTCCTCCCCGTCGCGGAGTGGGGGACCACCTCGGTCGGTGAGGTGATGACGAAGATGCCGCTGATCACCGCTCCGGTCGGCATCAGCCGCGAGGACGCCACCGCGATCCTGCGCCAGCACAAGCTCGAGCGGCTCCCGCTCGTTGACGAGCACGGCAAGCTCGCCGGCCTGATCACCGTCAAGGACTTCGTCCGCTCCGAGCAGTACCCCAACGCCTCCAAGGACTCGGTGGGCCGGCTCCTCGTGGGGGCCGCCATCGGCTACTTCGGCGACGCGTGGGAGCGCGGCACGACCCTCGTCGAGGCAGGTGTGGACGTCCTCGTCGCCGACGTCGCCAACGGGCACGCCCGGCTGCTCCTCGAGATGATCCGGAGGCTCAAGAAGGACCCCGCGACCCGGCACGTCCAGGTAGTGGGCGGCAACATCGCCACCCGCGCAGGGGCCCAGGCCCTCGTCGACGCGGGCGCCGACGCGGTCAAGGTCGGGGTCGGCCCGGGCTCGATCTGCACGACCCGGATCGTCGCGGGGGTCGGCGTCCCCCAGATCACGGCGGTCTACGAGGCCTCCCTGGCGGCCAGGCCGGCCGGCGTACCCGTCATCGCCGACGGCGGCCTCCAGTACTCCGGCGACATCGCCAAGGCGCTCGTCGCGGGCGCGGACTCGGTGATGGTCGGCTCGCTGCTCGCGGGCTGCGAGGAGAGCCCCGGCGACCTGATCTTCGTCAACGGCAAGCAGTACAAGGCCTACCGCGGGATGGGCTCCATCGGCGCCATGGCGTCGCGGGGGAAGAGATCGTTCTCCAAGGACCGCTACTTCCAAGCCGACGTGTCCAGCGACGACAAGATCGTGGCCGAGGGGATCGAGGGTCAGGTTGCCTACCGAGGACCGCTGTCGGCGGTGGCCCACCAGCTGGTCGGCGGTCTTCACCAGTCGATGTTCTACGTCGGTGCGCGGTCCGTCCCCGAGCTCCAGGAGCGCGGCAAGTTCGTGCGGATCACCTCCGCCGGCCTCAAGGAGAGCCACCCTCACGACGTGCAGATGGTGGCGGAGGCGCCGAACTACTCGTCTCGCTGATGGCCCGCGTCCGGCCGCTCCCCGTCCCCGCGTCGTCCGGGCGCCGTTCCCGACTAGATAGGCTCCTCACGTGACGGAAATCGAGATCGGTCGTGCCAAGCGCGGCCGCCGCGCCTACTCCTTCGACGACATCGCGATCGTCCCGAGCCGCCGCACGCGCGACCCCGAGGAGGTCTCGACGGCCTGGCAGATCGACGCCTACCGTTTCGAGATCCCCATCGTGGCCGCGCCGATGGACTCGGTGATGTCTCCGCAGACCGCGGTCGCCTTCGGCAAGCACGGGGGGCTCGGCGTGCTCGACCTCGAAGGGCTGTGGACCCGGTACGACGACCCGACCGACCTGCTCGGGGAGGTGGGGCGGCTGCGCGGGCAGGCCGCCACCCGGCGGATGCAGGAGATCTACGCCGAGCCGATCAAGGCCGAGCTGATCACTGCCCGGCTCAAGCAGATGCGGGAGGCCGGTGTCACGGTGGCGGGGTCGCTCTCGCCGCAGCGCACCAAGGAGTTCGCCAAGACCGTGGTGGACGCCGGCGTCGACATGTTCGTGATCAGGGGGACCACGGTCTCGGCCGAGCACGTCTCGGGCCAGGCCGAGCCGCTGAACCTCAAGGAGTTCATCTACGAGCTCGACGTCCCTGTCATCGTCGGTGGCTGCGCGACGTACCAGGCCGCCTTGCACCTCATGCGAACCGGCGCCGCCGGCGTCCTCGTCGGCTTCGGCGGCGGAGCTGCCCACACCACCCGCACCGTGCTCGGCCTCGCCGTACCTATGGCCTCGGCGGTCGCTGACGTGGCAGCCGCCCGCCGCGACTACCTCGACGAGTCCGGGGGCCGCTACGTCCACGTCATCGCCGACGGCTCGATCGGCCGCAGCGGCGACGTCGCGAAGGCGGTCGCCTGCGGTGCCGACGCGGTCATGATCGGCTCGCCGCTCGCCCGGGCCGAGGAGGCGCCCGGTGGCGGCTTCCACTGGGGCGCGGAGGCCTGGCACTCCAAGCTGCCCCGGGGTGAACGGGTCGAGATCGGCATCGTCGGCACCCTCGAGGAGATCCTCTTCGGTCCCTCTCGGGTCGCCGACGGCACCATGAACCTCGTCGGGGCCCTGCGCAGGTCGATGGCCACGACCGGTTACACCGAGCTCAAGGAGTTCCAGCGCGTGGAGGTCGTGGTCCAGTGACCACGAGCAGCCGGTGACCGCGACCCTGCGTGCCGCGGCGGCCCAGGCCGAGTCGGTCCCCGGCGACGTCGCGCGCAACGTGGCCACGGCGGTCGACCTCGCCGACGCTGCCGCGGAGCGGCGGGCTCGTGTCGTCGTTCTCCCTGAGCTCTTCCTCACCGGCTACGCCCCCGAGTCCTGGAGCCTCGAGCAGGCGCTCACCGTCGAGGACCCGCGACTGGACCCGCTCCGCGCAGTCGCCGCGGAGCGCCGCGTCGTGGTGGTGGCGGGCGCGGCGGTACGCCGGTCGGCGGAGGCAGTGACGCTGAGCCTCGTGGTCGTCGACGACGACGGCAGCGTGAGCGCGCCCTACGACAAGCAGCATCTGTTCGAGGCAGAGCGCGGGTTCTTCAGTCCCGGCGACCACGGCGCCTCCCTCGTGGTCGACGACTGGGAGCTCGGGCTCGGGATCTGCTATGACGGTTGCTTCCCCGAGCACGCAGGGGCGGCGGCGGCCGACGGAGCCCAGGGCTACCTGTGCCCCTCGGCGTACTTCGCCGGCGCCGAGCACCGTCGCGACCTGTACTACGCGGCCCGGGCACTCGACAACGGCATCTACGTCGTCCTCTCCGGTCTCACCGGGCGCTGCGGCGAGCACGTGTTCAGCGGGGGCAGCGCGGTCTACGACCCGGAGGGGCGAGTCCTGGACCGGGTGGCGGACACGTCGCGAGGCATCGCGGTGGCTGACCTCGAGGCGACCGAGGTGGCGCGTGTCCAGCAGATGAACCCGCTCGCCCGGGACCGGCTCACCGGCCTCGGCACCCGTACCCGCGAGAGGATGGGAGCACGATGACGCACGAGGGCAGGCTCAGTCCCGAGGCGCGCGAGGCGGCGCTCGAGCACCTCGGGCAGGGTGAGCTCGACGTCCTGGTCGTGGGCGGCGGCATCACGGGCGTGGGCACCGCGCTCGACGCGGTCACCCGAGGTCTCTCGGTGGGCCTGCTCGAGCAGCGTGACTTCGCCTCGGGGACGTCCTCACGCTCGAGCAAGCTCGTCCACGGCGGGTTGCGGTACCTCGAGATGCTCGACTTCGGCCTGGTCCGCGAGGCTCTCCAGGAGCGCGGCCTCCTGCTGACGAGGCTTGCCCCCCACCTGGTCCGGCCGGTGCCGTTCCTCTACCCGCTGACCGGCAAGGGCTGGGAGCGGCCCTACGTCGGCGCGGGTCTCGCGCTCTACGACGCGATGGCGATGGCCGGGAAGTACGACATGGGTGTCCCACGGCACCGCCACCTCTCCCGTCGGCAGGTGCGCCGGATCGCCCCGGACTTCAGGAGCGAGGCGCTCGCGGGCGCGATCCGCTACTACGACGCCCAGGTCGACGACGCACGGCTGGTCGTCACGATCGCCCGAACCGCCGCCGCGCACGGCGCGCTGTGTGTGAACCGCACCAAGGTCGTGGGCTTCCTTCGTGAGGGGGAGCGGGTGACCGGGGTCCGGGCCGTGGACCTGGAGAGCGGCCGCGAGCTCGAGGTGCGGGCGCGCGTGGTCGTCAACGCGGCGGGGGTGTGGACCGACGAGATCCAGGAGATGGTGGGCGGTCGCGGAGCACTGCACGTGCAGGCGAGCAAGGGCATCCACCTGGTGGTTCCGCGCGACCGGATCCGTTCCGAGACCGGTCTGATCATGCGTACGTCGGTCTCGGTGCTGTTCGTGATCCCGTGGGGCCGACACTGGATCATCGGCACGACGGACACGCCCTGGGGCCTCGACAAGGCCCACCCGGCGGCGTCGCGCCGCGACATCGACTACCTCCTCGCCGAGGTGAACAAGATCCTGCGGGAGCCGCTGTCCCACGAGGACGTCGAGGGGGTGTACGCCGGCCTGCGCCCCCTGCTATCGGGGGAGTCCGAGCCGACGAGTCGCATCTCCCGGGAGCACACCGTCGTCACTCCGGTGCCGGGGCTGGTCATCATCGCGGGCGGGAAGCTGACGACGTACCGGGTCATGGGGCGCGACGCCGTGGACGCTGCGGCCCACTCGCTCGGGGGAGCGGTGCCGCGGTCGATCACCGACCGAGTCCCGCTCGTCGGTGCCGAGGGCTTCGAGACGCGGGTCAACCAGGCGAGCCGGCTCGCCCGGCGCTCGGGCCTGCACCCGGCCAGGGTCGACCACCTGCTCGGCCGCTACGGCGACCTGGTCGACGAGGTGCTGGAGCTCGTCGCCGAGCGGCCCGAGCTCGCGCAGCCGCTCGCCGGTGCGGAGGACTACCTCGCCGCCGAGGTCGTCTACGCGGTGGCCCATGAGGGGGCGCGCCATCTCGACGACGTCCTCACGCGGCGCACCCGCATCTCGATCGAGACCTTCGACCGTGGGACTCACGCCGCACGTCCTGCGGCGGACCTCATGGCCGGGGTGCTCGACTGGGACCCGGCGCGCCGGGACGACGAGGTCGACCACTACCTCCGGAGGGTGGAGGCGGAGCATCAGAGCCAGCTCGCGCTCACCGACCAGGAGGCCGACGAGGCCCGTGTGAAGGCGCCCGACATCGTCTGAATTGTCCTGTGACCGCGGCCACAGGTTTCCGATTTGCGTTCGGGGGAGGCCCTCCGTAATGTTCTCCCCGTCGCCGGGAGCGACGGGGCGCAAGACCGAGAGGTCGGGCGCTCGGCCCCAGCGAAAACCCAACTCACTCACCTCGCCGAGGTGGCTCGAGTGTGCGCAGCAGCGGCCTCGGATCAGCTCGGTGAGATCGATGTGTGCGGGGCCGGAGGAGCAGGACGCTGGGATTGACCCGGCGACGCAGATCCGGTAAGTTTGATCGGGTTGCCCCAGACCGAGGCCTGTGTGGTTGAGGGTGGTGTGCGTCTGATGCTTGAGAACTCAACAGTGTGCTAAAAGTCGATGAATTAATTTGTATCGCCAGTCGGCAGGCTGCCGGGGC
>DATHVS010000129.1:0-5078 GCA_035461195.1 Nocardioidaceae bacterium
ACCGCGTAGCTGAGGAAGTCCCGTTCGTAGGACGGGTCGAACCCCTGGACGGCCTTCACGAGGCCGACGTAGGCGGCCTGCAGCAGGTCGTCCTTGGAGATACCGCGGTCGCGATACCGGGAGGCGATGGCACGAGCCACCCCCATGTTGAGAACGACGATCTCGTCGCGCAGCCTCTTCTGCTCCACCTCGTCGGTGGTCTCCGCGATCTGGGCCAGCAGCCGGGCCGTGATCTGGCTGCGATCGGCCTCCGTCACCGATTCGGACGGTGTTGGGGCCGGGGATCCTTCCAGTACGTGCTCTTCAAGCTCAGGCGAAGCGGACATTGCTTACTACCTACTTCTGGATTGATCTGGCGTGGCACGTTTGCTTGACCACGTCTTCTGCACTGTGGCAGTTCAACCGCCCAGCCTCAAGACCGGTACGGTCGGTTAAGCGCATCCTGTCCCGGTTCGTCCTAGCCTAAACATGATGCTGGTCCATAGTTCTTTCGGACTACAAATCTCGCCCTTACGTACGGCTGGTGGCGTGACGGCCCGATTGGACGTCTCCGGAGAACGCGCCCCGTCCCGGGCAAAGGGACTGCGCGGGACGGGACTTGGCGATCTGTCGTGGGGGGCTGCGACGAGACCACCCAACTCCACGATACGAGCATCTGGGACCCAGGGCACGCCCTGAATCGGGGATGACGGCGGGGCGAGCCCGGTTCGGCCACCCAAAGGGGGCCGAACCGGACAGAGCACGTCCCTTGGCGGCGGGTAAAGCCCCCCACCCACCGAGTTTTGTGCTCCGTGGAGGAGACGGTCCGGCACGCCGTTGATGACGCGGGTCACCAGACCGTCTGCGCGGAGCCCCCCTCCGTCGCCTCCTCGCAGAGAAGTTATCGTCGCAGTGGCCGGCGAGGTTACGCAGTCTGACTAACCGGTCCAGCCGGCAGCTCGGTGTGGGTGGGATATGTCGGTTTTCCCTGCCCCCGGATGCGAGTGCGCCGGCGCGCTGCCCTTCGTCAACCTGCGTTCGGTCGCCGCGGTGCGCGACCTGGGCGAGCCCGTCGGACCCGAGGCGGAGTCCGGCTGGGACGTGCTCGAGGCGTTCGGCTTCATCGCGCCTGACGACGACGGCAACGGCGAGTCACCAGGCGCCTGACTTTCCGCCAGGTCAGGTCGGCCCGGACGGCAAGGCCACCACTCCTCGACCACGCCTACTCGGCCACGAGGACGACCGCCGCGGCCGTGGCGGTCACGCTTGCCTGCCGGGTCACGCCCGGGACCGGGATGGGGAGGTCGAGCGGCGCCGCGACGCGCACCACGACCCGCTCACCGTCCGTCTCCACCGCGTGGCTCAGCCCAGGGTAGCGACGGCCGGCGCCCACCGAGACCAGGTAGTCCATGACCAGCTTCCGTGCCGCCCGCGGATCCACCACCGCACGCTCCCCCAGCCCCGCGGTGTAGACCTGCTCGCCCTGGAGCCCGTCCGCGGCGGCCAGCGCCGCTCCGTCGGCCAGCGAGCTGAGGGCTTGACGTCGGAAGTACGCCGCCGATGCGTCGACCACCACCGCGACCGTCATCGCGATCACGAGGACGAAGCCGATGATCAGCACCGTGGTCTGCCCCCGGTCGTCGGCCCTCCTCGCCGGGTGCTCTCTCCACGTGACGCTCACGGACGGTCCTCCCGGTAGGTGCCGTAGGGAATCGTGTGCTCGGACTCCACCCGGATGCTCGGCCGCTGACCACCCAGCACGGCCGGGAGCAGCGGCAGAGGCACCGGGTAGGCCACCGAGACGCTCACCACCGAACCTGGCGCAAGACAGTTCGCCGGGTCCGGCGTACACCTGACCGCAAGCGCACGGCGGTCGACCTCGAGGTCCTGGTCGCGCAACGCCAGGGCTACGGCTCTCGCCGCGTGGCCGTGTGCGGCGACCTCGCCCGGCGCCTGGGTGAAGGCCCGACCGGCGGCTCGGGCGGCGGTGCTCGTGGCGAAGGCCGCGCGCTGGACCTCGAACACCGTGAGCACGATGTAGAGCAACGGCACCATCAGCAAGATCGCCAACCAGGTGAACTCCACGACGCCGCTGCCCCGCTCGGTGCGAACCCTCACGGGGGGACCTCCTCCATGGCGTGACCGGACACCGCAAGCCGCACCGCGGGTCCCCAGAGGCCCAAGGGAGGTACTTCGGCGACCACGTCGACCCGGACCACGGGCATCCCGTCCAGCATCGCCTGGGACGCCGACACGTCCCGCGCGAACCTCGCCGAGACCGCGCCGCTGATCTGGGCGCGGGTGCGCTCCACCCCCGCCTCGACCGGACGGTCGACCGTGGCGGCGTAGCGGGCGCCCTCGGACGCCGCAGAGGTCAACGTGTTGCGGACGTGAAGCACGAGCGCGACCTGGACTATGCCGAGGAAGAGCGGGAGGAGTACGACGAGCACCAGCACGAAGTCGACGACGGCCGACCCCGACTCCGCCCGCAGGTGACGGCCGGACACGCGCGTGCGAGTCAGCCCGAGACCGACCGCAGCGCGTCGGAGAGCATCTGCGACAGCGCATCACCGGCCACGGCCCACAGCACGCTGACCAGCCCGGCCGTCATCACGGTGATGAGCACCCAACCGGGCACGTCGCCGCGCTCGTCACGCCGGTCGTCGGCGCTCACCAGCGTCGAGGCCCACCACCGCCAGAACAGCTCGTCCATCTCGTCTTCCTTCTCTCTCGAACCTCGGTTCACGGCGTGACCAGCCGCAGCCCGACGACCCCCGGCCAGAACGCGAAGAGCACGGTCACCGGCAGGACCAGGAAGACAACCGGCACCATCATCACGACCTCCTTGCGCGCCCCCGTCTCGATGAGCGCACGCCGCCCTGCCTCACGGACGTCGGCTGCTTGCGCGTGCATCACCTCGGTCAACGGCGTACCCCTCTCCAGGGCTACGGCCACGGCCTCGGCGAACCTGGCGACGACCGGCAGGCCGGTGCGTGCCGCCAGGTCGTCGAGGGCCCGCGACACCGGGGTCCCGGTGCGGATCTGCGCAAGCACGCCGGCGAGCTCGGTGGAGAGCTCGCCGTTGGCCCGGGTCACCACCCGGTCGAGCGCCGACACCGGCCCCTCCCCGGCTGCAACAGCGAGGGCGAGCAACTCCGCGACGGTCGGGAACTCCTCGAGCATGCGCCGCTCGCGTTCCCTGACCTGGGCCGTCAGGCGGTTCTCCCGGAGCAGGGCGCCGAGCACGAAGGCGACCAGGCAGAGAACGAGGAGGGGTACGGCCCGCTCCGGGCTGCGCAAGGCGACCAGAATGGACCCGGCCGCGGTCACCGAGAACGCCACGAGGCCCCACAGCACCTGCTCGACCCGGAAGTCGTGGACGGTCATCGGGAGGCTGGCCCGCTCGAGACGGTGTCGCACCGACGTCGTACCTCCCAGCACGCGGTCGAGGGAGCCGGCCGCCGACTGCAGCACCGGACCGAAGACCGCGACGAACGCTGAGCGGGGAGCTACCTGCGCGACATGGGGGGAACGCCGCGCGACAGCCGGAAGGTCACGGACGTACGGCAGCACCCGCAGCTCGAGGCGGGGTCGGCGCAGCGCCAGGGCCCGGTCGAGGACGAGCAGCAGCCCGAGCCCTACACCGGCGCCCAGGCCCGCACCCCACAGAGCAAGCGTCACGACAGGATCCGCCTCTCCTGGGGCAGGCGGCCGATCCGCATCATGAGCCGGTACGCCACCAGGCAGCACGCCCCGCCAACCAGGAGCACCGCCACTCCGGCAGGCGACGCGTAGCGAGAGATCACCTCACGCTGGAAGGACAGCATCAGCAGGACCAGCCAGGGGGCTGCCACTGCCAGACGTGCTCCGTTGACCGCCCAAGCCTGGCGCGACTCGAGCTCGGACCTGGCGCGAGCGTCGTCACGGAGGTAGCCCGACAGGCTCCGCAGCAGGCGACCGAGCTCCCCACCCCCGACCTCACGGGCGATGCGCAGACCCTCCACCACCCGGTCCCCCACCGGGTCGGCCAACCGGTCCTTCAGCCGGTCGAGGGACTCTGCGAACCGGCCCGTCACCTGGTAGTCCACCGCGAACGCCTCGAACGCCGGCCGCAGGGGCTCAGGTCCTCGGACGGCGAGCTGGGCGAGGGCCTCCGGCAGCGACATCCCGGCCCGAACCGCGGAAGCCAGGTTGTCGACCGCCTCAGGCCACACCTCGGCCAGGTCTCGCTGACGACGGCGGGCCCGTCCTTTGAGGACGGCGATGGGCAGATAGCCACCGAGGAGCGCGAAGGCCGTGCTCACCGGCCAGGTCCGCGACACGACCTGCACGATGAGGCCCGCCGCCACAGAGACGCCGAGGCACAGCGCGAGGACCGAGATCGACGACACGCCCACCAGCCCGGCCCGCTGCACCAGGAGGTCCAGCCGCGACGGACCCCTCGGCGGTCGCGGGCCACGCGGGGAGACGAGCCCCCAGTACACGAGGAGCAGGCCGACGCCCAGACCGAGCCCGAGAACCACCCCCATGCTCAGCTGGCCTCGTTCAGCAGCTGATTAACGTCGACACCGACTCGTTCGAAGCGTTCGGGCCGTGGGGGCATGCCGGTGGCGCGGACCAGGACGTCGCCGGAGCGTGCGAACACCCACTCGGTCTCGATCGTGTCGTTCTCCGCGCGGCCCGGCACCGCGACGATCTCGTTCACCCGGCGTACGCCGTGAGGGTCCATGTCGAGATGGACCACGAGGTCGACCGACGAGGCCACCGTCGGGACGACGAAGCGCGATCCGATGTTCTCCCCTGCCAGCAGCGGGAGCGTGCACATCTTCACCAGGGCCTCGCGGGCGCTGTTGGCGTGGAGGGAGGCCATGCCGGGCAAGCCTGCGTTGAGTGCGAGCAGGAGATCGAGGCACTCCTCGGCCCGGACCTCCCCGACGATGATGCGCGAGGGGCGCATGCGCAGGCTCTCCTTGACCAGGTCGCGCAGCCGGACCTCTCCGTTGCCCTCGAGGCCGGACTGTCGGGTCTGCAGGGCCACCCAGTCGGGATGGTTGAAGCGCAGCTCGTAGACCTCCTCGGCGGAGATCACCCTGTCCTCC
>DATHVS010000130.1:0-1991 GCA_035461195.1 Nocardioidaceae bacterium
AAGGTGGAGGCCTTCCGCACGAAGAAGGAGACCATCAAGGCCACCTACACCGCCGCCGAGGCGCAGACCAGGATCAACGAGGCGTTCTCCGGCATCTCCGAGGAGATGGGCGACGTCGGTCTCGCGGTCCAGCGGGCCGAGGACAAGACCGCCCAGATGCAGGCGCGCGCCGGTGCGATCGACGAGCTGATCTCCTCAGGGGCCCTCGACGACGCCAGTGCGATCGGCCAGGGCGACGACATCGCCCGCGAGCTCGAGGCCATGTCCAAGGACTCCGACGTCGAGGCCGAGCTCGCCGCTCTCAAGTCCGGCTCGTCGCAGCCGCAGAGCGCGATCGAGGCGGGCGAGCCCGCCCCCGCGGCCGCGACCCAGGAGGAGCGGCAGAAGGAGGAGGGGCAGGCATGATCGTCCGGATTCTCGGCGAGGGCCAGTGGGAGGTTGCCGAGGAGCACCTCACCGAGCTCAACAAGCTCGACGAAGCGGTCGAGGCCGCCGTGGAGAGCGGTGACGAGGTCACCTTCTCCCAGAGCTTCTCCGCGCTCCTCAACAGTGTCCGCACCGAGGGCTCCCACCTCCCCGACGACACCCTCCACGACTCCGACCTGATCCTGCCGCCCGCCGACGCGACCCTGGAGGAGGTCCGTCACCTCCTCGAGGACGAGGGGCTGATCCCGGGCTGATGGCACACTCCCGCTTCATCAAGGACACCGGGCTCACCGCCCGGATGACCCTCGTGATGTTCCTGCTCGGGGCTCTGTTCGTCGCACTCGTCGTCGGACTGATGTACGCCATGCCGGAGTACGCCGTGCTCATCGGCGTCGTCGGCCTCGGCATCGTGTGGTTCCAGTGGTACAACTCCGACACCCTCGCCCTGAAGGCGATGCGCGCCCGGATCGTCACCCCGGAGGAGGCGCCCGAGCTGCACGGCATGATCGACCGGCTGTGCGCCATGGCCGACATGCCCAAGCCCCGGGTCGGCATCTCCTACACCGACCTGCCGAACGCCTTCGCGACCGGGCGCTCGCCTCACCGGGCCGCGGTGTGCGTGACCACGGGCATCCTCGACAAGCTGACCGCCGAGGAGCTCGAGGGGGTCCTCGCCCACGAGCTCTCCCACGTCGCGCACCGTGACGTCCTGGTGATGACTCTGGCCTCCTCGGCCGGGATCATCGCCGGGATGGCGACGCGCGGCGCGCAGTACGGCGCGATCTTCGGCCGGCGCGGGAGCAACAACAGCGCCGGCGCGTTCGGCTTCCTCATCGCCCTGGTGATCAGCCTTGTGGTCTACGCCATCAGCTTCTTCCTGACCAGGCTGCTCTCGCGCTACCGCGAGCTGTCCGCGGACCGGGCCGGCGCCTACCTGACGCAGAAGCCCTCGGCCCTGGCCTCGGCGCTGACCAAGATCACCGGAGAGATCGCCGCCATCCCGAACCGCGACCTCCGTTCGGCACAGAGCATGAACGCCTTCTTCATCGCGCCGGCGATCAGCGGCGTCACGATGAAGACCCTCACCTCGACACACCCGTCGCTCGAGCAGCGGCTCGACCAGCTCGCGAAGGTCTCCGCCGAGCTCGGGCGGCCCTCCGAGGGTGGCTTCCCACCCCCGGGCTTCGACCGGTGAGCTTTTGGGACTCGATCCTCGGCCGCCGCAAGCCGGTCAAGGCGAACCTCGACGCCCTCTTCTCCCTGCCGGGTGCCGCGATCACGCTCCAGACGGCCGCGGGGTTCTCGCCGACGGGTGTGGGGTCGGTGTGTTACCGCGAGGCGGAGGGGGCTGCCTTCGCGCAGACCCAGGCCGACGTGGTCGCCCTGCTGGAGGCAGGTGAGGGCCCCACGGTCGAACGCTCCCACGACGAGTACGGCTACACGTGGCTGGTCACCCGTCAGGACCCCCCGGACATGGGGGCGTTGGTGACCGATCTCCACGCTGTGAACACCACCTTGGAGGCCGAGGGGTTCGGGCCCGGGCTCCTGTGCTCGCTGGTGGTGTT
>DATHVS010000131.1:0-56784 GCA_035461195.1 Nocardioidaceae bacterium
GGTCAAGGTCTCCCCGCTCGCACGATGGAGTGACGAGGACGTGGAGCGCTACATCGACGAGCACGGCGTGCTCGTCAACCCGTTGCAGTACGACGGCTACCCCTCCATCGGCTGCCGGCCCTGCACCCGCCGGGTCGCGCCGGGAGAGGACAGTCGCAGCGGCCGCTGGTCCGGCAGCGCCAAGACGGAGTGCGGGATCCACCTTTGAGCACCACCGGCCCCCGCATCCTCGACCGTATGAACGAAAGGAGCCCTCGCTCATGACCGCACCCGCCCTGGTGGCCCTCGCCCACGGCAGCCGCGACCCCCGATCGGCGCAGACGATCAAGGCGCTGTGCGCGGAGGTACGCAGCATGCGGCCCGACCTGCGGATCGAGCCGGCGTTCCTCGAGCTCTCCCGGCCCTCGTTCCTCACGGTCGTCGACAAGCTCGTCCGGGCCGGCTACGACGAGATCGTGGTCGTCCCCCTCCTGCTGACCGAGGCCCACCACGCCAGGGTCGACGTCCCCGCGGCGATCGCGGCGGCCGAGGCCAGGCACGCCGACCTCAAGGTCCGCGCGAGCAACATCCTCGGGCTCGAGACCGTGTTCCTCGAGGTCCTCGACCGACGGCTGCGGTCCGCCCTCAGGGAGGCCCGTGTCCGCGAGCTCGACGCCCTCGTGCTCGCCGCCGCCGGCTCCTCCAACGCCCTCGCCAACCAGGCGGTGGCCCGGCTCGCCCGACTCTGGGGGACCAGGCACAAGCTGCCGACGGTGGCCGCCTACGCCTCCGCCGCTCCCCCGGCGACCGGCGAAGCGGTGCGACAGTTCCGGGCCGAAGGTCGGCGGCACATCGCGGTGGGCTCCATGTTCCTGGCGCCCGGGACGCTGCCCGACCGCGCCGCCGAGCTCGCTCTCGAGGCCGGGGCCGTCGCGGTGTCGGCTCCCCTGGGAGCCGACACGGAGGTCGCCCGGACCATCCTCGCCCGCTACGCCGTCGGTGCGGTCGAGCTCGTCCCGGTCTGATTCCCGGCAGGGACGTGGGTAGGCTCTCCCCATGAGCCAGCACTTCGACGTCCTCGTTCTCGGCGCCGGCCCCGGTGGCTACGTCGCCGCCATCCGCGCGTCCCAGCTCGGCCTCAAGGTCGGGGTCGTGGAGAAGAAGTACTGGGGCGGGGTCTGCCTCAACGTGGGGTGTATCCCCTCGAAGGCACTGCTGCGCAATGCCGAGCTGGCGCACATCCTCCAGCACGAGAAGGACGTCTTCGGCATCGAGGGCGACGCCACGATGAGCTTCGGGGTCACGCACAAGCGCAGTCGCACGGTCTCGGACAGCATCGTCAAGGGTGTCCACTTCTTGATGAAGAAGAACAAGATCACCGAGATCCACGGCTGGGGCACCCTCACCGGCGACAAGTCGATCGACGTCGAGGACGACGACGGCAATGTCGAGAGCTACACGTGCGACAGCCTGATCATCGCCACCGGCGCCACCACCCGCCTTGTGCCCGGCACCGAGCTGTCCGAGCGGGTGGTCACCTACGAGGAGCAGATCCTCACCGACGAGCTCCCCGGCAGCATCGTCGTCGCCGGGTCCGGTGCGATCGGCGTCGAGTTCGCCTACGTGATGAAGAACTTCGGCGTGGACGTGACAGTCGTGGAGTTCCTCGACCGGATGGTCCCGACCGAGGACGCCGAGGTGTCCAAGGAGCTCCTGCGCCATTACAAGAAGCTCGGCGTGAACGTCATGCTCTCCACCAAGGTCGAGAGCATCGACGACTCCGGCGACAAGGTGAAGGTCACCGTCTCCAAGGACGGCGAGCAGCAGGTCATCGAGACCGACAAGGTGCTCCAGGCAATCGGCTTCGCGCCGCGCCTGGAGGGCTACGGCCTCGAGAACACCGGCGTGAAGACCACCGAGCGCGGCGCGATCGCCATCGACGAGCGGGGGCGCACGAACATCGAGGGCGTCTACGCCATCGGCGACGTGACCGGCAAGCTCATGCTCGCGCACACAGCCGAGGCCATGGGCATCGTGGCCGCCGAGACGATCGCCGGTGCGGAGACGATGGAGATCGACTTCGACATGATCCCGCGAGCGACGTACTGCCAGCCACAGATCGCCTCCTTCGGCTACAGCGAGGAGCAGGCGAAGGAGAAGGGCTACGACGTCAAGGTCGCGAAGTTCCCGTTCTCGGCCAACGGCAAGGCCAAAGGACTCGGGGACACCTCCGGCTTCGTCAAGATCGTCGCCGACGCGAAGTACAACGAGATCCTCGGCGCCCACATGATCGGCCCCGACGTGACCGAGCTGCTGCCGGCCCTGACGCTCGCGCAGCGCTGGGACCTCACTGCCGACGAGGTGGCGCGCAACGTCTTCGCCCACCCGACGCTCAGCGAGTCGGTCAAGGAAGCCATCGAGGGCATCGCGGGCCACATGATCCACCTGTGACCTTCGCCCAGGCACCTCGTCTCGAGTACCTGTGAAGTAAAAGCACCTTTTACCCAACTTCGGGCATTGGCCTGCACATCGGTTCACCTTCTCGTCGGGACCGGTGAGGATCGGACGTACGCACCGGCCGTTTCACCAGGGGGGCATCACACGGTTCTCCGGCGGGCCGGGGCCTTTGGAGGAGACATGCGCAAGACGGTGGCTGTTGCCGCGACGACACTGGGGATCGCCGTGATCGGCGTTGCCGCGCCGGCGCACGCCGGGCAGGGACAGCTCGGAACACCCGGGGAGAAGAACTGCTGGGGCCAGACCATGGCCTACACCGCCCAGGAGCTCCAGGACGACTACTGGCTGGACAAGAACCTGCGTGGCATCGGCGGCTACGTCCGCTTCCAGAACAGCTGGGGACTCGACTGGACCGTGGCGGACGTGCACTCGGCGACCGAGTGGTGGTGCAGCGGCGCCGGGCTCTGAGCACCCACGAGGAGACGCGGTCAGCGGACCAACCGATCGAGCAGGTGCTCGAGCTGCCCGTCCGGGTCGGTGGTCAGTCCTCCGTGGGTCGGCCCTGGCTGTACGACGGTGGAGCGCGGTGCGCTGACGAAGCCGAACCTCGTCCCCATCGGGGTCCGGCTCGCGGCACCGCCCGAGTCGTCTCCACGGCAGACCGCCTCGATCGTGGCGAGCGCCGAGCGCACCGCGTCGACGTCGAGGTCAGGGGCGAGCACCTCGAGGCGATCGAGATCGACGTGGCAACGGGCCTCGAGGAAGTCGGCCCGCTGGCAGTAGAGCACCACTCCGACGTTGACGAACTCCTCGCGGTCGACCCGCGGGACGCACCGGAGCACGACGTACTGGAACCCCATGCCGTTCATGCCGCCCCCTCCTGGGGCAGCCAGGAGCGCTGCCCCGAGACGCGGGCGTGCAGGAAGTCGACGTAGGCAGCGCGCACCAGGTCGGTGTCGTCCACCCCGGTCGGCACCTCCAGCCAGTCCTCCGGCACCTGTGCCAGGACCTCGTGGAGCAGGTCGCGGGTGACCAGCGGGGCGAGCTCCCGATCGGCCGCGGCAACCCCGGGCCGGTAGCCGGCGAGGACGTGGTCGGCGACGTCGTAGGGCTGTCGGGCGAACCGTTCGGGGCTACCGATGCCCCCGCCCCAACTGTGGTGGAAGTAGAGGCAGGCGCCGTGGTCGATGGCCCATAGCTCCCTGTGCCAGACCAGCAGGTTCGGGTTGCGCCAGCTGCGGTCCACATTCGCCGTGAGCGCGTCGAGCCAGACGATCCGGGCTGCGGCCTCCGGGTCGGGGTGACATCCGGAGTCGAACCCGAACGAACCGGGGAGGAAGTCCACCCCGAGGTTGAGGCCGACACTGGCCGTCAGCAGGTGCTGCACCTCCTCGTCGGCTTCGAACCGTCCGATGGCGGCATCGAGCTCGACGGCCACCAGCGTCGGGGTGTTGATGCCGAGCCGACGCGCGAGCTCGCCGACGACCACCTCCGCGACGAGGACCCGCAGACCCTGACCGGCTCCACGGAACTTGCACACGTAGGTGCCCAGATCGTCAGCCTCCACGATCCCCGGCAGAGAGCCGCCCTCGCGCAGTGGTGCCACGTAGCGGGTCGCGGACACGGTGGGGATCACGCGGGACAACCTACCGGCCGCACCCGGTCAGGCCGAGAAGCCCTCGTCCAGGAGGCGGCGCCGCTGCTCCTCCACGTCGAAGTCGGCCTTCGGCCACTCGAGCCCCAGCCCCTCCAGCGTCTCGAGGAGGACGGTCGCGATGGCCCAGTTGCGGAACCACTTCCTGTCGGCGGGTACGACCAGCCACGGTGCGGCCTCGGTGTTCGTGCGCTCCAGCGCCATCTCGTAGGCCTCCTGGTAGCTCGACCAGTGCTGGCGATCGACGAGGTCACCGGTGTCGTACTTCCAGTGCTTGGTCGGGTTGTCGAGCCGGGCGAGAAGCCGCTCCCTCTGCTCGTCCGCGGAGATGTGCAGCATGCACTTGACGACGCTGGTGCCGCCGTCGACCAGCTCGGCCTCGAACTCGTTGATGGCGTCGTAGCGTCGGTCGATCTCCTCCGGCGACGCCAGCTCACGCACCCGCGCGACGAGCACGTCCTCGTAGTGCGAACGGTCGAAGATCCCGATGCGACCGGCGGCCGGGAGCTCACGGCGGATCCGCCAGAGGAAGTCGTGGGCGAGCTCCTCCTCGGTCGGTCTACCGAACGCCTTGATGTGCACGCCCTGGGGATCGAAGATCGCCACCGTGTTGCGCATCACGCCACCCTTGCCGGCGGTGTCCATCCCCTGGAGCACGAGGAGGACCCGGCGGTGGCCGCCGCTGCGTCCTTCCGCGAACAGCATCTCCTGGAGCTCCGAGAGGCGGTCGTCGAGAGCCGCGAGGGCCTCCTTGCCATCGGACTTGTCCCCGTCGAAGCCGGGCGTGGCCGCTGCGTCGTACGCCACGAGGTTCACCCTCCCCTCGGGAAGGGTCAGCAGGTCCGTGACGCTCTCACGTGGGCTCATGGGCAGATGATGCCCCACGGCGCTCCGGCCATGCTCACTCATCGAGGCCGGCCCCCTCGCGGGCGAGGGCGTCGAGGCGGCTGATCGCCCGGTAGTACTTCTTGCGGTAGCCCCCGTCGAGCAGCTCGGGCGCGAACATCTCGTCCATGCTCACCCCGCTTGCCACCACCGGCAGGTCACGGTCGTACATCCGGTCCGCCAGGACCACCAGCCGCAGTGCGACCGCCTGGTCGGTGACGGTGTGCACGTCCTCGAGGCACACGAGATAGACCCCGTCGAGCAGGGCACCGTACTTCGACGGGTGGACGTCGGCGAGGTGCCGGGTCAGGTCGCGGAAGTGGTCGAGGCTCGCGCCGTCGACCTCGGCCCGCCTGTGCACCTCTTCCGTCGTGGAGGCGTCAGGGGCCTTCGGAAGACCCCGGTGCCGGTAGTCCTCGCCGTCGATGCGCACCGACTCGAAGGATGCGGCGAGGCCCTGGATCTCCCGCATGAAGTCCGCGGTGGCGAACCTGCCCTCACCGAGCTTGCCCGGGAGCGTGTTGGACGTCGCCGCCAGCCGCACGCCCGCCTCCCGAAGGTTGCGCAGCAGGGTCGAGACGAGCACCGTGTCACCTGGGTCGTCGAGCTCGAACTCGTCGACGCAGACCAGGCGGTAGGCCGACAGCGCGGTCACCGCCTCGTGGAAGCCGAGTGCGCCGACGAGGTGGGTGAGCTCGACGAAGGTCGCGAACAGCTTCGGCTCGGGGGCGGCATGCCACAGCGAGGCAAGCAGGTGGGTCTTGCCGACACCGTAGCCGCCGTCGAGGTAGACCCCGCCCGGGCCGGCCGGCTCGGCCTTGCGGAACAGCCCCTTGCGCCGGGCGGGCCGTCGGAGGTGGTCGGCGTAGCCGCGCAACACCTCGAGCGCCTCCTTCTGCGAGGGCTGGGTCGGGTCGGGGACGTAGGAGTCGAAGCTGACCTCGGCGAAGCGCGGCGGAGGGACGAGCTCCGCGACCAGCCGGTCCTTCGACACGTGGGGGTTGCGGGAGGACAGTCGGATCGGCACCGCTCAAGCCTACGGTTGCGCCGCTACGCTGCCTCACATGCGTCTGCCTGTGATGCCTCCGGTGCAACCGATGCTCGCCAAGTCGGTCAAGGGCGTTCCCGACCCCGCCAAGCACGAGGGGGGCCTGAGCTTCGAGCCGAAGTGGGACGGCTTCCGGTGCATCGTCTTCCGAGACGGCGAGGAGGTCGTGCTCGCCAGCCGCAACACCAAGGAGCTCACCCGCTACTTCCCCGAGCTCGTGGACGCGATGCGGCACTCCCTCCCGAAGCGGTGCGTCGTCGACGGCGAGATCTTCGTCGCGATCGGCGAGCGCCTGGAGTTCGAGCGTCTGCAGGAGCGCATCCACCCCGCCGAGTCCCGCATCAGGATGCTCGCGGAGTCGACCCCGGCGTCCTACGTCGCGTTCGACCTCCTCGCGCTCGACGAGGAGGCCCTGGTGGGCGAGCCGTTCTCGCTCCGGCGTACCCGCTTGGAGGAGGCGATGGTCGACGCGACTGCGCCGGTCTACCTCACGCGTACGACGACAGACCCCGCGGAGGCCGAGGAGTGGTTCGCCCACTTCGAGGGCGCCGGGCTCGACGGAGTGATCGCCAAGCCGATGCGCGCCCCCTACCAGCCCAACGTCCGCACCATGATGAAGATCAAGCACGAACGCACCGCGGACGTCGTCCTCGCCGGCTACCGGCTGCACAAGACCTCCACGCCCGAGAAGCCACTGCTGGGCTCGCTCCTGCTCGGTCTGTACGACGACCGCGGCACCCTCCAGCACGTCGGGGTGGCTGCGTCGTTCACCGCGAAGCGCCGCGCCGAGCTCGTCGAGGAGCTCGCCCCTCTGGTCGTGGACACGGCCGAGCACCCCTGGGGCGGGTGGGCGGACGACGAGCACCACAACGTCACAGGCGAGCGGCTGCCGGGGGCACAGAGCCGCTGGAGCGCGGGCAAGGACCTGTCGTTCGTGCCGCTCGCGCCACGGCTCGTGCTCGAGGTCGGCTACGACCACATGGAGGGCACTCGGTTCCGGCACACTGCCCAGTTCAAGAGGTGGCGACCCGACCGCGACCCGGAGTCGTGCGGATATGGCCAGTTGGACGAGCCGGTGGGCTACGACTTGGCTAAGGTCTTGACCACCAGATCTTCATGAGTGGAGGGCGTTTGCCGTGACTGCCTCAGGTGCCGAGACGACCTACGACGTGGTGCTCCTGGTGGAGCAACCGCTCTCGCAGCAGGACGCCCGCCAGGTCTGCGGGCTGCATGAGGAGATGGCCGAGCACGTGCGCTACCACCTGCTCCTTCCCGTGGAGGACGCCGCTGCGCGCGTCGAGTCCGCCATGGGCTCGCTGGCGGCCAGCGAGGTGCTCGCCTCCCCCGCACTCGTCATGGACGAGGCAGACCTCGAGAACATCCAGCACGAGCTCCTCGACAACGCCAGGCGGGAGCTCTCGCAGAGCATCCAGCGCCTCGTCGACGCCGGGGCCGACGCGGTCGGGGACATCGTCAGCATCGACCCCATCGATGCACTCGCCGCCAAGGTCGACGCCGTGGACGGGCGTGAGGCCATCATCCTGACCCGCCCTCACGTCGTCGCGGAGTTCTTCCACATGGACTGGACCTCGCGGGCACGCCGCAAGATCGGTGTGCCGGTGCTGCACCTTCTCGAGCACGAGAGCTTCGACGAGCAGGCCGGCGGCGGCGAAGGCGTCACCGGGCTCTAGGGCATCGCAAAACCTTCGATGCCCTGCACACTTCTGCAGTGCACAAAGATGTAGCCCCGCATTCACGCTCACAGGCTGCTCGTGACCAAACGGATATCTCCGGAACTATGGACTTCTGGATGACCTCTTGGTGAAGTGCCGGGGGCGCGACGAATGTCGTGCCCCCCGTGCCGTTGAGCAAACATCGGCGCGCACTCTCTTCACTCACAGGAGGATCTCCGTGAAGCGACGCATTCTTGGCGTCCTCGGCGGTGTCACCTCGGCCGCTCTGCTCGCCACAGCGCTGCAGGGCCCCGCGGAAGCAGCACCGCCAGCCGACCCCGACTCCCACCGCGAGCACGCCCCCGGGCACAGCAAGCGCGACGACCGTCCCGACCGGATGGAGGAGCGACGTCGCGAGCTGACCAAGCGCGGCACCGAGATGGTGATCCGAGGGCAGCGCAAGGTGCAGAACCGCAACGGCTCGAAGGCCGTGCAGGTCGCGCCGGGACAGTGGGCCCAGTACGGCCTTCAGAACAGTGACGAGCTGTTCTCGATCCTCGTCGAGTTCGACGGGTCGGAGACCGGCCCGCTGCACAACCAGATCCCCGAGCCGGACCGTACGTCGGACAACAGCACCTACTGGAAGCCCGACTTCGACCGCCGGCACTACATGGACATGTTCTTCAACGGCATGGCCGACCAGAACGGCGAGTCCTTCAAGCAGATCTACGAGGAGATGTCGAGCGGCCGCTACACGGTCGAGGGCGACGTCAGCGAGTGGGTCCAGGTGGGCAAGCCGTCGAGTGCCTACGGCACCACCGAGAGCCACACCGACATGACGTACTTCATCGACGACACGGCGGAGGCCTGGTACGAGGCGCAGGTCGCCGCCGGGAAGACGCGCGCCGAGATCGTGGAGTACCTCCAGCGCTTCGACCAGTGGGACCGCTACGACCACGACGGTGACGGCGACTTCAACGAGCCCGACGGCTACATCGACCACTTCCAGGCGATCCACGCCGGCGAGGGCGAGGAGGCCGGCGCCCCCGAGTGGGCGATCTGGTCGCACCGCTGGGCGGTCAACCAGAACGGCTTCCACCCCGACGGCATCGGCCCCGACAACGCGACCTTCGGTGGCATCGAGGTCGGTGACACCGGGATCTGGATCCGCGACTACACCACCGAGCCGGAGAACGGCGGCCTCGGCGTCTTCGCCCACGAGTACGCCCACGACCTCGGCCTGCCGGACCTCTACGACACCCAGGGCGGGGAGAACGGCACCGGCTTCTGGACGCTGATGAGCTCCGGGTCCTGGCTCGGCCACGGTGACGGCGCGATCGGCACCACCCCCAACCACATGGGTCCGTGGGAGAAGCTCATGCTCGGCTGGCTCGACTACGAGGTCGCGCGAACGGGCGAGGACTCCACACACCGGCTCGGCCCGGCCCACCATGCGACCAAGATGGCCCAGGCGGTCGTCACCGTCCTGCCGAAGAAGATGCGCGTCTACGACCTCGGTGCAGCGGCCGAGGGTGAGGACTACTTCTACTCCGGCCGCGGCGACAACCGCACGGCAACCCTCACCAGCCCCGAGTTCACCGTCCCGGCGGACGGCGCGCTCAACGCCCAGGTGAAGTACAGCATCGAGAGGGACTGGGACTACGCCTACGTCGAGGTCACCACCGACCGTGGTGCGACGTGGACGCCGATCCCGACCAACCTCTCTGCGACGAGTGACCCGAACGAGGTCAACGAGGGTCACGGCATCACCGGGCGCAGTGGTGGCTGGGTGCCCCTCGCGGCGAGCCTGTCGGACGCTGCCGGCCAGACCGCCCAGGTGCGCTTCCGCATGGAGAACGACGCCTACATCAACGAGACCGGCCTGCAGGTCGACGCGATCGACGTCGCCGGCGTTCTTCGGACCGGCGCCGAGGACGGCCCCGACGGCTGGACCATGGACAAGTTCGTGATCGCGGAGAACGGCGAGATCGAGCGCGAGTTCAGCCACTACTACATCGCGGAGAACCGCACCTACGGCGGCTACGACAAGACCCTTCAGGAGGGCCCGTACAACTTCGGGTGGGGGCTCTCGGAGCCTGACCGCGTCGAGCACTTCCCCTACCAGGACGGCCTGCTGGTCTGGTACTGGGACACCGAGTTCACCGACAACAACACCAGCGCCCACCCGGGCGGCGGTGAGGCTCTCCCGATCGACGCACGCCCGAAGGCGCTGAAGTGGTCCGACGGCACGATCGTGCGCAACCGGATCCAGTCCTTCGACGCCACCTTCGGCCCGTCGGCGACCGACGCGATCACTCTCCACCGGGAGACTGCCTCGGGCATGGCCACGCTCGACGTCCCGTCCCGGCCGGGGGTCACGGTCTTCGACGACAGCGACCCGTACGCGTACTACGACCTGGAGAACCCTCGTCACAGTGCGATCGTCGGGGGCACCGGCACACGGATCGAGATCAAGGGGATCCAGAAGAACGGAGCGATGCAGGTCCTGGTCCGCTGACGCACCAGCACGTCACGCGGAGCTGACCTGAGAGGGCCGGGGAGAGCGATCTCCCCGGCCCTTCGTCGTGGGGTCTGGTCCACCTCGACGAGCGATTGTCAGGGTCCCCCGGCCGGGCGGACGATGGCGTCAGAGCCTTGTTCGCCTCCGCAGCCTCACCGCTCGGAGAGAGGAGGACACCATGTCCAAGGCATCGAAGACAACCGCCTCCGAGACCTTCGAGGTGGAGGGCTACGAGGGTCACCTCGAGGCCATGAAGGAGGGCTTCACCGCGGCCTTCGAGAAGTACACCGCCGACGCGGACCTGTCGCCGTACCTCAGGGGCCTTCCCGACGACAAGTGCCAGTGCGCCCACTGGGGCTACGTCCTCACCGGCAAGGTGACGTTCAAGACCGCCGACGGCGAGGAGACCTTCGAGGCCGGCGACGCCTACTACGTGGCGCCCGGTCACACCCCGGTCCTCTACGCAGGCACCGAGCTCGTCGAGTTCAGCCCCACCGAGGAGCTCGAACGCACGATCGGGGCCGTCACGAAGAACATGGAGGCCGCAGCGCTCTAGCCGTTCGCCTCGGTGACGTCGGCGACCGTCGCGTCCAGCGCGGCGACGAGCTCCGCGGCGTCGACGGTCAGCGCAGTGCCGTGCGCTCCCCCGCCCAGCGAGACCCTGCCTTGCACGCGCTCGTCGGCGATGACCGGCCAGGCTCGGGTGCTGCCCAGCGGCGTGATCGTCCCCCGCTCGTAGCCAGTCACCTGCCGTGCGGTCTCTGCGTCGGGCATGGAGAGGCGGCTCACCCCGAGCAGGGACCTCAGCTTCGGCCAGGCGATCCCCCGGTCCCCGGGGACGAGGACGAACCGGAAGTCCTCCTCGGCCAGGCGCACGACGATCGTCTTCACCACCTCGGAGGGCGTCACCCCCCGGGCCGCCGCCGCCTCCTCCAGGGAGCGAACGGGACCGTGCCGGGTGACGGTGTGGGCCAAGCCGAGCGCCTGGGCCGCGGCGATCGCAAGATGTGAGCGGTCCGTCTCCTCTGCCATGCGGCAGAATGCTAACGAGGCCGCTCAGGCGACGGTGTCGGCTTGCACGTGCTGGCGCTCTCGGCAGGCGCAGGCGTGGATGCTGCCGTTGGCAGGACAGGGCGGTGTGACGGGCCGGCAGGAGCCGCAGATCGGCGGGGTCATCGAGCACCAGATGCAGGTCCACGTGTGGATGGAGCAGGTATCGGGGCTCAGGTCGTGGTCGCCGGCTCGGGGGCCCGGGTCGAGGCGCCACAGAGCCGCCGCTCCGGTCTGCGGAATCAGTCGCTGCTGCAGTTCCGTCATGGTGCATTCCATCTCGATGAGGCGAGATCCCCGCGATAAGAGAAGTGCCCGCTAGGCGACCCCCGTGAAACGCACGTCTAGACAAATCGGGACGCCGGTGACGTACCCGCCCGGCCGTGGCCTCTACCTGGCCGTGCCGTAGAGATCGTTCTGCGCAGCACCCAGCGGTACCACCTCACGCCCGAGCGGGAGCAGTGCGAGAGGGACCATCTTCCACGAGGCCAGGCCCAGGGGGATCCCGATGATCGTCAGGCAGAGGAGCAGCCCCGCGACGAGGTGGGCGAGGGCCAGCTCCCACCCCAGGACCAGGAGCCAGATGACATTCCCGATCACCGACCACGCGCCTGCCTGGCGCTGCCAGACGACCGTGCGGCCGAAGGGCCAGAGCACGAACCCGGCGAGACGGAACGAGGCGATGCCGAAGGGAATGGTGATGATGAGCACGAAGGCGACCACGCCGGCGATCGCGTACGCCAGGGCCAGCCACCAGCCGGCCAGGATGAGCCACAGGATGTTGCCGAGGGTGCGCATGCCCTCATGCTAGGGGCGCCGGTCCCTACGATGGCCGGATGCGGGTGCTGGTCGTCGACGGTGCGAACGTGATGGGCAGCCGTCCCGACGGCTGGTGGCGCGACCGGGCGGGCGCCGCCCATCGGCTCCACGAGCAGCTCACCGCCGCCGACCTCCCCCACGAGCTGGTCGTGCTGGTCCTCGAGGGCGACGCGAGGCAGGGGCATCCCGAGGGGTGTGAGGGCCGCGTGCGGACGGTGCATGCTTCCGGCTCCGGGGACGACGCGATCGTCGACGCCGTGACCGAGAGCCTCAGCACGGGTGACGCACCTGAGGTGGTCGTGGTGACGGCCGACCGAGCCCTGCGGGCTCGCGTCGAGGCAGCGGGCGCACGCAGCACCGGCCCCTCGTGGCTCCTCGAGAGGTTGTGAGCGGGTCAGCCGGTCACCCTGCCAGGAGTGGGTGGAACGCCGGGCTGGCCCACCCCGTGCCCGACTGAGCCGGAGACGGGGGCAGCTTGCGTCCCCCGTGGACGACGTTGCCCTGGTCGTCGGCGTACGTCAGCCAGGTCTCGGCCGGTCCCTGTCCCTGCCCGGGCCTGGTCCAGTCACACACACCGGCGGGGTACGTCGCCTCCAGCGAGGCCCACTGCTCGTCGGTGAACGGGACCAGCATGAAGTCGTAGTCGGCCCGGTCCAGAGGCCGCAGCTCGCACGCGACGCGGTCGTTCGCAGTGTCGTCCCCGGCCACCTCCCGCGGTGTGCTGAGCCTGGTCTGGAGCGTGGGCTGCTCGCACACCACCTCGCCGCCGGGGAGCGTCAGCATCTCGACGCCGGGCACGTTCTCGCAGCGGTCGGTGATGTCTGACGGCTTGTCCTCGACGATCTTGCGGCTCAACGGCACGTCGCGCTCGTCGGACTCGACCGCGGCCAGCCAGCGGTCCATGGCGAGGAACGCCTCGTTCGCCCAGCGGATGTCACCGATGAGCGGGGTCTCGCCGAACCACATCACCCGGTTGTCGGTGTGGCCCTGGTCGCGCTGAAGCCGCTCCTCGGTCCAGAAGGCGTGGGCGTAGTCGTGCGCGATGCCCGGGTCGGGACCGCCGTGGTTGATCATGGCAACCTCATCGAGGTGGTTCGCCTCGTTGACCAGGCCGGTGCGGTAGACGTTGGCGATGGCACCGGGGTCGCCCTCGATCCGCGACTCCACCGGGTCGGCGTTGATGTCGAGGCCGCCCACCTTGGCGTTGAGGTCGAGGAACTGTGCCGGGGTGATGAGGCCTTCCCGGAGGGCGTCGAGGCCGTACTGCACGCCGACGTTGGCGAACGGGACGCCGGTGAAACCGCGGCCGGCTGCCTGCTCCGTCGGGCTCCACACGCTCTCGGGCCGCGGCCCGAGCGGGTTGATCATCATGTCGAGGATCGAGCAGCGCACACCGGCCGGGTTGGTCTCGGAGTCGAACCGGGTGCTCGCGTCACCGGCGACGGTGTCCTGGGTGCCGGAGCAGTCGTGCTCAGGGTTGATCGCGTTCGTGAAGAGGCCCTCGTCGGCAGTCACCGCGTTCATGTGGGTCATGTGTCCCTCGACCCGCGCCATCTGGTTCGGCTCCCAGAGCACGCCGGTGCCCCAGCGCGACGGGTCCTCGAAGTAGAGGCGCAGCAGGTGGTAGTCGGCGAACTGCGCTCCTGCGGTGAGCACGTCGGGGTACGAGCAGGTCGTCACCAGGCCCTGGTAGACCCCGGGGTAGGCGTTCGCGATCGTGTGCTGGGCGATCGATCCGCCCGAGCAGCCGGTGCCGATGGTGTAGCGGATCGGGCCGTACTGCTCGACGAGCCGCTCCTTGGCCATCATCATCGACTCCGCCTGGGTCACCAGGTTGCAGTTGTGACCGGTGTTGTTCAGTGCGGTCGACATGACCGCGAAGCCCCGACCCAGGGCAGTGACGTAGCTGTTCTCCACGGCGGGTGCGTCGGAGAAGGTTCCGGAGTAGTCGTCGAGCCGGGGGCTGCCCGGGGAGTACGACGCGCCGCAGCCGCCGCCGTGGGTGGCCAGCACCTTGTGGTTCCACTGCTCCTGCGGCGCCCACGGCTGCCAGTCATCGTCCGGGTTGAAGAGGGTCAGGATCGCGTAGCGGTCACGCGCCTGGTAGCCGCTCTCCCGGCGCACGATGAACGGCACGGTCACGCCCTCGTCGGTCGTCGTCGTGGCGACGTCGGACGGCGGGTCCTGCGGGTCGTAGGGTCGGAGGCCACGCTTGGTCGAGTCGCTGGACTTGTAGAGCAGGGAGTACGACGCCGGCTCGTTGCACTTCTCGTCGCGCGCCGTCGGTTGGCACCGGTAAGGACCGTGCTGGGGACCCGAGAAGACCGGTCCCCCGTTGGGATGGTTGGTGATCACCTGCTGCCCGGCGTACCCGGGGGCCTTGACGCGCACGGTGTTCTCGCCAAGCGCCAGCCCCTCGAGGAGCCCCTGGAACTCGCCGTTCGGCCGGACGTCGAACTGCGCGGTCACGTCGCGGTCGCCGACCAGCACCTTCACCCGCCGGGGGTCCAGCTGTGCCGGGAGCTTCACCGACAACAGGGCGTCCCCGCCGGAGACGAGGTCGGCACGGTTGGACAGCACCTCCACGACCAGCTCGCGAGGCGGGGCCTTCGCCAGGGCGGGCACGACGGGCAGGGCCAGAGCTCCGGCGACGAGCAGCGGGACGAGACGGGATGCGCGCAACGAGTCCTCCTGTGGTGGTTGCATCACCAACGAGGAGAACGCCTCGGGGCTACGCCCCCGGCTCGGTGTCGCCTTCGCCGCCGCCGCCGTCCGTGGGTGTCCCGGTCGGCTCGGGTGGCGCTCCTGTGGTCGGGGCGTCCGGGTCCCCGTCGCCCGGGTCCTCGGGTGTGGGCGAGGTCTGGTCGTCCGGCGGAGCCGTGGTGGCCCCCCCGGCCTGGGTGGGTGTGGCCCCGGGCATTGGCTGCTTCGGCGTTGCCTCCGACCGTTGCCCGCGCGGCGAGGGGGGCTGAGAAGAGCGCTGCGCCTGCGTCCCGAGGACCTCGGGCGGGCTCGGCTCCCACGCAGGCCGGCCGGCGGTGTCGCTCGAAGGCTGCCCGGTGGGGGCGGGACCGCTCGGGCCGCCCGTCGTCGCCGGCGACTCCGGCACCGTGACCGCCGAGTCGCCGGCGGGAGGCTCTGGAGGGCCGACCAGGGTCCCCGCGACGTACGCGGCCGGCGGCAGGGTCAGGAGGAGCCCGGCGAGCACCTTCCACGCCACGGACCAGAGGCCTCCCCCGACACGTCGATCAGCAGGTCCGGCCACCCCTCAACTTTACCTTCCAGGTGGTGGCCAGTTCGCGCGGTTCATCTTGCTCGGCTGCACCCTCGGCGGCTCGCCCGGCATCTTCGGGTAGTCGGGCGGGTACGGCATCTCGCCGAGCCCCCGCTCCTCGTCACGGGCGTACATCTCGAGCAGCGGCTCGATCGAGTGGTGGACGTCGTCGATGGCCGCGTGCAGGTCGCCGAGCTCGGCGAGACGGGCCGGCACCGTGTGCAGGTTGAGGGCGGCGGGATCGACCTGGGGCAGCTCCTCCCAGGTCACCGGCGTCGAGACCGGCGCCCCCGGGATCGGCCGGAGGCTGTAGGCGCTCGCGATCGTGCGGTCCCGGGAGTTCTGGTTGTAGTCCACGAACACGTTGGGTCCCCGCTCCTCCTTCCACCAGCTGGTGGTCACGCCCGGCGTACGCCGCTCGAGCTCACGTCCGAAGGCGATCGCCGCATGCCGCACGTCGGTGAACTCCCACCGCGGCTCGATGCGGACATAGATGTGCACGCCCCGGTTGCCGCTGGTCTTGGGAAACCCACGGATACCGAGCTCCTCGAGGAGGCCGCGCGCCGAGGCAGCCACCCTCGCGGCGTCGGCGAACCCGGTCCCGGGCTGCGGGTCGAGGTCGATGCGCAGCTCGTCGGGGCGGTCCACGTCCTCGCGCCGCACCGGCCAGGGGTGAAAGGTCAGGGTCCCCATCTGCGCCGCCCAGGCGACGACGGCCGGGTCCGTCGGGCAGACCTCGTCGGCGCTGCGCCCGGAGGGGAAGGTGATCGAGGCGGTCTCGACGTACGCCGGGGCACCTTTGGGCACACGCTTCTGGTAGAAGGCGTCCCCGTGCTCCCCGGTCCGGGTGCTGAGCCTGATCCCCTCGTGCACCCCCTTCGGCCAGCGTTCGAGGGTCGTGGGCCTGCGGTCGAGGGCGCGCATGACGCCCTCGGCCACGGCGAGGTAGTACTCCACCACCCTCAGCTTGGTGACCTCAGGCGTCCTCGCCGTCGGCGGGAAGATCACCCGGTCGGGGTTGCTCACGCGCACGGTCCGTCCGGCTGCGTCGACCTCGGTCGCTGGGCTCGCCATGGACCCAATCTAGGGGGTCGCCACCGTCACAGGGGCCCTGTTGAGGCGCTGAGTAGCGTGGGCGGCATGAGATACCAGGTCAGCAAGAGCGAGGATGAGTGGCGCGAGCAGCTCACTCCGCAGGAGTACGCCGTGCTGCGGCAGGCAGGCACCGAGCCGGCCTTCACCGGCGAGTACACCGACACCAAGACCACCGGCGTCTACCGCTGCCGGGCGTGCCGGGCGGAGCTGTTCCGCTCCGACACGAAGTTCGAGTCCCACTGCGGCTGGCCGTCGTTCTACGCGCCGCTGGCAGAGGATCGCGTCGAGTACGTCGAGGACAGCTCGTTCGGGATGAGGCGCGTGGAGGTGCGATGTGCGTCCTGCGGGTCGCACCTCGGACACGTCTTCGAGGGCGAGGGCTACCCGACCCCGACCGACCAGCGCTACTGCATCAACTCCATCAGCATGACCCTCGAGCCCGCCGAGTAGCCCACGGGCCGGGACCCCGCCTTCAGGGCAGGTCGGTGACGAGCTCGGTCGGGGTGCGTCGGCGCCCGGTGTAGAACGGCACCTCCTCGCGCACGTGACGGCGGGCGTCCGAGCCGCGCAGGTGGCGCATCAGGTCCACGATCCGGTAGAGCTCGTCGGCCTCGAACGCCAGCAGCCACTCGTAGTCGCCGAGCGCGAACGACGCCACGGTGTTGGCTCGCACGTCGGGGTAGCCGCGCGCCATCATGCCGTGCTCGGCGAGCATCCGACGGCGCTCGTCGTCCTCGAGGAGGTACCACTCGTAGGAGCGAACGAACGGGTAGACGCAGACGTACTGCCGCGCCTCCTCGTCGGCGAGGAACGCCGGGATGTGGCTCTTGTTGAACTCGGCGGGCCGGTGCAGCGCCATCTGCGACCAGACCGGGTCGAGGCGCGCGCCGAACGCCGTGCGACGGAAGCGGTGGTAGGCCTGCTGGAGGTCGTCGCTGCTCTCGGCGTGCCACCAGACCATCAGCTCGGCGTCCGCCCGCAGACCCGAGACGTCGTACAACCCGCGGATGCGCACGTCGCCCGCCTCGAGCTCCTCGAAGAGCTTCTCGACCTCGTTGGCCTCGGCGGCCCGGTCGCCGTCGCCGATCACGTCCCGCAGGTGGAACACCGACCACATCGTGTAGCGGATCGTGTCGTTGAGGTCCTTGGCGACCTTGCCCTGGTTGGGACGCTTGGTGGTCTCAGTCATGGGTCCATTCTCCCTGGGCGTCCAACTGGTCCGACAGCGCGGTCAGCACCTGGGTGACCGCGGCCTCGGCCGTGGCGATGCACGCGGGGATCCCGAGGCCGTCGTAGGCCGCCCCGCACACAGCGAGCGCACCGACCTTGGCCACCGACAGCCGCACCTGGCGCACCCGGTCGAGGTGGCCCACGGCGTACTGCGGCAGGCCGCCGCCCCAGCGCTGGACGTGCTGGTCGACCGGCCGCACGGACAGCCCGATCGCGTCGCTGAGGTCGTGGAGGGCGAGTTCGACGAGCCGGTCGTCGTCGACCTGCAGCACCTTCTCCTCCCGGTGGCGCCCGATCGAGCACCGCATGACCAGCAGGTCCTCCCCGTCGTCGGCGCCCCTGCCCGCCTGGGCAACCCACCCCCACTTGGCGAAGGAGTAGGTTGCGCCCTTCACCGCGCGCCCGTCGAGCGGGGGCACGAGGAAGCCCGAGCCCGAGGTGTGCGGGAACTCCCTGCGCCGGAAGGCCATCGTGATGATCGCCATCGATGCGTGGTCGACCTGCGCGAGCTCGAGCGCGGCGTCCGGGGCGACGTCGCTCAGCAGCCTCGCCGTCGCGGGCGCCGGGGTCGCGAGGACGACCGCGTCGGCCTGGACCAGCTCCGGGTCGTGGGCGGAGCCGACCACGAGGTTCCATCCGCCCCCGGAGCGTCGGGCGAGGTCGCGGACGGTGGCGTTCGTGCGCACGTCGATGTCGGAGCGCTCGGCGATGGTGCGCGGCAGCCGGCCGAGTCCCCCAGTGAGCCCCGCGAAGACGGGTACGTCGGAGGTGGCGGACGAGGCCGCGGCCGCTGCGCGCAGCATCGACTTGTCGCGGTCGAGAAGCGCCACGACCTGCGGCACCGTGGCCCGCGCCGAGAGCTCCCGGGCGTGACCGGCGTACACGCCGCCGAGGAGGGGCTCGACGAGCCGGTCGACGACCTCCTTGCCGAAGCGCTCCTCGATGAGCCAGCCGACGCTCACGTCGCTCTCCCCGATCCGGGTCGCGGGCAGCACGGCGTCGAGGGCGGCCCGGGCGAGCCCGGCCTTGGAGACCACCCCGCTCTCGGCAAGGGCACGCGCGTCCACCGGGACGCCCATGAGCGTCCGCGGCATCGGCAGCATCTGCCCGCGTGTCCACAGGTTCGCCGAGATGGTCTCGGGGTGGACGAGCAGGTCGGACAGTCCGGCCTCCCGGGCCAGGGCGGTCGCCTCGGGACGGCGGTTGAGCATCGACTCGGCGCCCACGTCGACGGTGACCCCCGCGACCTCTGCCAGCGCGAGCTTGCCCCCGACCGAGGGCGATGCCTCGAGGACGGTCACCCGCGCATCGGGCGCCTGCCGCCTGAGGGAGGCCGCTGCCGCGAGGCCGCTGATGCCCCCGCCCACGACAACGACGTGCAGGGGCTCGGGAGCGGCGGTTCTTCGGGTCACACATGACAGATTCCCAAAACCGGCGGGGCATCACCAAGTCGTCGGGAACCGGCAGCACATGGCGCGCGTCACACCTGCAGCGAGGTGAGCCCGTAGCTGCCCCAGGAGGAGCCCATGCCGGTCGAGTCAGCAAGGTCGAGGAGCGGTGGTCGGCGCGCGTCGCGGATGGTGGGTCTGCCCGGAATGCTCGTGGGCGCGCTCGTGGGGGTGCTTGCCCTGGTCGCAGGATGCAGCGGGGGAGCTGACTCCGTGTCGGCGGACATGACCGAAGCGGGCGGGGTCGACGCAGGGATCGTCGAGCGCGGGCTCGCCGACGCTGACGAGGCCGCAGCGCAGAGCACGGGCGGCACGGCAGGGTCGAGCTCGGGAGCGGCGAACCGCCCGGTGGTCCAGACCCGTGCGGTGATCCGTCGCGGGGAGGTCGTCCTGGTGACCAAGGAGGTGAACCGGGCCCGCACCGAGGTCGACGACCTGCTCGCAAGCCTCGGCGGCTACCTCGCCAGTGAGGACACCTTCAACGACCGCTCCGGGCGTCCTGAGCGCTCGGTGCTGGTCATCCGGGTGCCGGAGCCGGCGTTCGACGAGGCGATGCGCGCGCTCGCCGGGATCGGTCGGACCGAGCGCACCGACCGCAGGTCCAAGGACGTCACGACCGAGGTGATCGACGTCGACACCCGTGTCGCCACCCAAGAGGCGAGCCTGGCCCGGCTCCAGCGTTTCCTGCGGCAGGCGAGCGACGTCGACGACATGATCCGCCTCGAGTCCGAGATCGCCACCCGCCAGGGCACGCTCGAGTCGCTCCTGGCCCAGCAGAAGTACCTCAGCGACCAGACCTCGATGTCGACGATCACCGTGCGTCTGCGCACCCCGGCCTCTCCCCCGCCGCAGGGGCCCGCGCAGGAGGCCGGGTTCCTCGTGGGCCTCACCGACGGCTGGGCGGCGTTGAAGACGGTCCTCGTCGCAGGGGCGACGGTCGCAGGGATGCTCCTGCCCTTCCTCGTGACGCTGGCTCTCCTCGGCGTACCTCTGTGGCTGCTGGTGCGCGCTGTCGCTCGTCGCCGCGGCTCGACCGCCCCCGCCGTGCCGCCGACCCCCGAGGCGAGCTGACCGGCTCGGTGCGTCCGGGGTCAGCGGGCCGAGTGCTCGTGGACGAAGTCGGTCAGCCTTGCGAGCTGGTCGGGATCGGTGGAGGGCATCACGCCGTGGCCGAGGTTGAAGATGTGCCCGGGAGCGGCGCGGCCTGCGTCGAGCACCTCTCCCGCACGCGAGAGCATCAGCTCCGTGGGCGCGAACACCAGCGAGGGGTCCAGGTTGCCCTGCACGACGCGGCCGCCGACCCGCTCGATCCCCGCGGAGAGTGGCACCCGCCAGTCGACCCCGACCACGTCGGCCCCAGCCTCCCCCATGAGCCCCAGCAGCTCGCCGGTGCCCACGCCGAAGTGGATCCGCGGCACGCCGAGCGTGCCGGCGTGCGCGAGCACTTGCGACGAGTAGGGCATGACGTAGCGCCGGTAGTCGGCGGGCGCCATGGCGCCGGCCCACGAGTCGAAGAGCTGGACGGCGGAGGCGCCGGCCTCGACCTGGATCTCGAGGTAGGCCGCGGAGATGCCGGCGATCTTGCGCATGAGGGCGTCCCACAGCTGGGGGGCGCCGAACATCATCGCCTTGGTCTTGGCGTGCTCCTTCGAGGGCCCTCCCTCGACGAGGTAGGAGGCGACCGTGAACGGCGCGCCCGCGAACCCGATCAGCGGGGTGGTGCCGAGCTCGCCCACCAGCGTCCGCACCGACTCGGTGATGAAGCCGACGTGCTCGGGGGTCAGGTCGGGGATCGCCTCGACGTCCTCGAGCGTGGCGACGGGCCTGGCCACGACGGGCCCGACGCCGGGCACGATGTCGAGGTCGACGCCCACCGCCTTGAGCGGCAGAACGATGTCGGAGAAGAAGATGGCCGCGTCCACCCCGTAGCGGCGCACCGGCTGCATGGTGATCTCGACGGTGAGGTCGGGCCGCATGCACGACTCGAGCATCGCGACCCCCTCACGGAGCTTGCGGTACTCCGGCAGGGACCGTCCCGCCTGGCGCATGAACCACACCGGCGTATGAGGCACCTCCTCACCGCGGGCGGCGCGGAGGAAGGCGGAGTCGTGGAGCGCGGGGTTGGTCTTCGAGGCTGCTGGCACGCGTTCATCTTCGCAGGTGGGGCGGCGAGTCGAAGGCCCAGTCGACGTGATCCGGCTTACCATGACCCCATGGCCGCACGACAAGAGCCCCGTGTGGAGGCACCCGCTGCGCCCGAGGACTTCCTCGCGGCGGTCGCCCGGATGCACGCTGCACGGCTGCGCCCGGAGATCCTCTGCGAGGAGATGCCGGCACCGCAGCGGATCGCGCCGTACGCCTCGGCGTTGTCCGCGGACGTCACCGTCGACGGCGAGGACGTGGGCACCGGGCGCATCGTGCTCCTGCACGACCCGGCCGGCAACGACGCGTGGGGCGGCACCTACCGGTGCGTCGCCTATGCGCGCGCAGAGATCGACCCCGAGATGGCCAACGACGCGCTCCTCGGAGAGGTGGGCTGGTCTTGGCTGACCGAGGCGCTCGATGCTCACGGAGCCGAGTACTCCGCCTCCTCCGGCACGGTCACGAAGGTCTCCTCGGAGGGCTTCGGAGGCATGGCCGAGGACGGGGCGACGGCCCAGCTCGAGATCCGGGCGTCCTGGACGCCGGTGGGAGACATCGCCGACCACGTCGAGGCGTGGGGCGAGCTGCTGTGCACGGCATCGGGCCTGCCGCCCGTGCCTGATGGTGTTGCTCCGCTCCCGAGCCGGCGAGGACAGCGCGGCCGCAGCTGATGCCCTCCGAGAACGCAGAGAAGGTCGCCGAGGCCACGCCGCCGACCCCGGAGGCGGAGACCCCACCGATCCCCTTGCTGGAGCTGCGAGAGGGGCTCCCCCCGGTCGCGGACACCGAGAGCGCGCTGCAGGAGGTCGTCGAGGCGGTCCGGTCGGGCACCGGCCCTGTGGCGGTCGACGCCGAGCGCGCATCCGGCTACCGCTACTCCGCGCGTGCCTACCTGATCCAGCTGCGCCGCGAGGGCAGCGGCTCCGCGTTGGTCGACCCGATCCCGTTCGAGGACATGTCCGCCCTCGACGAGGCCATCGGCGACGCCGAGTGGATCCTCCACGCGGCCACCCAGGACCTGCCCTGCCTCACCGAGCTCGGCATGCAGCCCACCTCCCTCTTCGACACCGAGCTCGCCGGTCGGCTCCTCGGCTACCCCCGCGTCGGCCTGGCCACCTTGGTCGAGACGATCGTGGGGCGGCGGCTGCGCAAGGAGCACTCCGCCGTCGACTGGTCCACCCGTCCGCTGCCCGAGCCGTGGCTGGAGTACGCCGCACTCGACGTCGAGGCCCTCATCGAACTACGTGAGGCGCTCGCCCAGGAGCTCGAGCGGACCAACAAGGCGGAGTGGGCCCGACAGGAGTTCGAGCATCTCGTCAAGGCCCTACCCAACGCCCCGCGGCAGGATCCGTGGCGACGTACCTCCGGCATGCACCGGGCGCGCGGCCGACGCTCGCTCGCCGCAGTACGCGAGCTGTGGGAGGCCCGCGACGCGATCGCCGCCCAGCGGGATGTGACTCCCGGGCGGATCATCCCCGACTCGGCCATCGTCGAGGCGGCCAACGCCCTCCCCCGCGACCGTGGGAGCCTCCTCGCCCTCAAGGGCTTCAAGGGTCGGGGCGCCCAGCGCTACGCCGCCCGCTGGGTCGAGGCACTGCGCACGGCCCGCGAGATCCCGGAGGACGAGCTTCCGCCTGTCACCGCCCGGTACGACGGCCCGCCGCCACCGCGCGCCTGGGCCGACCGTGACCCGGAGGCGGCCGTGCGGCTGAGCAGCGCCCGCGCCGACCTGGCAGCCTTGGCCAGGGACCTCAACCTGCCGGTGGAGAACCTCCTTACCCCCGACTTCGTGCGTCGCCTGATGTGGGAGCCGCCGGCGGTGGAGGAGCACGAGCTCCCCGAGGCAGTGGTCGAGCGCCTCAGGGGGCTCGGTGCGCGTCAGTGGCAGGTGGAGCTGACCGTGGAGGTGCTGACCCGGGCCATCGTCACCGGGCCGGCCAAGGTGGCCGCCGACGCGGCTACGCCGACTCCCGTCCTCGGCGACGACGACGCCTGACGTCGAGGGTAGCGGGCTACTCCGACTCCGTCTCCGCGTCCGACTCCGACTCGGGGGCGAGCACCTCGCCCGACCTGGTGTCGATCCGCTCCAGCAGCGTGTCGAGCTCGATGACAGGGGCGTAGAACATCTCGACGAGGTCCGGCTCGACGCTCGCCGACACCTCCGGCCAGGTGCCGACGAAGGGCAGGCTCTGCGCACGGCGTACGCCCTCGTTGAAGATGAAGGAGCTCTCCGGCTCCTGGGTCGCGTCGTCGAAGTCCGAGGAGTGGGCGACGTCGAGGTTCGAGGGAACGACGTGGCCGGTGCGGGCGGTGATGGCCGCGCCCTCGCTGCTCACGGCGAAGGCGAGCAGGTCGGCAGCGGTCTCGACGTGCTCGGTGTCGGAGGAGATGCAGTAGCCGTTCATGTCGGCGATGGTGCGCAGGCGACTGATGCGGGGCAGGGGCATCACGTCGAAGTCCAGGTCGTCCTCGGCGCGGAGCACGGGGGTCAGCGCCCTGCTGCCCAGGATCATGGCGAGCTCTCCCCTGACGAACCGCTCGACGGCGTCCCGCTCCTCGAGGGCCTCGAGGGTCGGCGTCACCCGTGGGTCACGGACGAGGGCGAGCACCTGCTCGAGTGCGTCCCTCGACTCTCCCGAGGACAGGGTGAGGGTCGTGGGGGCCTGGACGTCGTCGACGAGCTCGCCCCCGGCCGACCAGATGAACGGCGCCAGCGCCTCTAGGGAAGGATCGATGTGCACCCCGTGCACGGGCCCGCGCGCGGCCTGTCGAGCCGCCTGGGCGAACATCTCCCACGTCCAGCCGTCGAGGGCGCTCGGCACCTCATCCCCCTCCGTCCCGAGCCGGGCGAGGTCCACGAGATCCTTGTTGTAGTACACGACGACCGGTGAGACGTCGTGGGGCATGCACTGAAGAGCGGCATCGGCCGCGAACGCGGTGAGGCCACCGCGCTGGTAGCCGTCGCCGAAGTCGACCTGCCGGGCCTCGAGCAGACCGTCCACCGGCTGCACCCGCTCCTCCTCGACGAGTCCGGGAACGTGCCGCTGGGCCATCAGGAAGATGTCCGGGGAGTCGCCCTCCTCGATCTCGGCGAGCAGGCTTTCCGGCTCGTCGTGGGTCCTCAGGTCCACCGTCACGGAGGGGTTCTCGTCGCTGAACTGCTCGGCGAGGTCTTCGTAGGCGTCCAGCAAGGCCTTCGGGCCGTAGACACCGAGCGAGACCGTCACCGCCTCGGTCGGGGTGCTCGGGTCGGATGGGGACGGGTCGGGCGAGTTGCGCTCGGGGTCCGCGGTCGTGCATCCGGCCACCAGCGCGCACAAGAGCGTCGCACCCACCAGCGTCCGCGTCCCGCGACGACGTGCCACCTGTCCTGCCTCCTGAAGCCCTTGCCGGGTCCGGTCCCTCTGGTCCGAGGGACACACGGTACCGGCAGGGAGGCGGTGGCCGCGCCCGGCGAGGTCCGGAGTGGCGATCGTTACAAAGACGGTCAGGACGCGTCGAGCAGCGCCATGTCCTCGGCGTCGAGCGCGAGGTCGGCTGCGGCGACGGAGTCGGTCACCGACTCCACGCGGCTCGCACCAGGGATCGGGATCACGACCGGTGACTTCGCCAGCTCCCAGGCGAGCGCCACCTGCTGCGGCGAGACGCCGTACCTGCGCCCTACTTCGGCGAACGGCGCGAACCGGTCGCCGAGCTCGCCCGCACGGCTCATGCCGCCCAGGGGGCTCCACGGCAGGAACGCGATACCGAGTTCGGTGCACAGGTCGAGCTCGGGTTGGGAGCTGCGGAAGCGCGGGGAGAACTCGTTCTGCACCGACACCAGGCCTTCCCCGAGCAGGTGGGCGGCCAGCCGGATCTGGTGGGGGTCGGCGTTGGAGATCCCGACGCTGGCCACCAGGCCCTCGTCGAGCAGCTCCTTGAGCCCACCCATGGTCTCGGCCCAGTCGACCTTCGGGTCGGGCCGGTGGTGCTGGTAGAGACCGATCACGTCCACCCCGAGCCGACGGAGCGACCCCACGCACGCCTCACGCAGGTACTCCGGCCGACCGTCGAGATGCCACTCCGCGCCGCGCCGCGTGTGCCCGCCCTTGGTGGCGACGAGGACGTCGCCGGCGCCGCTGCCGTACTTGCTGAGCGCCCGGGCGATGAGCTCCTCGTTGTGGCCGAAGGTCTCCTCGTCGACCGAGTACGCGTCGGCGGTGTCGATGAGGGTGACGCCCGCGTCGAGCGCCGCGTGGATCGTCCGGTGAGCGAGCGCCTCGTCATTGTGCTCGCGTACCGACATCGGCATCGCGCCGAGGCCGATCGCCCCCACCGTCCGGTCACCGATTCGTCGCTGCTGCATGCCTTCACCCTAGGCGGCGCTCTGGCAGCATCAACCTGTGACCGACCTCCCCGACTCTCTCGACCGTGCCTGGCAGGCCGGCCGCCTCTCGGTCCGGGCCCGAGCGTCCCGGGTGCGTTCGAAGGCCTGGCTCATCGGCCAGGCGGCCCTCGCCGCGGCCCTCGCCTGGGTGGTCGCGAAGGACGTGCTCGGCCACGACACGCCGTTCTTCGCCCCGATCGCCGCCGTGGTCAGCCTCGGCGTGACCTACGGACAGCGGCTCCGCCGCGTGGCCGAGGTCACGGTCGGCGTGGCGGTCGGCGTCCTCGTCGCCGACCTGCTCGTCCTCGCCCTCGGCACCGGCTGGTGGCAGCTCGCCCTCGTCGTCGCCCTCGCCATGACGGCCGCGCTCCTCCTCGACGCCAGCGGCCTGCTCGTGACGCAGGCGGCGGTGCAGGCGATCATCGTGACCACGTTGATCCCCGATCCCGACCAGGCGCTGATCAGGTGGACCGACGCGCTCGTCGGTGGCGGGGTCGCCCTCGTCGCCGCCACCGTGGTCCCTGCTGCGCCTCTGCGCAGGCCCCGTGAGAGGGCCGCGGTCGTCGTCCGCAAGATCGCCTCCCTGCTGCGGACGGCCGCCGAGAGCGCGGTCGACGGTGACCTCGACCGGGCGCTGGAGATGCTCGCCAACGCCCGGACGACCGAGCCCCTCATCCGCGAGCTCCAGGCCGCCGCCGACGAAGGCATGTCGGTGGTCGCGTCGTCGCCGTTCCGCCGGGGGCACCGAGGACACGTCCGACGGATGGCCGAGCTCATCGAGCCGATCGACCGGGCCATGCGCAACACTCGGGTGCTGGTGCGGCGGGTGGCGGTGGCGAACTATCGCAGCGAGCGGCTACCGCGAGCGTACGCAGTGCTCTGCGCGGACCTGGCGGACGCCGTGGACGAGATGGCCGAGGCGCTCGAGCGCAACGAGATGCCCTCGCAGGTGCGCGCCTCGCTCAACCGCATCGGCGTCGGGACGGCCGAGGTGGAGCGGGTGTCGGACCTCTCCGCGGAGGTGGTGCTGGCCCAGATCCGATCGATCATCGTCGACCTGCTCCAGATCACCGGTCTGGACGTGGTCGAGGCCACCGACGCGCTGCCCCCACCACGCTGAGGCGACCCGTCGTACGCTGGTCGGCGATGTCCGAAAAGCCACGCCATCGCCGGCCCGCGCTCCCAGGCGCGGCTCACTTCCATGCCGTGCCGGCCGGCGACGACCCGGCGCTGCGTTCCGAGGCCGCCGACCGGTGCGCCACTCTCCTGGTCCGCGGCGCCCGTGACCGTGGCGACGAGGCGGTCGTGGCTCGCGTCGTCTCCCTTGCCGAGACCGAGGGGCTCGAGACGCTCGCCGACCTGTGGGCCGGTTCACCTGCCGACTCGCTCGCCGGCTGCCTGTGGCGGCTCTACCTCCTGCGCTCCTGGGTGTACGCCGACCCCGCGTCCGCGGCCGAGGAGTTCGACCTCGGCCGCCGTCACACCCCCGTCCACGAGGTCGTTGCGGGCGTGGTCGAACCACCAGGCCCCGACGAGGTCCGCCATCTCGTCGACCAGGTGCTGCGAGGCGTCGCGCGCGGTGACTTCGCCGACACCCTCTACCGCGCAGCGGCGTTCGCCCGGGTGGTCTCGGCCGGCCGCGCGCACTGGACCCATGACAGCGTCCGGTCGACGTACACCCACGACCTCTCCGCCGCCAAGCTTGCCACCATGGCCGACCAGCTCGACCACGCAGCCCGCCTGGAGGTGGACGGTCTGCTTTCCTGAACGTTCTTCCTGGCATCGGCGGGTCGGACTTGTACAATCGAGGGCGTGCCGGGCCGCGGCAGCCCCGGGTCCCAAAACAAGCCGCTGCGAGCGGCCACGCGCCGTGAGGCGCTCCCGGTCCGGTACGCACGAAGCGAAGGCCCGCTGTCCCTCGGGACGGCGGGCCTTCGTGTCTGCCGATGGTCAGACCACGTGGGCCGCGATCTCGGCGGCAAGCCGTGCGTTGGACCGGACCAGGGCGACGTTCGCGGCCAGGCTCGCCCCCTCGGTCTGCTCGTGGAACCAGGACAGGAGGAACGGCGTGACGTCCTTGCCCCGGACACCGGCCTCACGCGCCGCCGCTAGACCGCTCTCCAGGGTGCGCTGGTGCAGGTCCTCGTCCATCTCGTCGGCTGCGTCGATCGGGTTCGCGACCACCATGCCCTGCCTCAGGCCAAGGGCGTCGCGGCGTGACATCGCGGCCGCGACCTCCGCCGGTGACTCCACACGCCAGGGCACGGGGAGCCCGGTGTCGCGGATGTAGAACCCGGGGAAGGTGTCGGTCCGGAAGCCCACGACGGTGACCGACAGCGTCTCGAGCCGCTCCAGCGTCGCAGGCACGTCCAGGATCGACTTCACCCCGGCACACACGACGGTCACCGGCACCGAGGCCAGGGCGGAGAGATCGGCCGACTCGTCCCACGACTCGTGTGCTCCCCGGTGGACACCGCCCAGCCCACCTGTGGCGAAGACCCGGAGGCCCGCGAGATGGGCGAGGTAGGCCGTCGACGCGACAGTCGTCGCGCCCGTCGTGCCCCTGGCCAGCACCAGGCCCAGGTCACGGATGCTCGACTTGACCACGTCCTCGCCCTCGGCCACCCGCACGAGCTCGTCGTCGCCGAGTCCGACGCGCACCAGCCCGTCGACCACGGCGACGGTGGCGGGCACCGCGCCGGCATGCCGCACCTCGGACTCGATCTCGCGTGCGGTTCGGGCGCTGGTCTCCGTGGGCAGACCATGGCTGATGATCGTGGACTCCAATGCCACGACACCGGTCCCCGATGCAATAGCGTCGGAGACCTCTTCGGAAAGCTGGAGAGGAACGTTCACCCGCGCATTGTGCCGGACGGAAGGGGTGACGCCGTGATCGTCGCGTGTGTCGGCGACATCATGCTCGACGTCATCGTCGACCTGCCCGACGGTCTCGTCCTCGACGACGACACCCCCGCACACGTCACCTTCGCCGCCGGAGGCCAGGCTGCCAACGTCGCCGGGTGGGTCCACGAGTACGGAGGCACGGCACGCCTCTTCGGCCCCCGCGCGGCACGGGGACCCGGGCAGTTCGTCGACGAGGCGCTCGAGGCCGCCGGGATCGAGGTGCACGGGCCGATCACCGGGCGGGCCGGCACCGTGGTCTCCCTGGTGTCGCAGGGCGCACGCTCCCTCGCCTCCGACCCCGGGTCGTCCTCGTGGCTGGAGGAGGTGGCACCCGGGCCGTGGCTGGAGGGCGCCGACTGGCTGTTCGTGTCCGGCTACGCCCTGTTCCGTGCACCCCGCCCCGAGGTGCTCGTCGAGCTGGCGTCGGCCGCCCGGTCCATCGGCATCCGCGTCGCGGTCGACCTCTCCTCGGCGGCGCTCATCAACGTCTTCGGACCGGCCCGTTTCCGCGAGCTGTGGCAGGCGCTGCGACCCGCAGTCGTGCTCGCCAACGAGCACGAGTGGGCCGCCACGTACACCGCCTCCGCCTCCGACGGTCCGCACGAGGCCCCGGTGACCGGCTACGGGGCAGGTGGCCAGAGCGTGCTCGTGCTCAAGCAGGGCCCGAAGGGGTGCTCGTTCGTCATCGACGGCGTCGAGGACCACCGCCTTCCTGTGCCCGGGCCCGTGCTCGACGCCACCGGCGCAGGCGACGCCCTGGCGGCGGGCTTCCTGCTCGGCGGACCGGACCTCGCCATGAAGGCCGCCGCGCGCTGCGTCGCTCAGGTCGGCGCCCAGCCCCACACGCTGCTCCCGGACTCCCCGTGAGCTCGGGGGGCGTCCGGGCCGCGGGGGTGAGCATCCCCGAGCACGAGCTCGAGTGGCGGTTCAGCCGGTCCGGTGGTCCGGGCGGCCAGTCGGTGAACACCACTGACAGCCGGGTCGAGCTGCTGTTCGACCTCGCCGGCTCGCCGTCGGTGCCCGAGCACCTGCGTGCCCGCGCCACGGGCCGTCTCGCCCACCGTCTTGTCGGCGGCCGGCTGAGCGTGACTGCGTCGGAGTACCGGTCCCAGCACCGCAACCGCGAGGCCGCACGAGCCCGTCTGGCCGAGATCCTCGAACGCGCCTTCGTCGCCCCGCCCCCCAAGCGTCGTCCGACCAGGCCGACCCGAGGGTCGAAGGAGCGCCGGCTCGCGGGCAAGAAGCGCCGCGGCGACGTCAAGGCCCTGCGGCGACGGCCCCAGTCCTGACCGCCGAGCCGTCCCATCCGCCGCCCGGCAGACCCGCCGGGTGGAGGGTCAGAGGGCGATCTCGGCGACCACGCCCGCGTGGTCGGAGGGCCACAGCCCCGAGGGCGTCCGGTCCTCCGAGCGCGCACCGACCACCCGGCACCCCACGACCTGTGCGCCGCGTACCCACACGTAGTCGATGCGCACCGCGAGGCAGTCGCCTGCGGCGAGCAGGTCGGCGTTCTCCCCACAGGTCAGGCCCTCGCCGCCGGTCCCCGCGACGGCCCACGCGTCGGCGTACTCCTCGGGCATGTCGACAGCCCCGGGGGTGGCGTTGAAGTCGCCGACGAGGAGGACCGGGACGCCGGGGTCACCGATCACGCCGAGCAGCTCGTCACGCTGAGCGTTGCGCACCTCCTCGTGCCACGCCTCCAGGTGGGTGTTGACGAACCGTAACGGCCTGCCCTCGATCTCGGCGTCCACCCACCCCCAGCTGCGCGCGACGTTGAGGACGAGCCCGGGCATCGGCGTGGTGATGTCCAGCGTCCGCGCGAAGTCCCCGGTGCGCTCACCCGTCACGCGCACCCCGCTCCCCCGACGCACCAGGACCACGTTGTGTCCGAGCACGGTCATCGCCTCGCGGCCCTCGACCTCGGCTCCGCCGCGGAAGTTCGCGGTGCACGCATGCACGTCGTACTCCCGGCCCGCGCGGCCGAGGGCGTCGAGCAGCTCGGCCAGGAAGTCCAGCCACACCTCCGTGCGAACCTCACCACCGCCGCCGGGAACCTCACGCGACCACTGCGCGACCTCCTGGAGCCCGACCAGGTCGACCTGCTCGTGGACGAGGATCCGCGCAACCGCCTCGGCACGAGCCGGGAAGTCCGTCGCTACCAGCTGGTCGAGCACCCCTTTGGCCTGGCTCGCCAGGTCCTCGGCGTCGGTCACCGCGAAGACCACCGTCACGTCCGCGCCCAGGTAGAGGTTGTACGTCGCGACACGGATCGAGGGCATGGCCGACAGTGTGGCGCATCGTCAGGGCCGCCGAGCACAGGGTTAGAGTCAGCGCCATGACTCGCTTCGGGAAGCTGATGCGCACCTTCGCTCGGCCCGACCGCGGGCCCGCTGCACACCCCTCCGTCGGCTACGCGCCGGAGCTCGACGGGGAGCTGGACCCGGGCGAGGTCGTGTGGGCCTGGGTGCCCTACGAGGATGACCCCTCCCAGGGCAAGGACCGCCCGGTGCTGGTCGTCGGCCGCCAGGGCGAGACCCTGTTCGCGCTGCAGCTGACCAGCCAGGACCACGACCTCGACGCCGATGACGAGGCCCGCCACGGCCGGTACTGGATGGACATCGGCACCGGCGACTGGGACCAACAGGGGCGCCCCAGCGAGGTGCGCCTGGACCGTCTGATCCGCCTCGAGGAGCGGGGGGTACGCCGCGAGGGGGCGATCCTGGACCGGACGACGTTCGACGCGGTCATCCGCGAGGCTCGGGCGCACCACGACTTCTGAGCTCCCCCAGGTGGGTGTCGAAGAAGTCTTGACGCACTTGCGGGAGACACCCATCGCCGCGGCGATGCGATGCTGCATAACCAAGAGACGGCCGTGGACAGTCAGCCGGGCATTACGGTGGGACACGAGAGCCTCCAGGGTGGATGTGGGCCTCAGACAAGCCACACCCCACCCGGGGGCTCTCACCTCGTCAACACGACTCGCCCGCCACCAACCTCATGGCCGGGTACAACTAGAGTCGGCGCGGACCAACCGCGACAACCGAGGACAGTCACATGGTCGACATCCGGGTCGCCGAGCCCGACGACGACGAGCCGCTCGCCGGCATCGACGAGGCTTCCTGGTCCTCGAAGGTCACACCGGCGCCTCGGCGCAAGACCGGCTCCAGGTTCTTCCGCGGCGGCACGAACCCCGGGGACGTACTCGTCGCGGTGGTCGGCGGTGACGTGGCCGGCTACGTGTCGCTGCGCCAGTCGATCCCGCTGCCCTCGCACGCCCACGTGCTCGAGATCAGCGGCCTCGCGGTGGGCCCGAGCTTTCGCGGCGGTGGCATCGGGCGCCGGCTGGTCACCGAGGCTCAGCGGGAGGCGGCCCGACGCGGGGCTCGCAAGCTGGGCCTGCGCGTGCTGGCACCCAACACGTCCGCCCGAGCGCTCTACGAGAGGTGCGGGTTCGAGGTCGAGGGCGTGCTGCGTGGAGAGTTCGTCCTCGACGGTGTCCCCACCGACGACGTACTCATGGCCTGTCGCCTCGAGGGTGGGCCCCCGCCAACGCCGCGGGCCCGAACCTCAACGGTCGGCATCGCCCTGCTGACCGCCGCGGACGAGCACGAGCTGCTCGCCTTCGAGCTGGCGAACCGGGCGTTCTTCGCACGCACGATCGGCGACCGCGGCGACGGGTACTTCGCCGACTTCTCCAACCGGCACGCCCGCCTGGTTGCCGAGAACGAGGCGGGTACGTCGATGCTCTTCTCCGTTCGCGACCAGGACGGTCACGTCGTGGGGCGGGTGAACATCGGTCCGGTCGAGGACGGCTCCGGGGACCTCGGCTACCGGATCGGTGAGGACGCCTGCGGCCGTGGGTACGCCCAAGCGGCTGTCGGCCTCGCAGTCCGGGCCGCGGCCGAGCGAGGGCTTCTCCGGATCCACGCGATGACCACGGAGGACAACGCCGCCTCTCGACGAGTGCTCGAGGCGAACGGGTTCGTGGTGGTTCCCGGTGCCGAGCCCGTGGAGCTCGAGGTCTGCGGTCGGATGCGGCGGGCCGTCCACTTCACCCGGACGCTGAACGAAGCGCGGAGGTGAGCGGGACTGGCCGCATCAGGCGGCGTCCAACGCCTTGCGGATCCGCGCGCCGGAGACCGGGTGGGCGGTCCCGAGCTGCTGGGCCCAGAGGCTGACCCGCAGCTCCTCGAGCATCCAGCGGACCTTCCGCAGGGCTGCGCTCGGCGGCCGTCCCTCCGGCAGCGCCTCCATCCGGTGGAGGTATGCCTCCTGCAGGTTCGTTACCTGGTCCATCAGCAGGCGGTCGCGACCCACCGAGGACGGGAGCTTCTCGCGGCGCTGCCGAACGGCGACGAGGTAGCGGGGCAGCTCGCGCAGCTGGGCGGCGCCGACGTCGGAGACGAACCCCCGGTGGACCAACCTCCCGACCTGGGCCTTCATGTCCGCCAGGGCTGGCAGCAGGGGCAGGTCGGCCGAGCCGCTGAGCAGACGGTCCGTCTCGCGCCACTCTGTCAGCACCCGAGCCACGTCTTGGAGGACCGAGCGCGTGCGCGCCTCGACCTCGTCGCGGACCTTCGCGGCGAGCACCGCGAAGGCCGGTTCGTCCCACACGAGGCCATGCTCCTCGACGACCTGGTCGACCGCCGCGGCGACGCAGTCCTCGAGCAGGTCCTGCGTGGAGGGGTACGGTGACGCCGCGAGCGCCAGCTTCTCCGCGTTGTCGAGGTCCCGCGCGATCGCCCGCGCCGGCGAGGGCACGGTCAGCACCAGCAGGCGGCGCAGGCCGAGACGCATGGACGCCTCCTGCTCCGCCTCGGACCCGAAGACCTGGAGGCCCACGGTCGCCGCTCCCCCGGACATGCGGGCCTCGTCGACCAGAGCCGGGAAGCCGCGCACCTCGTGCCCGGCACGCTGCTGGGTGAAGGTGCGCTCGATCGTCCCGAACGTCCACGTGGTCCGGCCGGTGACGGTCATGCCGCTGGACTCCGCGGCCTCGGCCACGGCCCGCGCGAACCTGGGTCGAAGCGGCGCCTTGAGCGCCTCGAGGTCCTTGCCCTCGCCGACAGCCCTCCCCTGTTCGTCGACCACCCGGAAGGTGGGCCGCAGATGGTCGGGCACCTTCTCCCACTCCCAGGCGTCCCGGGGTACGACGACGCCGGTGGTCGACCTGAGATAGCGCTCGAGGGCGTCGAGGAGCGGCTCCTCCCCCGGAGAGATCGCCTCGAGGAACGCGCGGGCGTGGTTGGGCGCGGGCACGAAGTTGACCCGCAGCTGCTTGGGCAGCGACCGGATGAGGGCGACGACCAGGTCCTCGCGGAAGCCGGGGACCTGCCAGGTGAACGGACCCGGCTCCAGCTGGTTCAGGGTCGCGACGGGCACGTGCACGGTGACGCCGTCGGCGGCCGTGCCTGGCTCGAACTGGTAGCTGAGCGGCAGCACGAGGTCGCCCTCGCGCCACTCGTCCGGGTAGTCGGCCTCGTCCACCGCGGCGACGGAGGGGTTGACCAGCATCGCGGGGTCGAAGGTCAGCAGGTCGGGACGTTGCTGCCGCTCGCGCTTCCACCAGGAGTCGAAGTGCGCTCCGGACACGACCTCCTCGCCGACCCGGGCGTCGTAGAAGTCGAACAGGGTGTGCTCGTCGACGAGGATGTCGCGACGTCGGGAGCGGTGCTCGAGCTCCTCGACCTCGTCGAGCAGTGCGCGGTTCTCGGAGAAGAACCGGTGCCGGGTCTCCCACTCGCCGTACACCAGCGCATGCCTGATGAACAGCTCCCGGGCCAGAGCAGGGTCGACCTTGCCGTAGGACACGAGACGGTCGGCGACGAGCGGTACGCCGTACAGGGTCACCCGCTCGTAGGCCATCACCGCGGCGCGCTTCTTCGACCAGTGCGGTTCGGAGTAGCTGCGCTTGACCAGGTGGGCGCCGAGCCGCTCGGCCCACTCGGGCCGGATCGCCGCGTTCACGCGTGCCCACAGCCGGGAGGTCTCGACGAGCTCGGCCGCCATGACGAGCTGTGGCTGCTTCTTGAACAGTCCCGAGCCGGGGAAGATCGCGAAGCGTGCGTTGCGGGCACCCAGATAGTCCCGGCGGTCGGGGTCACGCAGCCCGATGTGCGAGAGCAGGCCGGAGAGGAGCGACTGGTGGATGGCGTCCGCATCGGGCTCGTCGGCAGCCGGTCCGACCTTGAGCTTGAGCTGCTTGGCGACCTGGCGCAGCTGTGACTCGAGCTCCTGCCACTCGCGGATCCGCAGGTAGTTGAGGTACTCCGCGCGGCACATGCGCCGGAAGGCGCTCGAGGACAGGGCACGCTGCTGCACGCGCACGTGGCGCCACAGGTTGAGCAGGGTCATGAAGTCCGAGGTCTCGTCCCTGAACCGTGCGTGCTTCTGGTCGGCCTGGGCCCTGAGGTCCGCGGGCCTCTCGCGCGGGTCCTGGATCGAGAGTGCTGCGGCGATGACGAGGACCTCGCGCAGGCAGCCGTGGCGATCGGCTTCGAGGACCATCCGTGCGAGACGCGGGTCGATCGGGAGGACGACGAGCTGCCTCCCGAGCCTGGTGAGGCGACGTCGGGGGTCCGGCTCCCGCGGGTCGAGCGCGCCGAGCTCCTCGAGCAGCTGCACACCGGCCTTGACGTTGCGCTGGTCGGGCGGGTCCACGAAGGGGAACCGGCCCACGTCGCCGAGACCCAGGGCGGTCATCTGCAAGATGACCGAGGCGAGGTTGGTCCGCAGGATCTCGGGGTCTGTGAACTCCGGCCGACTCTCGAAGTCCTCCTCGGAGTAGAGCCGGATGCAGATGCCTGCCTCGACGCGGCCGCACCTGCCCGCGCGCTGGGCGGCCGAGGCCCGGCTGATCGGCTCGATCGGAAGCCGCTGCACCTTGGTCCGGAACGAGTAGCGCGAGATGCGCGCGAACCCGGCGTCCACGACGTAGCGGATGCCCGGAACGGTCAGCGAGGTCTCGGCGACGTTGGTCGCGAGCACCACCCGCCGCCTCGTGTGCGACTCGAACACCTTGTGCTGCTCGGCGCTCGAGAGGCGCGCGTAGAGCGGGACCACGTCGAGCTCGTCGACCGCGCGCCGGGGCCTGACCTTGGCGAGCACGTCGGCCGTGTCGCGGATCTCCTGCTCGCCCGGCAGGAAGACCAAGATGTCACCGGGTCCGTCGGCGACGAGCTCCTGCACAGCGTCGACGATCGCCTCGGTCTGGTCCTTGATGACGAGCTCGCCCTCGGCGCCGATGTCGGGGTCGTCGTAGGTCTCCTCCACCAGCGGCCGGTAACGGACCTCGACCGGGTAGGTCCGACCCGACACCTCGACGATCGGGGCGGGAGTGCCGTCGGGGGCCGCGAAGTGGCGTGCGAACCGCTCCGGGTCGATGGTGGCCGAGGTGATGACCACCTTCAGGTCCGGCCGCTTGGGCAGCAGCTGCTTGAGGTAGCCGATGATGAAGTCGATGTTGAGGCTGCGCTCGTGCGCCTCGTCGATGATCAACGTGTCGTAGCCCGAGAGCATGCGATCGTGCTGGAGCTCGTTGAGCAGGATGCCGTCGGTCATCAGCTTCACCAGCGTGTCCGAGCTCGAGCGGTCGGTGAACCGGACCTGGTAGCCGACCGTGCTCCCGAGCTCGGTGTCGAGCTCCTCGGCGATCCGCTCGGCCACGCTGCGCGCGGCGATGCGACGCGGCTGGGTGTGACCGATCAGACCGTGCACGCCACGGCCGAGCTCGAGGCAGATCTTGGGCAGCTGCGTGGTCTTGCCCGATCCCGTCTCACCGGCCACGATCACCACCTGGTGGTCGCGGATCGCAGCGGCGATGTCCTCGCGGCGCTCCGCGACCGGCAGCTCGGGCGGGTAGTGGATCGCCGGCACCCGCGCCTTGCGCGCCTCGACCTGCTCGGGGGTGAACCGGTGCTTTCGACGGGGCGGGCCACCGCGGCCACGGCCGGGCCGGCCCCGGCGAGGACGACTCCCTTGCGGTCGCCGCACCTGCGAGCGACGCTCCTGCGAACCAGCCTCAGACATGACGCGAGCAGTCTAGGTGCTGCGCAAGCACGTGTCGGCGGTCGGTGGCAGGCTTCGACCCATGATCGGACCCGACATGAAGGCGGACCTCCACCGCTACCTCCAGTCCGCGCGCGCCGCCCTGCTCTGGAAGCTCGACGGCCTCTCGGAGTACGCCATCCGCAGGCCGATGACGCCGACGGGCACGAACCTCCTCGGCGTCGTGAAGCACGTCGCCAGCGTCGAGGCCGGCTACCTCGGCGACAGCTTCGGCCGGCCGTTCCCCGAACCGCTGCCGTGGTTCGCCGAGGACGCGGAGCCGAACGCCGACATGTGGGCCACCGCCGAGGAGTCTCGCGAGCGGATCGTCGGGCTCTACCACCGGGTGTGGGAGCACTCCGACGCGACGGTCGAGGCGCTGCCGCTCGACGCACCGGGACGCGTGGCCTGGTGGCCCGGCCAGAGTGGCGAGGTGACGCTCCACCGGATCCTGGTGCACCTGATCGCCGAGACGAACCGTCATGCGGGCCACGCCGACATCGTCCGGGAGCTGCTCGACGGGTCCGTGGGGCTGCGCGCGGACAACGACAACATGGCACCCGGGGACGACGCCTGGTGGGCGGCCTACACCGCCAACCTCGAACGGGTGGCTCGTCAGGCCGACACGCCCGGGCGTCCCCCGCGGGGTTGAAGTAGGTCGCCCGATGTGGGCACGGTGGAGATTGACCGACGCACTCAAGCGAAAGGCACAACCGTGCTGACCCTCACCGAGAACGCCAACAACGTCGTCAAGTCCATCGTCGAGCAGTCCAGCCCCGGAGGTGAGGCGGGTCTGCGGATCAGCCAGGACTCCCCGGACAGCCCGGCTCTGCACGTGATGCCCACCGAGGGCCCGCAGCCTGGTGACCAGGTCGTCGAGGAGCAGACCGGGGCCCGCGTGTTCCTCGAGGAGACCGCCGCGGTCACCCTCGAGGACAAGATCCTCGACGCTCAGGTCGACGAGTCCGGCGGGGTGCAGTTCACCATCGCTGTCCAGCCCGACTGACCGAGCCGGAGCTCAGCGCAGCGCGGACCGGGTCAGCGGCGGGTTCAGCTCGTCGGCGCCGACGACGTGGTGGTACAACGCCGCGGGGCGCCCTGGTCCGCGTTGCACGCTCTTCCCCGTCGGCTCGAGAAAGCCGGCCCTGGTCACCTTGCGGTGGAAGTTGCCCGCATCGAGGGTGACCCCCCACACCACCTCGTAGACCCGGCGCAGGTCTGCGATCGTGAACTCCTCCTCCACGAACGCCGTGGCCAGCGCGGTGTACTCCAGCTTCGACCGGGCGCGCTCGATCCCGTCGGCGAGGATGGCACCGTGGTCGAACGCCAGCCTCCCCCTCCGCAGGAGGTTCGCCACCGAAAGCCACTCCGCCCGCGCGGCGTCCGAGCCGGCCGTCGGGGCGGCCGCCTGAGGAACCACGGCGAGCCAGGCGACGCTCACGATCCGCCCGCGCGGGTCGCGGTCTGGGTCGCCGTACGAAGCGAGCTGCTCCAGCCTGCGCGCATCAGCTCCGAGCCCGGTCTCCTCCAGGAGCTCGCGGCGCGCCGCGTCGTACAGGTTCTCGTCGGGCTCCACGAAACCTCCCGGCAGCGCCCACCTGCCCTTGAACGGCTCGCCGCCGCGCTGCACCACGAGCGCACACAGCGCGTCGTCTCGGATGGTCAGGGCGACGACGTCAACGGTCACGTGGAAGATGGGGTACTCGCTCGTGTAGACCACGGGAAAAACCCTATCTTGTGACGGTGACAAATAGAGGGGTCACAGTCCCTTTGGTCACGGTTGGGACGCGGTCCTCCGGAGCAGGGTTTGATCTCGGACCGGTGGGGCACCGTGACCCCAGACAGGAGGGAACAACCATGGCAACGCTTCTACTCATCCTCGGCATCATCCTCGTCGTGGCGGGCGTCGTGAACATCGTCCGCGGCGGCGTCCTCTGGGGAATTGTGATGGTCGTCATCGGGCTCATCATCGCGCCCGGTTCGCAGATCCTGTAGCGACTGCGACAGCGACAACGACGGCGGCCCGGTCAGAAGACCGGGCCGCCGTTCGTGCGTGACCGACCGGCTCAGGGTCGGACCACCGCGACCGGACAGTACGCCCGCTCGGCGACGCCTCGGCTCACCGAGCCCAGCAGTGTCGTGGCGAGGAGCCTCCTCCCCCGGCTGCCCACCACGACCAGGGACGCGTTGCGCGACGCCTCGACGAGCTGGCGGACCGGCTCGCCGCGACGGTAGGTCTCGGTCACCGCGACGTCGGGGTACTTCTCGCACAGCCCCGCCACGGTCTCGGCGACGAGCCGCTCCTCCTGCTCACTGAGGTTGACCTTCTCCGCGTAGCTGCGCAGGTCCGCGACCGAGGCCGCCTGCTCGCGCAGGTCCCAGGTGGCGTGGAGCAGGATCAGGGGGGCCCCGCGCTCCGAGGCCATCCGGAAGGCGAACTCCACCGCCGCCGACGACACCGGCGTGCCGTCGACCCCGACGACGACCGGAGGCTCCGCGGCTCCCTCCTCCAGCGGCTCCTCGAAGGTGCGGACGATGATCACCGGGCAGTGGGACTCACGCGCGACCGTCGCGGAGACCGAGCCGAGCAAGGCGCTCGCCACCGTGCCCCGCCCCCGTGCCCCCACGACGAGCATGTCCGCGCTCTCCGACGCCTCGACCAGGACCGTCTCCGGGTGGCCCATCGTGACCACGCTCTCCACCCCGATGGTGGGTTCTGTAAGACGAGCATCACGGACCGCCTCGCGGGCGATCGAGCGTCCCACCGAGCGCAGGCCGCGCTCGTTCGCGACGATGTCCTCGAAGTCCTGCATGGCGCCCGGGACACCGCATGCGTGTACGACGGTGAGCGTCCTCCCCTCGAGCGCAGCCAACCGGACCGCCCAGTCCAGCGCAGCCGCTGCCGGCTCCGAGCCGTCGACCCCCACCACTACTGATCCGTGCACCACCGACATGTCCATGCGTCAAGGCTCCCCGTGCACGCGCCCCTGTCCCCAGAGCACACGGACCAAGAGGTTAAGGACCTTCGGCCCTGCCTCACGTGCAAACCTTGGACCGGCAGGGTAGAAAAGGGCCCATGGCCGCCAGCAACCCCATCCGAGTCTTCCTCCTCGACGACCACGAGGTCGTCCGCCGAGGCCTTCACGACCTCCTCGAGAGCGAGGGCGACATCGAGGTGGTCGGTGAGTCCGGCTCGGTCAAGGAGGCGATTGCCCGGATCCCGGCTCTCCGCCCCGACGTCGCGGTGCTCGACGGCCGACTTCCCGACGGCAGCGGCATCGACGTCTGCCGCGAGGTGCGCTCGATCGACCCCAGCATCAAGGCACTGATCCTCACCAGCTACGACGACGACGAAGCACTGTTCGCGGCCATCCTCGCCGGTGCGGCCGGGTACGTCCTCAAGCAGATAACCGGCAACGACCTCATCGATGGGGTACGCCGGGTCGCCGCGGGTCAGTCGCTGCTCGACCCTACGCTCACCGCCCGGGTCCTCGAGAGGGTCCGCAAGGGCCCCGAGGTCAACGAGGAGCTCGCGGCCCTCACCGAGCAGGAGCGCAAGATCCTGGCGCTCATCGCGGAGGGCCTGACCAACCGTCAGATCGGCGAGCGCCTCTTCCTCGCCGAGAAGACGGTGAAGAACTACGTGTCGAGCATCCTGGCCAAGCTCGGGCTCGAGCGCCGCACCCAGGCCGCGGTCCTCGCGGCCAAGCTCCTGCGCTGACTGCCCTGTGCCCGTGAGCGGCACTCCCGAGCTCGCGCGTCGGCTCGGCACCGGCGACGCCGTCGTCCTCGGAGTCGGCGCCATGCTCGGCGCCGGCGTGTTCGCGGCCTTCGCCCCTGCCGCGGCCGCTGCCGGCGCCTGGCTCATGGTCGGCCTCCTGCTCGCCGGGGTGGTGGCATGGTGCAACGCGACGGCGTCCGCACAGCTCGCAGCGCAGTACCCCTCGTCGGGGGGCACCTACCTCTACGGCCGCGAACGCCTCGGCGAGTGGTGGGGGTTCCTCGCGGGATGGGGCTTCGTGGTCGGCAAGACCGCCAGCATGGCCGCGATGGCGATGACGTTCGCGGCGTACTCCGTGCCGGAGCCTTGGCAGCGCCCGACGGCTGTGGCGGCGGTCGTCGGCATCGCGGCGCTCAACTACCGGGGCATCACCCGCACCGCCGCCCTGAGTCGCGTGCTGGTCGCGGTCGTGCTGGCCGCTCTGTCGCTCGCGGTCACCGTCGCCTGGACCGGCGGTGAGCCCGAGACCGGGAGGCTCGCCCTTCAACTGGGGGAGGTCGGCGCCTACGCCGTCCTCCAGTCCGCCGCCCTTCTGTTCTTCGCCTTCGCCGGGTACGCCCGCATCGCCACACTCGCCGAGGAGGTCCGCGACCCGCAGCGCACCATTCCCCGAGCGATCACCCTGGCGCTGGGCCTCGTCGTCGTGGTCTACGCCGTTGTCGGCGCGACCGTGCTGGCCGTGCTGGGGCCCGGGGCCGTGGCCACCTCGACAGCACCGGTCGCGCAGACGGTGGAGAGCACCGGGTGGGCCTGGGCTTCACCCGTCGTCAGGGTCGGAGCGGCAGCGGCCTCGCTCGGTGCCCTGCTGGCGTTGGTCGCAGGTGTGGGCCGAACGGCCCTGGCGATGGGGCGCCAAGGCGACCTCCCGCACTGGCTTGCCGCCGTCCATCCTCGCTTCCGGGTGCCGCACCACGCCGAGGTCGCCGTGGCGGTCGCTGTGTGCGTCCTGGTCCTCACCATCGACCTGCGCGGGGCAATCGGTTTCTCCGCCTTCGGGGTACTTGTCTACTACCTGGTGGCCAACTTGTCCGCCTTCACCCAGACCGGTCACCACCGTCGCTACCCACGATCACTGCAGGTCGTGGGTGTTCTCGGCTGCACGCTGCTGGCCCTCACCGTGCCCGGCCGCTCCCTGGCCCTGGGCGTGCTGGCCCTCGCGGTGGGGGGCGGCTACCGGCTCTGGCGTCGGCGACACGCGGGCACCTAGTCCGCAAACGCACCGGGCCCTTGGACCCATGAGATGGGTCCCCTCGGCACTCCTGGCACAACGCCGCTTGCCGCGATTCTGGTTTACGTCGGAACGACGACTTCAGAGATAACACGATTTCAGAGAAGAAAATCGAGGAAGGAACTGACATGGCCACCTTGCACCGTTCCACGGTCCCCGCTGTCGAGGACGTCGTCTACGAGCCCGAGGTCGTGCGTTCCTCGGCCGCACGGAAAGCACTTGCCGTCCTCCGGCTCGCTTTCGGGTTCACGTTCCTGTGGGCCTTCTTCGACAAGCTCCTCGCCCTCGGGTTCCACACCGGATGGACGACCAACCCCGAGACCGGTGAGGAGACGCTGAGCCGGTTCGGCGACGCCGCCTGGATCAACGGAGGAAGCCCCACCGAGGGCTTCTTGATGTACGGCACCCAGGGCGCATGGTTCCACGGGTTCTTCAGCAGCTTCGCCGGCGCCGCGTGGGCCGACTGGCTGTTCATGATCGGCCTGCTCGGCATCGGTGTCGCTCTCATGCTGGGCATCGGCATGAGGATCGCCGCCGCGTCGGGCGCGCTGCTCTACCTGATGATGTACCTCGCGGTCCTGCCGCTCGAGAACAACCCGGTCGTCGACGACCACCTGATCGGCGCAGTCGCGGTCATCGTCCTCGCGCTGACCCTGTCAGGCGACACCTGGGGCGCGGGCAAGGCGTGGGCCAAGACCCACCTGGTCCGGGAGTACCCCGTACTGCGGTGACGGGCGCGACGGTCACGCTTCGATGAGCTTCGAGGCCAAGGCGACGACGACCGGCGAACGGGACAACCCCCGGACGCCGGTCGTCGTCGCCGTCGACGGATCAGAGCGCAACCGCCACGCCATCGACTGGGGAGCACAGGAGGCGGCGGCGCGTGGTTGGGGGATGGTCCTGGTCAACGCGATCGCGGGTCACCTGGTGCGCACCCCTCGTCTCCTGACGCGCAGCCGCGAAGAGCAGGTGCTCGACATGTTGGCCGACGCCCGAAACCGGGTGCGGCACATCGTCGCCGAGGAGTCGGTGAGCATCGTCGCGGCTGCCGGCGACCCCGTGGAGGTCCTGCTCGAGCAGGTGGCCGAGGCCGACGCCGAGCTGCTCGTCGTCGGCAAGCGAGGCCTCGGAGGGTTCGCCCGCGTCATCGTCGGATCGACCTCCATCGCCCTGGCCGGGCGCTCCCCGGTGCCGGTCGCGATCGTGCCCGACCTGTGGGACCAGAGCCGGCACGAGGGCCACCCGGTGGTCCTCGGGATCGATCCCGACAAGGCCGACCACCAGCCGATCGAGGCGGCGTTCCGACGGGCACGACGCTTGGGTGTGGCTCTCGTCGCCGTCCACGGCTGGGAGACGCCGACGAGCTCCTGGGACGCGCCCACCGTCACCGGCGCGGTGACGGAGACCGAACAGGAGGCGGCGACCCGGTTCGACGATCTTCTCGCCGAGTGGCGAGAGAGGCATCCTGACGTGGTGGTCCGCCCGATGCGCGTGCACAAGCACCCCGCGGCGGCGCTCCTGGAGGCGGCCGAGGAGTCCCAGGTGGTCGTGCTCGGACGGCACCCGGCCGGTGTCTTCGGAGGGTTCGCCTTCGGGTCGGTCGCCCGCGCGGTGCTGCACTACGCCGAGTGCCCGGTGATCACGGTGCCGTCCGACGTATGAGCCTGGACATCACACCTGGCCGTCGGAAGCGCTGCCCATCGGGACCGTCCACTCCAGGACGGTCCCGTGAGGCTCCTCGGGCAAGAGCCTGAGCCGGCCGCCCTTGTCCGAGGCACGCCGCCGTGCGTTGCGCAGGCCGCTCTCGTGCCGGTCGGCCGGCAGGCCGCGGCCGTTGTCGGCGACCCTCAGCATGACCTCGCCGCCCCGGGCCTCCACCTCCACGACCGCGGCGTCGGCCTCGGCGTGCCGCGCGACGTTGGACAGGGCCTCTCGGAGAACCGCGAGCAGCTGCTCTGCGATCCCTTGGGGCACTGCGGTGTCGAGCGGCCCGGAGGTCCGCACCATCGGCGTGAAGCCCAGCACCGGGATGTACTCCTTGACCAGTCCCCGCACGTCCGCCCGTAGGGACAGCTCGTGTCCGTGCTGAAGCTCGAAGATCGTGGACCGGATGTCGCGGATCGTCACGTCGAGGTCCGCCACCGCACTGTCGATGCGCTCGCAGACCTCCTCGCTCACCGCGATCCTCCGCGCCCCCTGCAGGGCGAGCCCGGTGGCGAACAGACGCTGGATCACCAGGTCGTGCAGGTCACGCGCTATACGGTCCCGGTCGGAAACCAGCATCAGCTCCTGCCGGTCCGAGATGGCCTGGGCCCGGTCGAGCGCGAGCGAGGCCTGGTCCGCGAAGGAGGCGAGGAGCTCGGCCTCGTCGCTCTCCAACGACCCACGACCGGCGTCGAGCACCACCAGCAGCACACCATCGGGTGCCAGATGTGCCCGCAGCGGGACGAGGACCACGGTGCGCTCGGCTCCCTGGGGGATGACCACCACGGTGGCTTCCTCCTCCGCGCCGGTGATGTGCGTCTCGAGGGCGCGCACCAGCGGGCGGAGGTCCTCGCTGCGTCGGCCGTCCCAGGCAGCGATCTCGTGGACGGTCTCGGCGGCGCGGCGCACGACGGCGACCGCGGAGGCGCCCGACACCCGCCGCGCGCCGATCGCGATCTGCCGCAGAGCGTCGTCGAGGCGGACCGGGGGCTGAAGGGCATCGTTGATCTGAGCGGTGGCCTCGAGCCACTGCCGGCGCCGCTCGCTCTGGGAGTAGTCGCGGGCGTTCTCGATCACGAAGCCGGCGGCCGAGGCCAGGGCGAGCACCAGCTTCTCGTCCTGGTCGGTGAAGTCGTTGCCGCCTTCCTTCTCCGTCAGGTAGAGGTTGCCGAAGACCGTCCCGCGGATCCGCACCGGCACCCCGAGGAAACGTTCCATCGGCGGGTGGTTGGGCGGGAAGCCGTAGGACTTGGGGTGATCCTGGATGTTGGAGAGCCGGATGGGCTCGGGATGGTCGATGAGCAGCCCGAGGATGCCGTGGCCGCGTGGCAGGTCTCCGATGGCCGCGTGGTCGGTTTCACCGATGCCGTGCGTGACGAAGTCGACGAGCCCGCCGCCGTGTCCGATGACACCCAGCGCGCCGTACCGCGCACCGGTGATCTGGCATGCGGAGATGACGATGCGCTTGAGCACGCTGTGCAGGTCGAGGTCGGAGGAGATCGCCACAACCGCGTCGAGCAGTGCCCGAGCGTTCGCGGGGAGCTCGAGGCCGTCCTGCTCGGGTGCGCGCTTGAGGCCATGGTCGGTCATGCCGACCAGCCTAGGGCGAACCTAGAGAACGCGGCGCACGGGCATCATGCTGGCCTTCGACCAGTCCGCGCCGATCCGCCGGCCGGTCAGGTCACGCCAGGTGAGCCGGATGTAGAGGTGGCGACGGCCGCCGGCCCACGGCGCGGGGTCCCAGTTGGCACGGATGTCGTTGAGCTCGTCCGGATCCTCGACCAGCGTCGCCCGTCCGATGGCGACGACGCTCCAGCCCTGGTGCTTGTCGTAGTCGATGTGGTCGATCTCGAAGGCGAGGTCGGTGTTCCACCCGTAGGTGCCGAGCTCGCTGTACGGCGTCGTGCGGAACACGATCGCGTCGTCGTACATCGCGTAGTTGATCGGGACGATCCGAGGACCCATCGGAGTCGACAGCGCCACCCGGCCGAGAACACCGCCGTGCAGCAGCTCCAGACACTCCTCGACGGTCAGCTCCACCGGCTCGTTCATCGCACTCCTCCTCCATCCGGCGCCCACGCCAGGGCCGCAAGTCTCCCTGCACCAATCATGAGGGCGACGCCGGGATGCAGCACGGGTCGAAGGTCCCGCAGGCTTCGTCCGTTACGCCCTGCAGCCTCGGACCGCCCGCTGCCACCCTGAACCAAGGACAGAGAACGCATGTGACCGCCCAAGGGTGATCGGGACGAGGGCGAGGAGACACGGACATGGTGAGCAGAGATCGGATCGTCGTAGGTGGCGACACGACTCCGTCGGCCACGGCCGCATTGCGGTGGGCCGTCGAGGAGGCTGCGCGCCACCACAGCTCCGTGCTGGTGGTGCATGCCTTCGACCTCGGCGGACGGGCCGACCTGGCCCTCGAGCGGGACCTGGACAGGTCCCGCCGTGACTCGAGGTACCGCACGCAGTCATGGGTGGTCGAGGTGCTCGGCGACTCGGGGATCGAGGTCCCCGTCATGGTGCAGACGCCCGACGCGTCCGTGGAGGACGCGCTCGTCGCCGCCTCGGAGAGGGCCTCGCTGTTGGTCATCGGTGAGCCGCAGAACGGTCGGCGCCTCGACCTCGCCGAGAGGCTCTCGCGGCGGTGCTCGTGTCCGGTCGTGACCGTGGGTGTGGGCCAGTCCCCCGCTCTCGCCGGCTGAGCGTCATGACGGTCCAAGGACCCGCACCCGCGCCCCCGGACCTGGACCTCCCGCTCTCCTTCGGGCGAGGGCCGCGTTCCCTACGCCGCTCGTGGGTGGTCGCGACCACTCTCGGCGAGACCCTCGGCTTCCTGGTCCCCGCCCTCGCAGCGACCGTCGCCTTCAACCTCTACCCCGCCTTCACGTTCGTCCTCATGCTCGCAGCGGGCGTGGTCGAGGGCATCGTCCTGGGCACCGCCCAGGCGTTCGTGCTGCGGCGTGAGTTCCTCGGCTTCTCCCGGGCGGCCTGGATCGGCGCGACCGCGTTCGGCGCTGGGGTCGCATGGTTCATCGGGATGCTTCCGAGCACGTTCTACCTGACGTGGAAGGACTGGCCTCTGGGCGTGACGATCCCGCTCGCGGTCGTTCTCGGCGCTGCGCTCCTGGCGTCGATTGGCTTGGCGCAGTGGTCGGTGCTGCGACGCCACGTCGCCCGGTCCCGGACCTGGACCCCGGTCAACGCACTCGCGTGGGCCGCAGGTATGGGCGTCCTGGTCGGCATCACCACGCCGCTGTGGCGTGAGGGACAGAGCACCGGGCTGGTCATAGCGATCGGCGTCCTGGGCGGGCTGGCCATGGCGCTCACCGTCGCAGCGGTCACCGGCTGGTGGCTGGCTCGCCTGGTGCGCCCCTTCCCCGCACGCGCGTCGCGCCCCCGTCCGGTCGGCGTCCCCGAGGCCGACTGGGCGGCCCTCGGCGCCTCGACCGACGAGTTCCGTGTCTTCGACCCCGTCCTCGTGGCGGACCTCCCCGAGCCCGTGCAGCGCTGGCTACTGCACACCGTGGCCCCCGGCGCCGCAATCTTGACCGGGGTCGACGCGGAGTGGACCGGCCACCTGCACCTACGGGGGTCGTGGCGGCTGTTCTACGCACGGCACCGCGCCACGAGGGCCGGCGGATTCATCTGGGCTGCGCGGACCCGGACGGCGGGCTTTCCGGTCACCGGCTTCGACCGGTTCACCCGCGAGGAGGGCGAGATGCGCTGGCGGCTGCTGCGCCGGGTGCGCCTCACCACGTCCAGTGGTGAGGCGATCACCCGCAGTGTCGCCGGCCGGCACGCGGCGGAGCTCTTCGCGTTCGTCCCGACCGTAGCGCTCGACCCCTCGGTGCAGTGGGTGGAAGTCGACCACCTGCATGCGACCGCCCATCTCGTCGTCGGGGGCGAGGAGCAGGAGGTCACCCTCGGGTTCGACCCGATCGGGCGACTGCGAGAGATCGAGACCCACCGCTGGGGAAGCCCTCCTGGCGAGGAGTTCGGCCGGCACCGGTTCGGCGCCCTCCTCGGTGAGGAGCGCAGGTTCGATGGCTACCTGGTGCCGACCGAGGTGGTCGCCGGGTGGCACATCGGCACCGACCGGTGGGACGAGGGAGTGTTCCTGCGCTTCCGCGTGGTGCGGTGCTCCTTCCACTGAGCCGGATGGCGGGCCTGGCTCACACGTCGCCGGCGCTCCTCAGAGCCGGAAGCACCTTGTCGCCGTAGGCCTTGATCATCTGGCGGTAGTGCGGCCCCATGTTCGCCACGTACACCTCGTCGTAGCCCGCGTCGACGTAAGGCGCAAACGTGTCGACGTGGCGCTCGAGGTCGGGCCCGCAGACGACCGCGTCGGCGGTCATCTCCTTGGTGACCAGCTGCGAGGCCTGCTCGAAGTGCTGCGGACTGGGGAGCACCTGGGCGAGCTCGCCGGGAAGGCCGGCGTTCGCCCAGAGCCGGTGGGCGTGCTCGACGCCCTCCTCCTCGGTGTCGGCGTAGGCCACCTTCACCCCTGCCTGCGCGGGTTTGCCGCCTGAGCGCTCCTTGAAGAGGCCGAGGAGCTCGTCGTCGGGCGCGGTGTTGATGTAGCCGTCCCCGATCCTGGCGGCCAGCTCGGTGGCCTTCGGGCCGAACCCCGACACGTAGATCGGCGGGGGCTGGTCGGGCACGGTGTACAACCGTGCGGTGTCCACGGTGTAGAACTCACCGCCGTAGGTCACGGTCTCGCCCGTGAAGAGCCTGCGGATGACGTCGACCGCCTCTTCGAGCATCGCGAGCCGCACGTCGGCGGTGGGCCAGGCACCGCCGAGGATGTGCTCGTTGAGCGCCTCGCCGGACCCGACGCCCAGGACGAACCTCCCGTCCAGCATCACGGCGCTCGTCGCGGCGGCCTGCGCGATGACCGCGGGATGGGTCCGAACAGTCGGACAGGTGACCGCGGTCGTGACCGGTAGGTCGCACACCTGGGAGATGGCCCCGATCACCGACCAGACGAACGGGCTCTGACCCTGCTCGTCGTTCCAGGGGTGGTAGTGGTCACTGATCCACAGGGCGTCGAAACCCGCCTGCTCGGCGAGCCTGGCCTGCTCCACGAGCTGCTGGGGGGTGTACTCCTCGCACGAGAGGAAGTAGCCGAAGCGCATCGTGCCTCCTTCGTCGACGTGTCCTTCACGTGCCCATACCGTCCCCCGACATGCGGGGTTCACGAGACCATGGCGCCATGGTGGACGTCGAGCGCGGGAGTGTCGAGGAGTTCTTCGGCTCGGCCGCGCTCGGCCGGCAGGTGTACGACGTACTCGTCAGGCTCGTCGACGACCTCGGGTCCGCGACGGTGAGGGTCGGCAGGAGCCAGGTGGGCTTCCGTCGTCGCAGCGGCTTCTGCTGGGTCTGGCTCCCCGGCATGTATCTCAGCCGTCCCGCAGCCGAGGTCGTCGTCTCGATCATGCTGCCACGCCAGGACCCCAGCCCGCGGTGGAAGGAGACGGTGAAGGTCACCGGGACGCGGTGGATGCATCACCTCGAGGTGCGCGACCTGGGCGACGTCGACCAGGAGGTCGAGGCGTGGCTGGCCGAGGCCTACGAAGCTGCTGGCTGACCTGGCTGTGGACCGTCCCCGGCGACGGTGGCCGCGAGGACGGCGGGCAGCGCGGCGGCGAGGAGCCGAAGGAGCTCCTCCTTCGGCACCTGGCGCTCCTGGACCCAGGTGATCACGGCCTCCTCGACCATGGCCGCCCACCCGTTGACGAGCAGGCGGGTTGCCGGGGAGTCGCTCAGACCGAGCTCGCCGACGCTGTCGAAGATCCGGCCGGTGATGGCTCCGCGCGCGTCCTGGTAGATCTCGCGAAGGAAACGGTCCCCGCTCGCGGCGCCGCGGACCAGGGAGGTGAACGGCTCGAAGTTCCCGTCCACGTAGTCGATGTAGGCGGCGAGCCCCGTCGTCAGCCGCGTGAGCGCGTCCAGGGACGGGTCGGGCGTGGTCAGCTCGAGCATCTCGTCGGTGGCCCGGCGTACGACGGCGCGGTGGAACTCCTGCTTGTTGCGGAAGTAGTGGTAAAGCAGCCCCCGCGAGATCCCCGCCTCCTCGGCGAGCAGGTCGATCGACAGCTCGTCGAGCGAGCGTGTGGCGAGCAGCTCGATGCCGAGGTCGAGCAGCTGCTCGCGCCGATCGTCCGGACTCAGCCGAACGCGGGTGTGGGTCATGCCCCAACTCTACTGAACATATTTCAACAACGCTATTGACCCTGGTTCAATACCGTCGGTATGGTCCTCTGCCATGGACACCACGACCGCCGCCCAGGACGGCGCGGCAGCCCTTCCGAAACACACCCGGGTCCTCGTGATCGGGGCCGGCTTCGGCGGCCTCGGCCTGGCGATCAAGCTCGAGGAGCAGGGTGAGCGTGACTTCCTCGTCGTGGAGCGAGGCTCCGACGTCGGCGGCACCTGGCGCGACAACACCTACCCCGGAGCGGCCTGCGACGTTCCCTCGCAGCTGTACTCGTTCTCCTTCGCGCCCAACCCCGGCTGGTCGCGCTCCTTCTCCCCCCAGCCCGAGATCCAGGCGTACCTGAAGAAGGTGGCCGCCGAGTCCTCGGTGATGGACCGCTTCCGCTTCGACACCAGCGTCGAGGACGCCAGCTGGGACGACGAGGCGGGCCACTGGCGGGTCACCACCACCGCCGGCACCGTGACCGCCGACCTCCTCGTCTCGGCCGCCGGCGCCCTCTCGGAGCCGAAGATGCCCGAGATCGACGGCATCGAGACGTTCCAGGGCCAGGTCTTCCACTCCGCGCAGTGGGACCACGACTACGACCTGACCGGCAAGCGCGTCGCGGTCATCGGCACCGGCGCGTCGGCCATCCAGATCGTTCCCGAGATAGCCAAGGTGGTCGCCCACCTCGACGTGTACCAACGCACCGCACCCTGGGTGATGCCGCGCCGAGACCGCGCCTACACCGGCCTCGAGCGGCTCGCCTTCCGTCACCTTCCGGCGGTCCAAAAGCTCTACCGCACCGCGATCTACTGGGGCCGCGAGACCTTCGTGCCGGCCTTCACCGTCAACCCCAAGATCGCCACCCCGGCCAAGAAGTCCTCGCTGAAGAACATCGAGCGGGGCGTCCCCGACCCGGACCTGCGTGAGAAGGTCACCCCGACCTTCGAGATCGGCTGCAAGCGAATCCTGATCTCGAACGACTGGTACCCCACGCTCGCCCGCGACAACGTCGACCTCGTGACCGAGGGGATCGAGAAGGTCACCGGCAACGCCGTCGTCACCCGCGAGGGCGTGGAGCGCGAGGTCGACGCCCTGGTGGTGGCCACCGGGTTCCACACCACCGACCTGCCGATCGCCGAGCACATCACCGGCCGCAACAACGAGACGCTCGCCGCCCAGTGGGAGCGTGAGGGGATGTCGGCCTACAAGGGGGCCACGGCGCACGGGTTCCCGAACCTCTTCTTCATCGTCGGGCCCAACACCGGCCTCGGCCACTCGAGCATGGTCTTCATGATCGAGTCCCAGATCGCCTACGTCCTCGACGCGCTCCGCACGATGGACACGCGCCGCATCGCCGCGCTCGAGCCCAAGCCGAGGGCGCAGGAGCGGTGGAACCGCGACATCCAGCGCCGGATGAGAAGGACGGTGTGGTCGGCGGGTGGCTGCTCGAGCTGGTACCTCGACTCCCACGGCCGCAACGTCACGCTCTGGCCGCGCACGACGTTCATCTTCCGGCGGCTGACGCGCCGCTTCGACGTCGAGCAGTACGACGTGCGCGAGCACGACCCGAGGAGCCGATCCACGACGACCACGAAGGTGGGACAGACCGCATGAGGACATTCGACGGCAAGGTGGCCGTGATCACCGGCGCGGGCTCCGGCATCGGGCGCGCGCTCGCGCTGAACCTCGCCGCCCGGGGCGCGGTGCTCGCGCTCTCGGACAGGGATGAGGTCGGCCTCCTCGAGACCGCCGAGCGCGCCACCGCCCGCCACGCCCGCGAGGTCCACACCGAGAAACTCGACGTGAGCGACCGGGCGGCGGTGGCTGCCTACGCCGCGTCGGTCGCTTCCGAGCTCGGCCGGGTCAACGCCGTGTTCAACAACGCCGGCGTCGCGCTCCACGGGGACTTCGAGGAGACGTCCTACGAGCAGTTCGAGTGGGTCATGGACGTCAACTTCTGGGGCGTGGTCAACGGCTCCAAGGAGTTCCTCCCCCACCTCATCGCCGGCGGCGACGGGCATCTCGTCAACATCTCCAGCCTCTTCGGGCTGATGGGCATGCCGGGGCAGTCGGCCTACAACGCCTCGAAGTTCGGCGTACGCGGCTTCACCGAGGCCCTGCGCACCGAGATGCTCGTCAACAAGCACCCGGTCAAGGTCTCCTGCGTCCATCCCGGGGGCATCAAGACCGCCATCGCCCGCAACGCACGGACCACCGAAAGCCACGACCCCCAGACCGTCGCCCGTCTGTTCGACAAGAAGCTGGCCAGGATCAGCGCGGACAAGGCTGCCGCGATCATCGTCGATGGCGTGCTGAAGGACCGGCCGCGCATCGTCGTGGGCGGCGACGCGGTGGTCCTCGACGCCTACGTCCGGCTCGTGGGAGCCCGCTACCAGAGCACTGTGGCCAAGATCGCTTCCCGGATCATGCCGAAGGTCGGCAGGTGAGACCGCGCCTGACCGGCGTTAGCCCGCGGTAGCTGCGGGTACCAGCGCTCCATGGCGAGACAATCGAGCACCCTCGACCACGACTACCCCGGTGCGAGAGCAGGCAAGCCCGGACAGATCCCGGCGAAGGGATGGCTGCAGGTCACCAAGCGGGCCTGGGCGGAGGCGAAGATCGACCAGGTCCCGCTCCTCGCGGCGGGCGTGGCCTTCTTCGCGTTCCTCTCGCTGTTCCCCGCGATGATCGCCGCGGTCATGGTCTACGGCCTCGTCGCCGACCCGGCGACCGTGCAACGACAGACCGAGCAGATCTCCCAGGCACTCCCCCAGGACGCTGCCTCGTTGATCACCGACCAGATGGAGGCGATCACCTCCGCGCCCCAGCAGGGTCTGGGCATCGGGCTGGTCGTCGCGCTCCTGGCTGCGCTGTGGGCCGCCTCGGGCGGCGTGGGCCAGATGCTCACCGCAATCAACGTCGCCTACGACGAGGACGAGACCCGAGGCTTCGTCAAGCGGAAGGCCCTTGCGCTCGCTCTCACCCTCGGCGCGATCCTCTTCGCCACCGTCGCGATCCTCCTGATCGCCGTGGCCCCTGCGGTCCTCAACGCGTTCATCCCCGAAGGTGCGCTGCGTCTGCTCCTCGAGATCGCTCGTTGGGTCGGTCTGCTCATCGCCGTGGGCGTCGGCCTGGCCCTGCTCTACCGCTGGGCGCCCGACCGTGACTCACCGAGGTTCAGCTGGGTTTCGGTCGGCGCCGCCGTCGCGACGGTCATCTGGCTGGTCGCCTCCCTCGGCTTCTCGCTCTACGTGGACAACTTCGGCAGCTACGGCGAGACCTACGGCGCGCTGGCGGGCGTCGTCGTCCTGATGCTTTGGCTGTGGATCACCGCCTTCGTCGTCCTGTTCGGCGCCGAGATCAACGCCGAGACCGAGCAGCAGACGGTCGAGGACACGACCATCGGCAAGCCGGCGCCCCTCGGTGAGCGAGGGGCCGTCAAAGCCGACCACCTCCCCGGCGACCGGCCGACCCAGAAGACCAAGGGCAGCTGACACAGTCCGACGCGCGGGCAGCAGCCGACGCTGGCTCGCCGCGCTCGGGGGCGCGATCATGGGCGGATGAGCAACGACGTCGTAGCCCGAAGGGTCGTGGTCCACGGCCGGGTGCAGGGGGTCTTCTTCCGCGACTCGTGCCGTCAGGAGGCCGAACGGCACCGCGTCACGGGCTGGATCCGCAACGAGCCGGACGGCAGCGTGGGTGCGCTGTTCGAGGGTGCACGTGACGCCGTGGACGCCCTGGTCGCCTGGTGCTACGAGGGACCTCCTCGTGCCCGCGTGGACCGGGTCGAGACGGCAGAGGCCGGCCCCACGGGCTCGACCGCGTTCGACGTGCTCGGCTGACAGCATGGCTCTCGCGGTCTGCCTCCTCTTCGACGCCCACAGCGAGCAGGTCCTGCACCGTCTGTGGCAGCGCCTCGAGGCCGACGGGGTGGCCACCCTGCTCAGCCACACCCACGGCCGGCACGTGCCGCACCTTTCCTACGCGGTCCTGCGCAGCTTCGACACCGCCAAGGTCGCCGACGCGCTCGACCTGCTTCCCGACGAGGGGCCGATGACGCTGCACTTCGACGCGATCGGGATGTTCCGTCGCAGCCGGACCTGGTTGGTGCCTTCGGTGACCTCCGACATCGCCCGCCGTCAGGAGCGCGTGGTCGAGGCGGTCGAGTCGACCGGCGCCGACCTGCACCGGCACTACCGTCCCGGCGTATGGGTCCCCCACTGCACGCTTGCCCCACGCACCACCCTGGAGCGACTGCCCACGGTCGCGGCTGCGGTCTTCGACGTCCTGCCGCTGGTCACCACCGCGGACCGAGCCACGCTGATCGACACGAGCACCGGCCTCCAGCACCCCCTCGACACGGTCCCGTGAGTCAGCTCACCTTCTCCCGCCGGCGCTTGACGGCGCGGGCGCGGATCGGCCCGACGAGGCGCGGACCGGACAGCCGGTCCTCGAGACGGCGCACCTCCCGTCGCAGCGGCTGCGCGATGTACTCACCCAGGATCACGCCGGAGGCGATCGCGATCGCGACGGCGGCGGCGGTGGCCAGCGCGATGATGCCGTAGCTGTCCCCGACCGACATCAGCGACAGGCCCCGGTAGATCGAGAGGCCTGGCAGCAGGGGTACGACGGCCGGCACCACGACGACGAGGGGTGGCACCCGCACGCGCCCCGCGACGGAGTAGCTGACCACACCGATCATGATCGAGGCGGTCGCCGACGCCCACGCCGGACCGGCGTCCTGGACGATGAAGAAGTACCAGATCGACGAACCGAACGCGGCGATCGCGGCGATGGGCAGCAAGGATCGCAGCGGCGCGTAGGAGGCGAACGCGAACGACGCTGCCGCGAGCCCGGCGCCGAAGGTCATCACCGGCAGCGCCTGCCAGCCGGCCGTCCCCGGGCTCAGCCGGCCCAGCTCGACCCCGAGCATGGCGCCGACGGTCAGCCCTCCGCTGACCCCGGCGATGATGCCGGCCGTGGCCAGCAACGCCTCGAGTAACCGCGCGCCTGCCGTGATGTAGAACCCGGTCAACGCGTCCTGGATCGCGCCCATGAAGCCGATGCCCGCCAGCAGCATGATGATGTTGGCCGTGACCACCAACGACGGGTCGACCTCGATGTCGCTGGCCGCGGTCCCTACGGCGAAGAGCGTGGCGAAGAGACCGCCGGCGACCTGCTGGTAGAAGGTCGGCAGCCGCCGCCGCGACATCCACTTCTTGATCAGGTCGATCCCTGCCGCGGCCAGGAAGGCGATCGAGACGACCACCAGGTCCCCGCCGAGCAGCAGGCCGATCCCGAGCCCGGTCATCCCCCAGCCGAGGGTGACCGCCCAGCGCGGGAGGCGATGGCCCGAGGAGACCACACGGGCGAGCCGCTGGCGGGCCTCGTCGCGGTCGATCTCGCCGGTGAGCAGCGCGGTGACGAGGTGGTCGACCTCGGTGAGGTCCTCGTAGTCGATGTCGCGGTGCCGGACGTTGCGGACCTGGATGAGCGCCGGCTCGTCGAAGCTCGGCTGGTAGCTCATCGACAGGGCCGTGAACGTCACGTCGACGTCGGCATTGCGAAGTCCGAGGCTGTGGGAGATCGAGAGCATCGTGGCGGTGACGTCCGCCGCACCGGCACCGGAGGAGAGCAGAACCTCCCCGATCCTCAGGCAGAGGTCGAGGGTCTTGTAGATCTCTCTGGTCTCGAGCACGCGCCCCATCTTGGCGAAGCGGGTCGGGCCGGCTCCACCTGTGCTCGTCCCGGCGCCCGTGTCGTTGGTCACGTCCGACCTGACTGGACCGGAAGGGCCCTGATCGTTGACTACCTAACGCTATTAGGAAATCCTTCTGTCATGAGTACCACGCCTTCTGTCGACCGCCGGCGGCACCGCCACCGCGAGACCTCCGACGAGATCGTCGAGCACGCGCTGGCCGTGATGGCCGAGAGCGGCGCGGCCGGGCTGAGCCTCGGCGAGGTGGCTCGGCGGATGCACATGCGCACCCCGTCGCTGTACGTCTACTTCCCCTCCAAGGCCGCGCTCTACGACGAGGTCTTCGCCAGGGGCTGGCGTGCGTTCGAGGAGGCGATGCGCCCGTACGCCGAACCGCTGCCCCCGGCCGTGTCGCTGCAGGAGCACCTCGAGGGGGCGATGAGGTGCGCCCTCGAGTGGTCGGCGGCGCATCCGGCGTACTCCCAGCTGATGTTCTGGCGGCCGGTCCCGCAGTGGCAGCCCACGGCAGAGTCCTACGCCGCCGCCGTCGCGGCGAAGGACCTCGCCTCCCGGACGATGACGAGGCTGCGGGAGCAGGGCCGTCTCGACCACACGACCGACGTCCCGGAGGCGGTCGAGGTCTGGAACCTCATGTCGACCGGCCTGATCAGCCAGCACATGTCGAACGAGCCCGGCGTGCCCGTGCCGTCGAGCCTCACGGGGGCGCTCGTCGGCCCTCTGGTCTCCGCCTTCATCGCCCGGTACGCATCGAGGTCCGCCGCATGACCACCACCCTCACCCCTCCCCTGCCCGATCGCGCTCACGAGGTGGCCCTCGGCGAGCTCGACGCCTTCCTCGTACTGCTCACCGACCTCAGCCCGGACGAGTGGGGGCTGGCGACCGACTGCCCCCGCTGGACCGTGCGCGACATGATCGCCCACGTCACCGGCGCCATGGACGAGGGCGCTCACCTACGGGTCCTGGTCCGCCACCTCGTGCTGGGACGGAGGCGCTACCCCGACCTGTGCCCCCTGGACGGCATCAACGAGGTGCAGGTCGACGACCGCAGGGACGCCTCACCTGCGGACCTGCTCGCCGACCTCGCCGACCTCGGTCCCAAGGCAGCCGTAGCAAGGCGGCGTATGCCTCGACTCGTGCGCGACCGGCGGCTGCCGAAGGACACGGGCCTGCCACCGGGATCGACGTTCGGATACCTGTTCGACGTCATCTACCCGCGCGACGTGTGGATGCACCGCATCGACGTCGGCCGGGCCACCGGTCGTGACCTCACTGCCAGCGCCACGGAGGCCGACGTCGTGGCCCAGGTGGTCCGCGACCTCGCCCACGTCTGGGACGGCCCGCCGACCCGGCTCGTCCTGACCGGCCACGGCGCCGGCGCGTGGGCTCTCGGCATGGGCAACCCCGAGGCGACGCTGGAGGCCGACGCGGTCGAGGTCTGGCGGTTGCTCTCAGGCGTGACTCCTCGCCGTCCGTGCGCGTGAGCGGCAACTCCGACGCGGAGAGCGCCCTGCGGTCCGCAAGGGTGGCCTTCTGAGCCTGCCGTGAGGCGCCTGGGCCTC